>CAZISF010000161.1:0-6744 GCA_964541915.1 uncultured Caulobacter sp.
GGTGCCGGCGACCTTGAAGTCCATGTCGCCCAGGTGATCTTCGTCACCCAGGATGTCCGACAGAACCGCGAAGCCGTCCTTCTCGAGGATCAGGCCCATGGCGATGCCGGAGACCGGCTTCTTCAGGGGCACGCCCGCGTCCATCAGGGCCAGCGACGAGCCGCAGACCGTGGCCATCGAGGACGAGCCGTTGGACTCGGTGATCTCGGAGACCAGGCGGATGGTGTAGGGGAACTCTTCCGCGCTCGGCAGCATCGGACGGATCGCCCGCCAGGCCAGCTTGCCGTGACCGACGTCGCGACGGCTCGGCGCGCCCATGCGGCCCGTCTCCCCGACCGAGTAGGGCGGGAAGTTATAGTGCAGCATGAACTTCTCGTAGTACTTGCCTTCCAGCGCGTCGATCATCTGCTCGTCGTCGCCGGTGCCCAGGGTGGCCACGACCAGGGCCTGGGTTTCGCCGCGGGTGAACAGGGCCGAACCGTGGGCGCGGGGCAGGATGCCCACTTCGCCGATGATCTGGCGGACCTTGTCGACCGTGCGGCCGTCGATGCGGATGCCGGTGTCGAGGATGCCGCGACGGACCACGTCCGCTTCCAACTCCTTGAACACGGCGCCCAGCTTGTTGGCGTCGTAGCCGTCCGGATTGGCGTCGGACTTGGCGAAGGCCGCGGTGGCCTTGGACCGGGCGGCGCCGATGGCGTCGACCCGCTCACCCTTCTTGGTGATCTTGTAGCCGGCGGCGATGTCGGCCCCGACGAGGTCCTTCATCTTGGCCTTCAGCGCGTCGGTGTCTTCGGTTTCGAAGTCGAACGCGTCCTTGGCGGCGTGTTCGGCCAGTTCGATGATCGCGTCGATCACCGGCTGCATGCCCTTGTGGGCGAAGGAGACGCCGCCGAGGACGACTTCTTCCGACAGTTCCTTGATTTCCGATTCAACCATCATCACGGCTTCGGCGGTGCCGGCCACGACGAGGTCCATCTGGCTTTCCTTCAGCTCGTCGAGCGTCGGGTTGAGCACGTATTCGCCGTTGATGTAGCCGACGCGGGCGGCGGCGATCGGACCCATGAAGGGGGCGCCGGAGATGCACAGGGCAGCCGAGGCGCCGATCATGGCGACGATGTCCGGATCGTTCTCCAGGTCGTGGCTCAGCACGGTGGCGACGACCAGCACTTCATTCTTGAAGCCCTTGACGAACAGCGGGCGGATCGGACGGTCGATCAGGCGGCTGGTCAGGGTTTCTTTCTGCGACGGCGCGGTTTCGCGGCGCGGGAAGCTGCCGGGGATCTTGCCGGCGGCGTAGAACTTTTCCTGGTAGTTGACGGTCAGGGGGAAGAAGTCCTGGCCGGGCTTGGGGCTCTTGGCGAAGGTGACCGCGGCCAGAACCGTGGTGTCGCCGTAGGTGACCAGAACCGCGCCGTCAGCCTGACGGGCCATGCGGCCGGTTTCGATGGTCAGCGGACGGCCGCCCCATTCGATGGTCTTGCGCTTGATGTCGAACATTTGAGGGTGTGTCTTTCTCTGTATCCCGCGGGCGTATTCCCAACGGGGGCGGACAGGCGTCGTTTCCGAAATCCTCTCCAGATGTCAGGCCCGGTGAGGATTTCGATTGAACCCTCGACGTACGGATAGATGAGACCCTGGGGTCTCCACCTCGGCGTTCCAGAGCCTGAAGGAACGGGGAGGGTCTGTTGCAGAACACCCACCCCCGCGGAACGGAGGTGGGTGGTTTGGGCAGGCCTAGCGGCGCAGGCCCAGCTTTTCGATGATCGCCGTGTAGCGGCTCTCGTCGGACGCCTTCAGGTGGTCGAGGAGACCGCGACGCTGGGAAACCAGCTTCAGCAGGCCACGACGGCTGTGATTGTCCTTCTTGTGGGTCTTGAAGTGCTCGGTCAGGTTGGCGATGCGTTCCGAAAGGATCGCGACCTGGACTTCAGCGCTGCCGGTGTCACCAGCGGTGCGGCCATGTTCAGTGATAAGCGCGGCTTTGCGCTCCAGCGTAATCGACATCGGTCAAGTCTCCGCTCAGGCTTGAATAAAGACCCGGACGGGATTGAGCCTTCCCGCACGCATCTCGGCGAGGGCCACCAGCCTGTCTCCTTCCATGGCTGAAACGAGTCGAGAACCGCCGGTGAGGCGGGCCTTGAGCGTTTCGACCTGTCGGGGGACGAGAACGATGGGTCTTCCCTGCGCCAGCCGAAAGGCGTCCTCCGCGGTCACGGCCAGCGCCGGGATGTCGTCCAGCGCGGTCTCGACCGGGAGCAATACCTCCGGAAGCGCGGCCTTATGGCTCAAATTTTCCAGATTTTCCAGTGTTATCGCACGATCCTCGCCGAACGGGCCGACGCGGGTCCGGCGCAGCTGGCTGACATGAGCGCAGGCGCCGAGCACCTCGGCCAGGTCGCGGACGATCGATCGGACATAGGTGCCCTTGCCGCATTCGATCTCGAGCTCGATGTGGTCGGCGTCCGGAACGGCGCTGACGCGGGCCGAATGGATGGTGACGGTGCGGGCCTTGAGCTCGAAGTCCTCGCCGGCGCGGGCCAGGTCATAGGCGCGCTCGCCATCGACCTTGACCGCCGAGTAGTTGGGCGGGACCTGCTGAATCTCGCCGATGAAGGCCGGGAGAGCCGCCTCGACCTGATCGCGGGTCGGGCGCACGTCGGATTCCGCGGTGGTCGCGCCTTCGCGGTCCAGCGTGGTCGTCGAGCGGCCCCACTCCAGCGTGAACCGATAGGCCTTGTCGGCGTCCATCATGAACGGGACGGTCTTGGTCGCCTCGCCGAGCGCGATGGGCAGAACGCCGGTGGCCAGCGGGTCCAGCGTGCCGGCGTGGCCGGCCTTCTGGGCGTTGTAGAGCCAGCGCACCTTGCCGACGGCCTGGGTCGAGCCGAAATCGTAGGGCTTGTCGAGACAGACCCAGCCGGAGACCGCTTCGCCCTTCTTGCGGCGGGCCACCTAGTCTTCCTCGCCGGCGTCATCCGAAGCGGGCGGGTCGTCGGCATGCAGGTCCTTCTGGACCAGCGGGTTGTCGAACAGGCGGTCGATCCGCGCGGCGTGAGCGAAGCTGTCGTCGTGGAAGAACTTCAGGTCGGGCGTGAACTTCATGTCGATATGCCGGCCGAGGCGTCCGCGCAGCAGCTTGCTGGCGCTGTTCAGGGCCTTGACCACGGTCTGGGTCTCCGCGCCGGTGACGCCCGCGCCGAGCGGCTCGACGAAGCAGATGGCGTGCTTGAGGTCGCTGCTCATGCGCACCTCGGAGACGGTCACCGACACGTCGGCCAGGGCCGGATCGGCGAGATGCTCCTCGCGCAGGATCTCGACCAGGGCGTGGCGGATCAGTTCGCCGGCGCGCAGCTGGCGTTGCGAGGGACCTGACGGGGCGGCGTGACGGGATTTCCCGTGGCGGGCGGAAGCGCGTGACATGATCTGTATCCAGACGCCTGGCGGGGGGTCGAACCCCGGATAGGCGGAAAGGGCGCGCTTCTAGGCTCAGGCGGGGGCGCTGTCCAGTCCGAGGCGCTGGCGGAAGAAGCTGATGGTGCGGGCCTCCGCGTCACGGGTCGGGCCGCTGTTGGCCAGATGGATGGTCAACACGGAGTGGCCCGGTCGTCCGGTGCCTTGCCGGGCGTCTTCCGGCTTGAGCTGAATCGCCTCGAACCGGTCGCCGAAGGTTTCCTTGAGCATCTCGAACCGGCCCGGCGGCACGAAAGGGTCGCCGTGGAAAGCTAGGCCCAGCAGGCTGAGGTCCTCGTCCTCGAAGCGCTGCCTGGCGCAGCGGATCTCGGCGGCCGAGCAGTCGATGGTTCGCGCGCCCTTCTTGCCGAGCGGCAGCGAGGGCTGGCTGAGCACAGGGGCGACGACCGAAGGCTCGGTCATCATGGCCAGGGCGAAGCCGCCGGTGAAACACATGCCCAGCGCCCCGACGCCGGGTCCGCCGCACTCGGCGTGGACCTTGCGGGCCAGGGCGCGGAGCCAGTTCACGATCTCCGACGACTTGCCATTGGCCCAGGCGTTGAACTCCCGCCGGATGCAGATGTTCATGAACATCTGGCCGATGGCGTAGCCGTTCGTGACTTGCTTGCCCGGAGACCCGAACAGACTGGGCAGGAACACCGTCATGCCGGCGGCCGCCACCCGGTCTGCGTAGTCGACCACCAGCGGATGCAGGCCGGGGATCTCGTGCATGATGATCACCGCCGGCCCCGTCCCGCGCCGGAACACCTCGCGGGTGTAGGGCCCGTCAGTGAAGGTGAAGCGCTCGTAGGCCTTCAGCGCGTCGATATCTGCCATGTCGTGTCCCCCGCCCATCTGCGGAGACTAGGCTGGTCCGGCGAAGGAGGAGAAGCCCCTAGCCGCCGGGACGGCCAAAATCGGGCGCGAAGACCCGGTCGGTCACGCCGTCGTTCGCTGGGCCGGGCATGCGCCACTCGCCGTGGAACGAGAACAGCATGTCGCCGCACAGCCGGGGCTCCCCCGTGGTCGGGTCATCCCCGAAGGCGAACATCCGCAGGTCCCGGCGCGAACCGACCTGGCCGATCGACAGCCAGCCCTTCGTCGAGCCCGGGCAGAAGGCCGTGATCATGATCCGGCCCTCCTGGGCCGTGGGATCGATCGAATAGAGCGAGCCGCTGCCCGCGTTCTGGCCCATCAGGGCGTCGAGCTTGCGATTCAGCGCGCCGTCGGTCGACGGGCGCGGCACGATGCCGACGGCCACGGCGGTGGCCCGCACCGCATGGATGCGGGTTCGCAGCAGCGTCTTTGTGAAGACAAAGGTCAGGCCCGCGCCGGTCAGCCGCCGCGCGGTCGGCGAGACGGCGTCGTAGGTCACCATCCGCTTCGGCGCGGCCAGGGCGGGCCCCGCCAGCGACAGGATCAGGGCCGTCAGGATGACGGTGTGAAGCGGACGGGTCATCAAAGGGTCTCTTACGGGGTCTTGCGGCCCTTGCCGCGCAGGTCGGCGAGGTCGCCCTCGAATCCGGACAACTTCCAGGTCCCCTCGACATTGGTGAACATCAGGAGGCAGGGGCCGTCCTTCTTCTTCGTCGCGCAGACCCGGCCGTCGGGCAGATATTTGAGCGCCGCGCCGATCGCCAGGCGGTCGGGCAGCGGCTTGTCCGGCGTGTAGCCGTAGTAGTTGGCGATGGCGCGGAACACCTGCGGCCGGATCAGGGCCTCGACGGCGACGTCGGCGAGGTTGGGCGCGATCAGCGCCGCCAGCGCGCGGGCGCCGTCGTCCATGTCGGGACGGGTCGTTTCCCGCATCACCCGGCCTTCCAGGTTCTGCTTGAGGGCCTTGCGATCGACATAGCGGTCGAACGCGTCGCGATCGTTGTCGCGGATAGCGACGAGCAGGCTGTGCACGTCCCCGGCCGCGTCAAACCGGCTGGCGGTGGCGCAGCCGGCGAGGGTGACGATCGAGAACGCGAGGAGGACGAGCGTGCGGATCATGGAACCTTCTTTATCACAGTCCGGGGCGGAAATGGGGCGGACGGTAGTCCGGTTTCAGCACCGGGTCGGGGTGTGACGGATTGCGAAGTCACGTCCGACGCGCGGCGAAAGCCGCCTCCACGCAGGGCATCACGAGCCAGTCCACGGGCTCACCAAAGGACTCCAGCTCCTTGGCCGTGCTCGACGACACGTGGAGGAAGGACGCCTGGCAGATGAAATGGACCATCTGGATCGAGGGATCGATGCGCTCGGCGACGCCATGGAGGTTGAATTCGTCGTTGAAGTCGCTGGCCTCGCGGAGGCCGCGCACGATGTGGGTCGCCCCGATGGCGCGGGCGTAGGCCAGAAGGCTGCGATTGGCGAATTCGCCGACGTCCAGCGCGCCATCGAACAGCTGGCCGGATGTGGCGGAGGCCGCTTCGGGCCAGCGCTCACGGATCGACCGGTCGATCAGCCGCCGACTCTCCTCGACCTCGAACATCCGCGTTTTGCGCACATTGGCGCCGACGGCGACGTGGACCGTGTCGAAGGTCAGCAGGGCCTTGCCGATGATGTCGAGGTGGCCGCGGGTCACCGGGTCGAAGGAGCCGGCGTAGAGGGCCTTGGTCTTGGCGGGCTTGCGCATCGGCGGCCTTGCGTCGTGGGTCCGGCTCGTAACGTCAACAGTTCCGGGAGGTTGCGGGAAAAGGCAAGGGGGTGTCAGGGTGGTCGCCGGTCAGGAGACTGGAGCCGCACGCATATGGACGACGGGGCGCTCAGGGCGCTGTTCAACGCGATCGCCTCGGCGGATGCCGCGGGGATGCACGACCTGCTGGACGCCACGCCAGATCTGGCTCGGGTCGCCCTGAGGGCAGGGGCGACGCGGGAGACCGCGCCCGAAAATTATCTGACGGCCATCAGCCACTATGTTTACGCCGGCGACACCGCGCTGCATGTGGCCGCCGCCGCGCATCGGCCGGAGATCGCGCGGACCCTGATCGGCCTTGGCGCTGACGTCGCCGCGAAGAACCGGCGGAGCGCGACGCCCCTTCACTACGCGGCGGACGGAACGCCGGGCCTTGCGACGTGGCGGCCGGAAGACCAGGCCGCGACCATCGCCGTGCTGGTCGCGGCGGGCGCCGATCCGGACGCACTCGACATGAACGGCGTAGCTCCTCTGCATCGCGCCGTTCGCACCCGCTGTGCGGCGGCGGTTGCGGCGTTGCTGGCGGGTGGCGCTGACGCGGGCAAGGCCAACGGCAGCGGATCGACGCCGATGATGCTCGCGACCCGCCAGACCGGCCGGGGCGGGAGCGG
>CAZISF010000162.1:0-6733 GCA_964541915.1 uncultured Caulobacter sp.
GTCGCGGCCGGAGCGGCGGCGGTCGGGGCCGGCGGCGCGGGCGCAGCGGCGGCCGTCTGCACAGGCGCGATTGCCGTCCGGGCCGCGGCCAGGCTGGCATTGGCGGCGAACCGGGTCGCGAGGCTCTCGGTCATCTTCTTGGCGACCGTCGGATCCATCTGGGCGAGGATGGCGGCGAGCGTGCGCTCCTTCATCTTCGCGGCGATCGGCAGGCGGACGGAGTCCTCAAGGATCGCCATGCGGGCGGCGGCGTCCTTGGGCTTCATCGCCGAGAAGACCGCCACCATGCGGATGACTTCCGCCTGCTGTTGCTCGTCTGCCTGGCCCAGGAGGCCCTGGATATCACCCTTCAGGCCATCGAGCGCCTTGACCCGGGCGTCGAGCTTGGCTTCGGCGGCGGCGAGCAGCTGCAGCTGCAGGTCGATGTCCCCTTCCCGCTGGTCCAGTTCGCCGCGACGGGCGCTCAGGCTCTGCAGGGTCTGCAGTTCGGCCGGAGACAGATTGGCCTCGCGGGCCAGTTCGGCGGCCGTCGGCGCGCAGACAGCGGCGGGCTTCGGCCCCGCCTTGGAGGGATCAAGCGGCGCGGCGGGAGCCACCTGGCCCGGCTTTCCGCCGGCCAGGTCTTCGGCAAAGGCGCGTGCGCCGGAAAACAGGTCCGGAGCCGAACGGGCGCCGGCCATCGCGTTGACGGCCAGAACGCCGACCACGGCGATGCCCGCCAGCGGCAGGATGCGGGGCATGTTTTTCATCGGCGGCCTCCGTGGATGGCGCGCAGGCGTCCCGCGTCGGCATCCGGCTCAAACAGATCGTCATCCACCCGGGCGCGGGACCTGGGCGTGGTAGCGGGTTCGGCCCGGACAAACGGCTCCCGCTCACGAACAGGGGCGACAACGGCCGGACGGTCGTCAGTCTGCACGGTCGAGGTTGAGGAAGCGGAAACACCGCGCTCGAGGCGGATCGCCAGGGCCTTGGCGGCCTCGATCCGGTCCGCCAGCGTGTCGGCCGCCTCGTCGGTGGCGGCGCGCAGGTCGGCCAGGCCCTGCTCGGCGCGGGCGGCGGCGGTGTCGAGGTCGGCCACGGCGCGGGCGAAACTGTCGTGACTGTCCTTGAGGCTCTTCAGTCGCCGCTCCAGCCGCCAGCCGAAGGCCAGGGCGGCCAGCAGCAGTCCGGACAGGACCAGGTTCATGACGATGGCGGCGACGCTCATGTGAGCCTCTTCTGCACGGCCTGCTTGGCGGCCGGTGTCAGCGGCGCCTCGCAGCGCACGGCGATGTGGTGATTGCGACGGCCCATGCGGCCGCGCGTCAGGGGAATGGCCCCGGCCCTCAGTTCGATGAGACTGTCGGCGGTGGCGTTGAGCATGAAGGTGTCGCCGACCTTGAGGTCGAGAACCTTCGACAGGCCGACCTGCTGCTCGTCGAGTACGGCGCGGACCTCCATCTGCGTGGTCCACAACTCGGTCGCGAGGTGGCCTTCCCAGATGTTGTCGCGTCCAAACTTCTCGCCCATGAACTGCTGCAGCAGCATCTTCCGGATGGGTTCGAGCGTGGCGTAGGGAAGCAGCAGCTCGATGCGGCCGCCGCGGTCTTCCATGTCGATGCGCAGCTTGACCAGGATGGCGGCGTTGGCCGGCCGGGCGATGGCGGCGAAGCGCGGGTTCGTCTCCAGCCGGTCGAGCACGAAGTTGACCGGGGTCAGGGGCTCGAAGGCGGCCTTGGCGTCGGCCAGAACGACCTCGACCATCCGCTGGACCAGCACCCGCTCGATGGTCGTGTAGGGGCGACCCTCGATGCGCATGGCCGCCGTGCCGCGGCGACCGCCCAGCAGCACGTCGACGATCGAGTAGATCAGGTTGGAGTCGACCGTCAGCAGGCCGTAGTTGTCCAGCTCCTCGGCCCGGAACACCGACAGGATGGCCGGCAGCGGGATCGAGTTGAGATAGTCGCCGAAGCGGATCGAGCTGATGTTGTCGAGGCTGACCTCGACGTTGTCACTGGTGAAGTTGCGCAGGCTCGTCGTCATCAGTCGGACCAGCCGGTCGAAGACGATTTCGAGCATCGGCAGACGCTCGTAGGACACCAGCGCCGAGTTGATGATCGCCCGGATGCCGGTGCGTTCGGCGGCGTCGTCGTCGCTGAGGTCGAAGCCCAGCAGGTTGTCGATCTCGTCCTGGTTCAGGATCCGCTCTGAACCGATCAGGGTGTCGTCGTGAGCCGGCCCGCCCCAGTCGTCAGCGGGCGCTGCGCCGGCGTCAGCCGCCGGTGCGTTTTCCTGGGCCCACTGGGCCATCGCGGCCTGGTCTTCGGACTCGTCTGCCATGGGTCGCGCTTCAGCCAGGCCGGGGCCTAGCTGATCAGCATCTCCTCGATCAGAACGGCGTTGACCTTGGTCGGGGCGGCCACGAGGTTGACCCGGCGAAGGATCTCCAGACGCAGCTGGTAGCTGCCCTGGCTACCCTGCAGATCCTCGGGACGCAGCTCGCGCAGGAAGGTCTGCAGCATGTCCTGCAGACGCGGCATGTTCGGGTTGAGCACGTCGGCCGCCTCCTCGTCGGGCAGCTCGAAGGTCAGCTTCAGCTTCAGGAAGGTCGGGCGGCCGTCGGCCGTCTGCATGTTCACGACGATGTCCGGCAGGGTGTAGAACACCACGCCGTCGGGACCTTCCTTGACGGTGGCCGCGCCGGCTTCCGGCTTTTCGCCGCCGCCGCCGTGGCCGCCTTCCTTCTTCTTCGGCTTCTTGGGCTTTTCGTGCCCGCCATGGGCTCCGGCCTCGGCCGCGGGCTTGGGCTTCATGAACATGAAGGCCGCGCCGCCGCCGCCGCCCAGCACCAGAACGGCCGCCGCGCCGGCGATGATCAGCATCTTCAGCGGGAGCTTCTTCTTGCCCGCCGCCGCGCCGTCTTCGCCTTCGGCCGCGCCCTCGCCTTCGGCGGCCGTGTCGGCTTCCTTGACCTTGTCCTTGGACACGCGCGCGGCTCCCTAGAGTCCCTGTCCTCCCTTCATTGGTTCACGTTGGTTAAGGATCGGTTTTGAAGGGCGGCGGAATGCACCCGGCAAGATCATCCCACCCGGCCCCGTTAACCATTCTGATTGCTGAAATCATTAAGCTTTCAGACTGGCCCGAAGGTTGCAGGCCCGAAGATGTCGCAATCCGCGTCGAAATCGCTTCGGGAGGCCCGTCATGGACAACGCGATGTACGTCGCCCTGTCGCGCCAGATGACGTTGCAGCGTGAGCTGAACATCGTCGCCAACAACATCGCCAACGTCGACACGACCGGGTTCAAGGTCGAGGGCACAATGGTCAAGACCGACCCCTCCACCGGGGCGAAAATGGTCGATGGCCCGCCGAGCCTGAAGTTCGTCATCGATGACGGCGTGACGCGCGACTTCAGCCAGGGCGCGCTGCGCCAGACCGACGGCGCGTTCGATCTCGGCATCGAGGGTCAGGGCTTCTTCAGGATCCAGACGGCGACGGGCGAGCAGTTCACCCGCGACGGCCGCTTCACGCTGAGCCCGGACGGCAAGCTGACCACCCAGGCGGGCGATGCGGTCCAGGGCGAAGGCGGCGACATCGTCATCGATCCGACGCAGGGCCCGGTGGCCATCGCCGCGGACGGCACGGTCAGCCAGGGCGCCAACAAGGTCGGCAAGATCGCCGTCGTGACCTTCGAGGATCTGTCCAGCCTGTCCAAGACCGGCGACAACCAGTTCCGCAACACCTCCAACCTGCAGCCCGAGCCCGCGTCCGCCGCTCGCGTTCACCAGGGGATGCTGGAGGGCAGCAACGTCAATTCGGTCCTGCAGATCACCCGCCTGATCGAAATCAGCCGCGCCTACGAGAGCATGGCGCGAACCATCGAAAATTCGGCCGAACTGTCCCGTCGCTCCGTCGAGCGGCTGGGGCGTGTGGCCTGAGGGAGTAACGTCTGATGCAGGCTCTTCGCACCGCCGCGACCGGCATGGCCGCCCAGCAGCTGAACGTCGAGGTCATCTCGAACAACATCGCCAACATGAACACCGTTGGCTTCAAGCGCCAACGGACCGAGTTCCAGGATCTGCTCTACCAGAACCTCGAACGGGCCGGGGCGCAGTCGTCGGACCAGGGCACCGTCGTCCCGACCGGCGTCCAGATCGGCGGCGGCGTGAAGACCGGCAGCACCTACCGGATTACCGGCCAGGGCGCGATGACCAGCACCGAAAACAAGTACGACCTGGCCATCCAGGGCCGCGGCTACCTGCAGGTGCTGATGCCCTCAGGCGAGACCGCCTACACCCGCGCCGGCAACCTGTCGCTCAACGACCAGGGCCAGCTGGTCACCGAGGACGGCTACCAGATCCAGCCCTCGATCACGATCCCGTCGGACGCGGTCGATGTGACCATCTCCAAGTCCGGTCAGGTACAGGTGACCAAGGCCGGGACAGCCGCGCCCGAGGTCGCCGGCCAGATTGAACTCGCCACCTTCGTCAACGAGGCCGGCCTCGAAGCGACGGGCGACAACCTTTACATGGAAAGCGGGGCCTCGGGCCCGGCGACGACGGGCACGCCCGGCGCCGTCGGCTTCGGCCAGCTGCTGCAGGGCTACACCGAAGCCTCGAACGTCGACGCGGTCAGCGAAATCACCGCCCTGATCATCGCCCAGCGCGCCTACGAGATGAACTCGAAGGTCATCACCACGGCCGACCAGATGCTTCAGGCCGCCAACCAGGTGAAGGGCTAGTATGCGCCGCGCCCTCCTCGCCGCGCTCTGCGGAGCGCTGATCGCGTCTCCGGCGCTGGCCGGGACGGTGAGCCTCAAGGCCGACATCGCCGACGGGGACGGCCGCGTCACCCTCGGCGACCTGTTCGACGGCGCTGGCGGCGCCGCCGGCGTGCTGGTGGCGACCCGCGCCGGCCCGTCCGTGGTGCTCGACGCAGCGGCCGTGCAGAACCTGGCCCGCCGGTCCGGCCTCGACTGGGGCAACCCGCAGGGCCTGCGCCGCATCGTCGTGCGCGGCGGCGCGTCCGACGCCCCGTCCGCGACTGCCCAGCGCGGCAATGTCGAGGTCCTGACCTGGGCCCGCAGCCTGAACGCCGGCGAGATCGTCCAGCCGGAAGACATGACCTGGGCCAAGGTCGCCGGCGCGCCCGCCGACGCCCCGCGTGACGCTGACGCCGTGATCGGCATGGCCGCCAAACGCCCCCTGCGTGAAGGAGCGACGGTCGGCCTGCGCGACGTTGTCGCCCAGCAGGTGATCAAGGCGGGCGATACCGTGCAGGTGACCTGGTCGGCCGGCGGCATCAGCCTGTCCCTTCAGGCGAAGGCCCTGGGCGCCGCCGCCGTCGGCCAGAGCTTCAATGTCCAGAATCCCGCCTCGAAGAAGATCATCGAGGCCGTCGCGACCGGGCCCGGCCAGGCCGTCACCGGACCCGACGCGCAACGGCTGAAGGCCGCCGCCGCTCCCCAGTACGCCGCCCGTTAGAGGATCCGTCTCATGCGCATTGCCATTCTTCTCGCTGTCGTCCTGGCCCCCATGGCGGCCTGCACAACGGTCAAGGAAGCGGTCGCCGGTCCCCAACTGGCGCCGATCGGCTACCCTTCGGCCCTGATGCCGGCCGACCAGACCGTTCTCTCGGCCCCGGGGCAGACGCCCCAGCCGGCCAGCGCCAACTCGCTGTGGCGCGCCGGAGCCCGCGCCTTCTTCGTCGACCAGCGCGCCTCCCGGGTGGGCGATATCCTGACGGTCCAGATCGACATCGACGATTCCGCCCGCACCCAGAACAACACGACCACCTCACGCACGGCCGGCCAGACGATGGGCGTGCCGCACCTGTTTGGACTGGAGAGCTCGCTCGGCAAGATCCTGCCGGGCGGCTTTGACCCTTCGGCGATGATCGAGACCGGCTCGACCAGCAACAAGGCCGGCGCCGGCGCTGTGACCCGCTCGGAAAAGATCAGCCTGACCGTCGCCGCCGTTGTCTCCAGCGTGCTGCCGAACGGCAACCTGGTCATCCAGGGAACCCAGGAGGTCATGACCAACGGCGAAGTGCGCCGCCTGACGGTGTCGGGCATCGTGCGTCCCGAAGACATTTCCGCCGCCAACACGATCAAGCACACCCAGATTGCTGAAGCCCGCATCGCCTACGGCGGCCGGGGCGACATCAGCCGCCAGCAGCGGACTCCCGCCGGGCAGGCCGTGGTGGAGCGTTTCACGCCGTTCTGACCGATACCGCCGGTCTTAATACATGTGAACTTCGCGGGGGGCGGCGCGTTGAGCCTTCGGGAAGGAGCGTTCACATGTCCAGAATGCTTGCGATCATCACCGCCATGGCCTGCGCAGCACTCGGAAGCTGTGTGTCCAGTCCGGCTGCCCCGGGCTTCGCCTGGAGCTACCAGAACAACGCCGGAGAGGGGCCCAAGCTCGCCTACGGCTCGCCGGCATCCGACAATGTCGTGCTGATGATGACCTGCACGCCCGGGTCGAAGCAGGTGGATGTGTCCCTGATGGGCGGTTCGCCACGGGACGGTCTGGTTCTAACATCCGGCGATGCGCGCCAGACCCTGACCGCCGCCCTTGTGGCCTCCCCCGCCACCGGCCAGATGATCCAGGCCTCCGCCCATACCGACATGCCTGCGCTGATCGGGTTTTCCCGCACGGGTGACCTGTCGCTGATCGATCGCGGCCGCGAGGTGAACGTCGACGCCTCCCCCCTCGACCGGGCCAGCGTGACCCGCTTCTTCACGGCTTGCCGCGC
>CAZISF010000163.1:0-6626 GCA_964541915.1 uncultured Caulobacter sp.
GGGCGAAGTACTCGATGAAGAACTCGACCTCCTTCGACAGCGCCTGGCCGTACATGGTGTGCAGCATGGCGTGGCCGGTGCGGTCGGCCGCCGCGCAGGTGCGCTGGATCGGGGCCTCGCCGTAGTTGCGGGTCATGCCGCCGAAGGCGCGCTGGTAGATCTTGCCTTCCGGCGTCCGCGAGAAGGGCACGCCCCAGTGCTCGAGCTCGTACACGGCGGCGGGCGCATTGCGGGTGAGATATTCGATGGCGTCCTGGTCGCCGAGCCAGTCCGACCCCTTGACGGTGTCGTACATGTGCCAGCGCCAGTCATCCTCGCCCATGTTGCCGAGCGAGGCGGAGATGCCGCCCTGGGCGGCCACGGTGTGCGAGCGGGTCGGGAAGACCTTGCTGATGCAGGCCGTCTTCAGGCCGGCCTGGGCGCAGCCGAGCGCGGCGCGAAGGCCGGATCCCCCGGCCCCCACCACCACGACGTCGAAGCGGTGGTCGATGAAATCATAGGCCGGCATCAGAAGGCTCCGAGGAGGGCCACCTTGAGGATGGCGAAGACCCCCAGAGCGGCGCCGAGGACGCAGACGAGATAGTTGGCGATGAGCAGCGCGGACTTGGCCACGAAGCCCTGGATGTAGTCCTCGATCACCACCTGCAGGGCGAGTCGCAGATGCAGGAGGCCGGCGACGATGAACAGGCTCAGCAACACCGCGTTGAGCGGCTGAGCCAGCCATTCGACAGCGGCCATGTAGCCGCCGGCGGCGACCTTGAGGCCGGCGTAGGCTGCCCAGATCGACAGCGGGATCAGGGCCAGGCCGGAAACGCGGTCGGCGATGAAGTGACCGACGCCGTGCTTGGCGGCGCCCAGACCCCGGGCGCGCGACAGCGGCGTACGGAAACCGGCTTTGGAGACGCTCATGACAGGCCTCCCGTCTGGCCGGCGATGATCCAGACGCCCGCCGTGGCGACCAGCGCGAAGACGATGCCGGCGATGACGATGGTGTCGGCGACCTTCGGCGTGAAGCCCTTGCCGGTATCCCACATCAGGTGGCGGACGTTGCTGGCCACGGTGAAGAACAGGGCGAAGGTCAGGCCCAGCAGCACCAGCTTGCCCGGCAGGGAACCGAGGACGGCGATGAAACCGTCATAGGTCGCTTGCCCGGACGCCAGGGCGACCGCCCAGGCGACGAGAATGAGCGCGCCGACATAGAGGCCCATGAGGCAGGCGCGATGAAGGATGGAGCCCAGCATGGTCACATGCCAGCGCCACACCTGCAGGTGGGGCGAAAGGGGACGTTCACGGACCCCCGACGAGGCTTCGGTCATTTGGTTCCCGGCGGTTGCGAGGCTGCACGGCTATTTACGCCGCAAGCCGGGGGTGTCAACGCGAGCAGGGGTTTTTCAGCCCTCGTCCCGCACCCGTTCGAGCCAGTCGGCCGAGCGCATCTCCTGCAGGCGGGACACGGTGCGCTCGAATTCGAACGATCCGTCGCCCTCCGGATAGAGGCCGGTCGGCTCGACGGCGGCCAGGGCGACGAGCTTGGCGCCCGCCTCATAGAGCGCGTCGATCAGGGTGTTGAACCGTTTGGCTGAATCGCGCCGGGCGGGGGTGAGGCGCGGGACGTCTTCCAGAAACACGGTGTGGAAGCGGTCGGCGACGGCCAGATAGTCCTGCGGTCCCAGCGCGTGTTCGCACAGGCTGGCGAAGCTGGCGCGTAGCAGGCCGCCGCTGGCCCTTGGCAGGTGCAGCTTGCGGCCGAGGACCTCGAGTGTCGCGCCGGTCTCGGGCGCGCCGTCGAGCATGTCGGCCCACAGCCGGTCGAATTCACGGCCATTGTCGGGATCGGCGGGCGCCAGCCAGGTGCGGGCCCCGCGCAGCCGGTCGAGCCTGAAATCCACCGGCCCGCGCACAGCCACCACCTCCAGCCGGTCCTTCAGCATCGCGATAAAGGGCAGGAAGAGCTGGCGGTTGAGGCCGTCCTTGTAGAGATCGTCCGGCGGCCGGTTGGACGTAGCCACAAGGGTCACGCCCTGGGCGAAGAGGGCCTCGAACAGCCGACCGAGAATCATCGCGTCGGCGATGTCGGTGACCTGCAGTTCGTCGAAGCACAACAGCCGGGCGGATTCGGCGATCAGCTCCGCGGTCGGCTGGATCGGATCGTCGCCCTTCGCCTGACCGAAGCGCGCCTTGCGCTGGGCGGCGTCGCCCTTGCGCCAGGCGTCGATGTCGCGATGCACCTCGGCCATGAAGACGTGAAAATGGGTGCGGCGCTTTTTGGCGATCGGCGCGGAGTCGAAAAACAGGTCCATCAGCATGGACTTGCCCCGACCGACCGGGCCCCAGAGATACAGCCCGCGCGCGCCTTTCGGCTTGCGGAACAGCGAGGAGAACCCCGGCTCGGACAAGGCGTTGAGGTCGCCTTCCAGGCGCGACAGGGCGACCAGCGCCTGCTCCTGCGCCGCATCGGGCCTGATGTCGCCCCGGGAAAGACGCTCGCGATAGGCGGCGCGGACGGATAAAGGCATCACCAAAGCGGTTAGCGCGACGAGACGCGCGCTTCAACGAACATCGAGCCTGTCATGAAAACCATCATTGAGCCGTTCCGCATCAAGGCGGTCGAGCCCATCCGCATGACCACGCGGGAAGAGCGGCTGAAACTGATCGCGGACGCGGACTACAACCTGTTCGCCCTGCACTCCGACGACGTGCTGATCGACCTGCTGACCGACAGCGGCACCTCCGCCATGAGCGCGCGCCAGCAGGCGGCCTTGATGTCCGGCGACGAGAGTTACGCCGGCAGTCCGTCCTTCTTCCGCTTCGAGGCGGCGGTGAAGGAGCTGATGCCGTTCAAATATGTCATCCCGACCCACCAGGGCCGGGCGGCCGAGGCGATCCTGTTCTCGATCCTCGGCGGGCCGGGCAAGACCATCCCGTCCAACACCCATTTCGACACAACCCGCGGCAACATCGAATCGACCGGCGCCGAGGGCCATGACCTGGTGATCGCCGAGGGTCTCGACCCGCGCAGCGACCACCCGTTCAAGGGCAACATGGACCTTGAGCGGCTGCAGGCCTTCCTCGCCGAGCATGGCGACGCGGTGCCCTGCGTCATGCTGACGGTGACCAACAACGCCGGCGGCGGCCAGCCGGTGAGTCTGGCCAACATCCGCTCCGTCGCGCGCATCGCCCACGCGCACAAAAAGCCCTTCATCATCGACGGCTGCCGGTTCGCCGAGAACGCCTACTTCATCAAGATGCGCGAGCCGGGTCAGGAGGGCCGCTCGATCAAGGACATCGTGCGCGACATGTTCGCCCTGGCCGACGGCATGACCATGTCGGCCAAGAAGGACGCCTTCGCCAACATCGGCGGCTGGCTGGCCCTCAACGACGATGATCTGGCTCAGGCCGCGCGCAACAGGCTGATCCTGACCGAGGGCTTCCCGACCTACGGGGGTCTCGCGGGTCGCGATCTGGACGCCATCGCCCAGGGCCTGACCGAGATCATCGACGAGGACTACCTGCGCTACCGGCTGCGCAGCATGGCCTATATCGGCGAACGGCTCGAGGCGATGGGCGTGCCGACGGTGCGGCCGACCGGCGGGCACGCGGTGTTCATCGACGCCCGCAACTTCCTGTCGCATATCCCGCCGAGCCAGTATCCGGGCCAAGCCCTTGCGGTGGCGCTCTATGTCGAGGGTGGCATCCGTTCCTGCGAGATCGGCACGGTGATGTTCGGTCTGAAACCCGACGGAACCGAGGTGGAGGCGCCCATGGACCTGGTCCGCATGGCCTTCCCGCGCCGCGTCTACACCCAGAGCCACGCCGACTACATCGTCGAGGTGTTCGAGGAGATCGCCGCCCGCAAGGACAGCCTGAAGGGCATGCGCATCACCTGGCAGCCCAAGGCCATGCGTCACTTCACAGCGAAGTTCGCGCCGCTCTAGCGCGCCCCGAGGTCTTTCAGCGCGAATCGCCAGCCGGACGGGCTGCCGCAGGCGCAGCCGTGCATCACGCCGTCCTTTGACCACCAGATCAGGACGGGCGTGCCGAAGGTGATTCCGTTGGCCTTCAGCAGCGGCGTCAGCTTCTCGACCATGCCGCGGCCGGCCTCGACCACGGCGGTGCGGGCCATGTCGCCATCAGCGGGTGGGATGCCCTGGGCCGTCCAGGCCTCGATCGGCGCTGCGTCCCAGCTCTGCATCAGGGCCCAGCTTCGGTTGATCCACAGCTCGGCGACCGTCGACCGTTCGGCGGCCGTCGACTGCGCCTGGCCATTCCGGTCTGGCCAGGCGAACTCGATCACCCGCGTGTCAACGCCGGCCTCGACGAGTTTGGGCAAGGCGTCCGTCTTGAAGGCGATGCAACTGGGGCAGGCGCGGAAACCAACCATGTATAGCTTCGGTCCGGTCAGGCCGGGCGAGACCCAGCCGGACTGTTCGAGCAGGGCGGCGATCTCGGCCTGGTTCCTGGTGATGGTCTTGGGCCGCCAGCGCAGGTCCAGCCACCAATAGGCCCCGACAGCGACAACCACCGCCACGGCGATCAGCACAAACCAGACGACGAGCTTGTTCACGGCGCTTCCTTTGCGAGGGGCAGCCTTCTATCCCTTGACTGAAGAGAGCGGGCAAGGCGCTCTCGCGTTCCGCACGGAGTTCGCCTTGTCCCGCCATCCGCCGCCGCCGCCGTTGTCCGATGTCCCTCTGGAGCCCGGTCTCTATGTGGTCGCGACGCCGATCGGCAATCTGCGCGACATCACCCTGCGGGCGCTGGACGTGCTTGCGGGGTGCGATCTGCTGCTGGCCGAGGACACCCGGGTAACCGGCAAGCTGCTCAGCGCCTACGGTCTCAGCAAGACCATGCTGCGCTACGACGAGCATGCCGCCGAACGGGCGCGGCCGAGGATCATGGCCGCGCTCGAGCAGGGGCAAAGCGTGGCCCAGGTGTCCGACGCGGGCACGCCGCTGGTGTCCGATCCGGGCTTCCGGCTGGTCCGGGAGGTGATCGCGGCCGGCCATCGCGTGTTCCCCATCCCCGGACCTTCGGCGGCGCTGGCGGCGCTTACCCTGGCGGGCCTGCCGACCGACCGGTTCCTGTTCGCCGGCTTTCCGCCGCCGAAAAGCGCGGCGCGACGGACCTTCCTGGCGGAGGTCGCCAACGTCCACGCCACCTTGATCTTCTACGAGAGCGGCCCGCGCCTTCGCGCCAGCCTGACCGACATGGCCGCCGTCTTCGGCGACCGCGAGGCAGCCGTGGCGCGGGAGCTGACCAAGCTGTTCGAGACCACGGTCCGCGGCACGCTGGGCGAACTGGCCGCTGATCCGAAGCTCGACGGGCCGAAGGGCGAGATCGTCATCCTCGTCGGTCCGGGCGCCGAGCAGGTTTCAACCGCCGAAGACGCCGACGCGGCGCTCGCCGACGCCCTGACGCGCCTGCCGCCCGGCGAAGCGGCCTCCGAGGTCGCCCGGGCGCTCGGCCTGAACCGGCGCGACCTCTACAAGCGGGCGATGGCTCTGAGGGACGGCCGGTGACCAGCGTCCGTAGCCGGCGCGGCAGCCTGGCCCGTCGCAGCGGGCGACGCGGCGAGGTGCTGGCGGCGCTGCTGCTGATGCTCAGGGGTTACCGCATCCTCGGATTCCGGCTGGCATCGCCGCAGGGGGAGATCGACCTGCTCGCACTCAAGGCCGGCGTGCTGGCCGTGGTGGAGGTCAAGCGCCGCACCACGCTGGAGACCGCGCTGGAAGCCGTTCGACCGGACCAGCGCCAGCGCCTTCGCCGCGCCGCCGCGTCGATCGCCGCGGGGCGGCCAGGCCTGAAGGGCGCGACGATCCGCCTCGACCTGATCGCTCTCGCCCCCGGCCGGTGGCCGCGCCATATTCCCGACGCCTGGAAGGGCGGCTGAGGCGTTAGGACCGCATGACCCGCGAAGACGCAGAACAGTTCCTGACCGAGGCCGGCAAGCTGGCCGACGACGGGTTTCCGCTGTTCGAAGCCGCCCTGGCCTGCGCCGTCCACGACGACCCGGACCGCGACGCGGACGCGGCGCGCGCCGTCGCCAATGAAGGCGCGGACCATCTCGCCCGCCGCTTGCAGAGCGAATCCCCCGAGGAAGCCATCGCCGAGTCCATGGCCGGCGACCTGCGGCTGCAGGGCGACCTGATGACCTACGATCATCCGGACAACGCCGATGTGATCGCCATCGCCGGTCGGCGCATGGGCATTCCCGTGTCGCTGGGCGTCTTCTACCTGCATGCCGCGCGACGCTGCGATCTGGATGTGCGCGGCGTCGATTTTCCGGGCCACTTCCTGCTGCGTATCGAAACGCGTGAGGGACCGCTGGCGCTGGATCCCTTCAGCGAGGGCCGGGTGGTGTTGCCATCCGAGCTGTCCCGTCGCGCCTTTCGCGCCGGCCTGACCCCCGACGTCGCCGGCCGGCTTGAGCTGCTGATGGCGCCGATGAGCGACCGGGCAGTGCTGATCCGGCTACAGAACAACATCTTCGCCCGCGCCCAGACGGCCGGCGACTGGCCGAGGGCCGAGCGCTCCGCCCGGCGCCCGGCCCATCAAGACCCCCCCCAACAAAGCCCCGGGCGGGATGTGGTCGCCCCCCCCGCGGGGCAGGGGGCGCGCGCCGGGGG
>CAZISF010000164.1:0-6582 GCA_964541915.1 uncultured Caulobacter sp.
GAAGGGCTTGTGGATATAGTCGTCGGCGCCGAGGTTGAAGCCGAGGATCTCGTCGATCTCCTCGTCCTTGCTGGTCAGCATGATCACCGGCGTGTCGGACGTCTGGCGCAGGCGGCGCAGCAGCTCCATGCCGTCCATGCGCGGCATCTTCACGTCGAGAATGGCCAGATCCGGCGGATTGTTCTGCAACGACTCCAGGCCCGCGACCCCGTCATGACAGGCGGTCACCGTGTGGCCATGGCTTTCCAGCGCCAGTGAAACCGAGGCGACGATGTTCTCGTCGTCGTCCACCAGGGTGATGTTGGCCATTTCAGTCCTTCGTCTCAGAGGTTCGTGCGGGCAGACCCTACCTTGGTCCAGCCCCGGTGCAAGGAAATCACCCGTCAGCATGGCCCCATTGCGGCGGTTTGGCATCGTAAACGCGGCCTTAGGGCCTTGCCCGTATGGATGTGGGCCATGGAACGGGGTCAGGTTCACTACGAGCTGTTCGTGCGCCGCCAGCCCGGATCGGGCTGGTCGCTCGACATGGCGACCGAAGATCGCGCGCGTGCGATCGAGACCGCCGAGCAGGCGCTCGAGGAAGGTCGCGTCGCGGCCGTCCGTGTGACCAAGGAAACGCTTGACCCGGAAACCCGCGAATTCCGCTCGGTGACCATCCTGAGCAAGGGGGCGCCGGAGCGCACCAAGACCCGCAAGGTCCGCGAAGACACCGAGCCCCTCTGCATCAGCCCCTCGGATCTCTACACCTGCCATGCGCGCGAGCGGATCGGCCGCCTGCTGGACAACTGGCTGCAGCGCAACAAGGCCACGCCGTTCGAACTGCTGCACCGGCCGGATCTGGTCGAGAAGCTGGAAGCCACAGGGATCGAGCTGCAGCACGCCATCCAGAAGGTCGCCATTCCCGAGGCGCAGGCGCGCGGCATCGGCGTCCACGAAATCATCCGGTCGTTCCAGAAGCTCGCCGAAGGGGCCATCGAGCGGCTGATGAAGGACCACCGCCGCGGCGTTTTGCCCAATCTGGATCAGGAGGGGTTCGCTGCGGCCGCCGAGCGGCTGGTGAGCGATCCGGACCGGAGCTACCTGCTGGGCGCCGGCGTGGCCGCCACGATCGGCCCGGCCGGCGGCTGGAGCGAAAAGGTCACCCGCCTCCTGGATCTGGCCGACGCCGCTCCGATCGACCCGCTGGCGCGCGCCATCGCGCTGCAGGTGCTGGAGCAGCCGCTGACGGAAATCCTCGGCTCGAAGTCGGGCCTCGCCGACCTTCTGGGCGCGGGCCTGGATCTGGGCGAGCAGCTGTCGGCCATGACCCGTGTCGCCGGCGCCGGCCCGGTCGAAAAGCTGATCCAGATCGACGCCAAAGTGGCGAGGATCATGCCGGTGCTTTCACCGCCGGCCCAGCGCCTTGCGACCTGGCTGGCCAACGGGAACTTCGAGAGCTGCCGCGTGGCCATCGCCCAGCGCGTGCTGCGCGAGCTGACCGGACCCCGCCGCCTGAAGCCTCGCGACGCCGCCGCTGAAATCGAATTGCTGCGCGGCCTGGCCATGGCGCTGACAGCCTCTGGCGATCGGGTCCTCAGCACGGACGACATTCACGAGGCCTTCTCGGCCCGCTCGCGCATGCTGGTGACGAGTGACTTTGTCGAGGTGCTGCTGGGTGAGAACCTGTCGGCCCGCGAAGAAGTCGAAACCCTGATCCATCTCGCCGAGAACATCACCGGCGCAGCCAACAAACGGCAGGCTGCCCGCTATCTGGCGGCCCAGGTCTCGGCCCTCCGGTTCGAGAAGGAACTACGCTACGGCGCCGATTCTCCGGCTGTGCGTCTGGCCACGCTGGCCCACCTGCAGAAGTCGATCCTCCGCGCCGGCCTCGTCACCGAAGACGCCGCGCCGATCCAGGCCAAGATCGGGGAAATTGGCGGACTTATCGAAGCCGACGCCAAGATCGTTACGCTGATCGCGCGTGCGCCTGCTCCGGCGGTGCATCGTCTCAACCTGCTTCTGCGTCTGGCCATCGGAGAGGCCGCGCCGCTCGGCGCCGCCGCTGACCGGGCGCGGGGCGAAGCCCTGAAGCTGGTTCGCCACCCCGACCTGCGCGACGAGCTGGCGAAATCGCCCGAGGCGGTCGAAAAGGTCCGGGGCATGATGCAGGCCGCGGGCATGGCCGCCTAGGCGAGCGCTTCGGCCAGGGCCTCGACAACCCTTGCCACATCCCCGTCTGCCATCGCCGGATAGAGCGGCAGGCTGAGACAGCGATCATACCAGGCCGCCGCGCCCGGGAGCTCCAGCGGACCATGGCGGGTCCGCCAGTAGGGTTGGCTCTGGACCGGAATGTAGTGGACCTGGCTGCCGACGCCGCACGCCGCCAGAGCCTCGATGACCTGCCTGCGAGTCTTGCCCGCCGCCGCGAAGTCGATCAGCACGGTCAGCAGATGCAACACGGGGTCGGAGCCCGTCGGCCGTGTCGCCAGCCGCACCATCGGCGCCAATGGCGCGAGCGATGTCTCGTACAGGCCCGCCAGCGTGCGGCGACGGTCAATGAAACTCGGCAGCTTGGCCAGTTGTGACAGGCCGAGCGCGCAGTTGATGTCAGGCAGGCGATAGTTGAAGCCGGGCTCGATCATCTCGTAGAGCCAGGGATCGGCGCCCGGCGTGCGGGTCATGCCGTGGCTGCGGGCGCGACGCAGGCGGTCGGCGAGCGCCGCGTCATTGGTGGTGACCATGCCGCCCTCGCCCGTCGCGATCGTCTTCACCGGATGGAACGAGAACGTCGCCATGGCCGAGTGGGCGCAATCGCCGACCCGCTCGACGCGATTGCCGACCTTCAGGGTCGAGCCGAGCGCATGCGGGGCGTCCTCGACAAGGATGGCGCCGGCTTCCCCGGCAAGGGCGGCCAGGGCCGGCAGGTCGCAGACGTCGCCGCGCAGATGGACCGGCAGTACCGCCCGGACCCGGCGGCCCCCGGCCCGGTCGAGCGCGTCGGCCAGCGTGCCCGGCGTCATCAGACCGCTGTCCGGATCGACATCGGCGAACACGACGTCTGCGCCGACGTAGACCGCGCAGTTGGCGGTTGCGAGGAAGGTGATCGAAGGCACGATGCAGACGTCGCCCGGCCCGATCCCGGCGGCGAGCATGGCCATGTGCAGCGCGGCCGTACCGTTGCTGCAGGCCACAGCGTGCGCGGCGCCGACCACGTCGCGGAAGGCGGCTTCGAACGCGTCCACGGTGGGGCCGGTGGTCAGATAATCGGCCCTGAGGGCGGCGGCCACGGCCGCGATGTCGTCGTCGTCGATGGTCTGGCGGCCGTAGGGGAGGAACCCCTGGGTCACGATCCCGTCTCCTCCAGCATGGCCATCAGACCCTCGGCGGACAGCCAGTCGTCATTGTTGTCGCTGGCGTAGGAGAAACCTTCCGGAACGGTCGCGCCGCCGTCTTCGGGACCGAAGGGTTTGCGGGTGTACTCGACAAACGCCGGCTCGATCACATAGCGGTCGGACAGTTCGACCGTTTGACGAGCGTCGTCGGCGCCGACCATGATTTCGTGCAGCTTCTCGCCCGGTCGGATCCCGACCACCTTGATCGCGGCGCCGGGCGCCATGGCGTGCACCAGGTCGGGCATCGACATCGACGGAATCTTCGGCACGAAGATTTCGCCGCCCCGCATGAGGGTCAGGGACGACAGGACGAAATCGACGCCCTGGTCGAGCGTGATCCAGAAGCGGGTCATGCGCGGATCGGTGACCGGCAGCTCGGTCGCACCCTGGGCCAGCAACCGCCTGAATAACGGCACCACGCTTCCGCGGGAGCCGACCACATTGCCGTACCGCACCACGGCGAACCGCGTGCCGATGTCGCCCGCGAGATTGTTGGCCGCCACGAAGGTCTTGTCCGAGGCAAGTTTGGTGGCGCCGTACAGGTTGACGGGATTGCAGGCCTTGTCGGTCGACAGGGCCACCACCTGCTTCACGTGATTGGACAGGCTGGCCCACACCACGTTCTCGGCGCCGATGATGTTGGTCTGGATGCATTCGGAGGGATTGTATTCCGCCGCAGGCACCTGCTTCAGCGCCGCCGCGTGGATGACAATGTCCACGCCGCGGAGCGCCAGGGTCAGGCGCGAGCGGTCGCGGACGTCGCCGAGGAAGAAGCGCATCTTCGACAGGGTCTCGGCCGGAAAGCGCTCCCGCATATCCTGCTGCATCTCGCTCTGCTTCAACTCGTCGCGCGAATAGACGATCACCTTCCGCGGCGAATAGCGGGTCAGGACGCTGTCCACGAAGCGGCGACCGAACGAGCCTGTGCCGCCCGTGATCAGGATCACCTTGCCATCAAGGTCGAGGTTGGCGGGCGCGAAGGCGGTCATGAGCATTCCGGCGCGGGCGCTGATTCCCGATTGAATGCCGCCCGTCCTAGGCTTGGCGCGAATGTGTAAACGCCGCGTCAACCATGTTGGTGTCAACTGGTCGCATGGATCGCCGTCTTGCCCTCGCCGCCGCGCTCGCGCTGCTTCCCGCCGTCGCCGCCGCCAATGGTGGAGAGGAAAAGAAGAAGGGCGGGGGGGCCACCTTCCTGCAGATCAAGGCCATCGTGGCGACCATTCTCCACAGGGACGGCACCCGCGGTGTGATCACGGTCGAATGCGGTCTGGATGTCCCGGACGAAAAACTGCGCGCCCTGGCTTCGGAGTCCCAGCCGCGACTGCGCGCCGCCTTCGCCGGCTGGGTGCAGAGCTACGCCAGTGGTCTTCCGGCGGCCGGCGTCCCCAACGCCGACTACATCGCGCTCCAGCTGCAGCAGATGACCGACTCGACCCTCGGCAGGAAGGGCGCAAAGCTCCTGCTCGGAACGATCCTGGTGAACTGACGACGACGCTAGTCGAAGATCAGGTCCGTTGCGGCCGACAGTTCGGCCAGCGCCTGGTCGACGCCGCCGACCTTGATCGCCCGCATGCCCAGCATGGCCGCCGGCTTGCAGTTGATGCCGAGGTCGTCGAGGTAGACACAGTCCGCCGGATCGACCTCCAGAAGCTCGCACATCATCTGGTAGATGCGCGGGTCAGGCTTGCGGACCCCGGCCTTGGAGCTTTCGATCACCGCGTCGAAAAGCTCCATGACGCCCGCCACCTGGACCGCCTTGTCCGAAGTGCCGGCCATGCCGGCGCCGTGGCCGGTCTGGACGTTATTGGTAATGCAGCCGACCTTGAAGTGCTCCTTGCAGGCCTTCAGCGCCGCGACCATCCGCGGACGCACGTCGCCGGAAAGCCGGGGCAGAATGTCGCCGCCGCGGACCGCGTGGCCCAGCGCCGTGGCCTCCTCCAGGAACTTGACGTCGAAGGCCGCCGTGTCGATCTCGTTGCGTTCGAAGAGCGCCCAGGCATTGTCGTGCGGATTGGTGGAATTGACCTGGCGGATGAAATCGCGAGGCAACCCGCGCTCTTCCTCGAACCGGTTGAACGCCTCGAACGGCGAGGACGTGATGACGCCGCCAAAATCCCAGATCACCGCTGCAACCACGTCAACTCTCCCCTTTTCGCGCCATCGCACGCGAAACCAGTTCCATCATCGGATCAACGCGCTCTAGAGACGGGCCGTCCAGGACGCAACCCGCAGGCCTTACAGCATGGTCCCCCGCCCTCTTCGCATCGCCCTATTCGGTCTGGCGTGTCTGGTCGTGACATGGACCTGCCTGGCCCCGACGAGCGACCTGCCGACCGTGAGCCTGTGGGACAAGGTCGAACATCTGACCGCCTATTTCGGACTGACGGTGATCGGGGCCTGGGCTTTTCCGCACCGGTTGTCACGATTGTCGGCCGGACTATTCGGCGCCGGCGTGGCGATCGAGATCGCCCAGTCGCTGATGGGCCTGGGCCGCCAGGGCGATCCGGCCGACGCCCTGGCCAACACCTTCGGCATCGCGCTGGGTCTGCTGGCCGTGCTCGCCCTTCACGCTCTGATCAAGGTTAAGGCTCCCGCCCGGGGTGAATGACCGGGCGGCCCCGGGTCGTCACGACTAGAGTCGGCCGCGAAACTGCCCGGAGTGGCCCCATGTCCGTTCGACTGACCCTGCTGGCGTTCTCGGCCCTGGCCCTGACCGCCTGCGACGGAGACCCGATGCGGATCGCGGCCCGGCAGACCGCCTGCTGCTGTGATCACTGCCCGACGTCGGCCGCGCCCGCCGCCTCGCCCGCCGCGACGGCCGGGGCCGAAGCGCCTCACCAGCGCCCGTCAGGCGGCGCCCGGATGTATCGGGTCCGCGCCGAGCCGGTGATCGTGACCCGGACCGGCGGCTACGACGATCGGGCTTCGGAAGACGGCTTTTCCGGCGGCTATGGAGGCCGCTACGGCGCGCGCGGGTCGACCGCCGCCGGCATGAGCGTCTCCATTCAGGAGAGCGAATCCTCATCGGAGCGCTACAGCTACCGCGAGTCATCGAGCGGCTATGCCTACGGCGCGGCCTCCGGTGGCTACGCGGCGGGCGGCGGTATGGCCACGACTGGCGCGCCGCAGCAGCCCTACGTCCGCTACAAGTCGGCGAGCACCACGCCGGGCGGCTGGCTGGAGTGGCCGGGCAAGGTCGAGGACTAGG
>CAZISF010000165.1:0-6580 GCA_964541915.1 uncultured Caulobacter sp.
TGAACCAGGCAGGGGGCAGGTTTAGAATTTGCGACGACGGGTTGCCTCGACCAGCAGCAGCGCGCGAGCTTCCGCCCAGGTTCAGCCCAAGGATTCGCGCCGCGCGGGAGTCTGCAATTGACATTCAATGTGCAGAAATGGCCGCGATATAATCCGCTGATTCCAAGATTGCGTCGCGCCTTTTCGCGTGGTTAAAATAACACTGTTTTGACGGGGCGTGGGCTGCCGTTGCGACATCTGCGGAGTGAGGTGGCGGATGCTTGGCTTTGGACGGCACGACCGGGATCTTGAGCGCGAAATCCGTATCGAGATGGAGTATCTGACAAAACTCCATGGCGATGATGCGGCCCGTATCGCGCTGGAAAAGGCCGCGCGTCCCAAGCTGCGTACGGTGCGACGGCGTGTCCTGGAAGCGACGGCGCGGCGTCTCGCCGGTCCCGTCTACATGAAAAAGTGGGCATTGACCGCCAGTGCGCAGGGCGCCGCCAATCAAGGTCAGCCCGCAAGCGTATCGGCGCCGGCCGCGCCTTTGACCGAGCCGCCAGCGCCGGTCACGCGAGAGTCCCGTCCTCCGGAAGTTGACGCGACGGTTCGCCATGATGAGGTGGATTCCGCGCCTGAAAGCAAGGTTGAGCGGGCTCTGGCCCGGCTGGACAGCTGGATGGATGCGCGGCGCGGGAACGCTGGCCAGGCGTCCTGCGAGCCGACTTCGGCCTGATCACCACTGCAGCCGCGACCTTCGGGCCGCCTCTTGATCAGCCATTCAACTCGTGCTTACTTGAACACTCAATCAAGTGAGCCCGCCCATGGAACCCACTCGCGAACGCATCCTGTTCGCCGCTCTGACGCTCTTCTCGGAGAAGGGGTTCCTGTCGACCTCCGTGGCCGACATCCTGCGCGAGGCGGGGGCCAATTCGGGCAGTCTGTATCACTTCTTCCCGACCAAGCAGGACGTGCTGCTGGCGGTGCTGGAGATGTATCGCGACGGCATCTATCCGATGCTGCTGGCCCCGGCCTGGGAGGGTGTGGACGACCCGATCGAGCGGGTCTTCGCCCTGCTGGCCGCCTATCGCGGCATGCTGAAGAACACCGCCTGCCTGTATGGCTGCCCGATCGGCTCCATCGCCCTCGAACTGCATGAGCCCGACCCGCCGGTGCGGGAGATGCTGTCGGTCAATTTCGAGGGCTGGGTGCGTCATGTGAAGGGCTGTCTGGACGCGGCGAAGTCGCGCCTGCCGGCCGGGACCGACACCCACGCGCTGGCGACCTTCGTCCTGACCACCATGGAGGGCGGGGTGATGCAGTCGCGCACGCACCGCACGCTGGCCGCCTTCGATGCCTCGGTGGCCGGCCTGAGGCACTACTTCACCTTGTTGCAGGCCGCCGCCGGAGCAGTCGCGACGCCCGCCGACCGTCAGGAGACCGGAACATGAAACGTCTGCTCGCCGCTGCGGCGATCTCGATGCTGCTCGCCGCCCAGCCGGCCAGGGCGGCCGACACCTTTCCCGACTGGCGGGCCTTCCGCGATGTGTCCAACAGTTCGTTCGTCGAGCCGGGCGGCGGGCGCGTGCTTCAGTTGTCGATCGTCGTCAATGCGCCGCCCGCCGCCGTCTGGGAGGCCTTCGCCACCAGCAAGGGCTTCAGCACCTGGGCCGTCCCTGTAGCCTGGGTCGACTTCCGCGTCGGCGGCATGATGGAGAGCAGCTATCTGCCCACCGCCAAACCGGGCGATGGCGAGAACATCAAGAACCAGATCGTCAGCTATGTGCCCGGTCGACTTCTGTCGATCCGCAATGTTCAGACCCCGTCGGGTCTGAAGCACCGCGAGCTGTTCGGACAGGTGGTGCAGACCATCGAGTTCGAGGACTTCGGCGCAGGCCGCACGCGGGTGACCATGACCGGCGTCGGCTGGGGACCGGGCGAGGGGTTCGACTACCTGTATCGCCATTTCGAATGGGGCAACGCCTATTCGCTGGCCGAACTGAAGAAGCGCTTCGACACCGGGCCCGTCGACTGGGCGGCGGTGTTCGCACGGCAGAAAGCCGCGGCCGCGTCGGCCGTCGTTCAAGGGGGAAACTGACATGAACCGCAAGGCGCTCATCAACGCGACCGTCATCGGCACGGTGCTTCAACTCATAATGGTCGGGGTGGGGCACTTCGTGCCGGCCGTGGCCGCCCTGTTCGCCCCGATCGGCATCCTGCTGTCTCTGGTCGCGGGCGTGCTCTACGCCCGGGCGGCGAAAAGCGCCTGGAGCGACAGCCTGCTCGGCGGCGTGATCGCCGGCGCCGTCTGCGCGCTGCTCGGGATCGCGGTGTCCTGCCTGCTCGGCGACGTCCAGCCGATCATTCTGGTGATCGGCACGCTCAGCTCCGCCTTTGGCGGGGTGGTCGGCGGGGCGATCGGCAAGGTGCTGAAGTGAGGGAGTAGGGCGTAGGGAGGTAGGTAGCAGTCTGTTCAGCGCGCGCCGTTGGACCCGCTGCTCGGCTTGACCACTCCCTACTCCCTAAAGGCTACTCCCTACGCCTCCGCGAACTTCGCCGCGCGCTTCTCCATCGTCGCCATGACCGCCTCGATCTGGTTCGGCGAGCCGATCAGGGCGCCTTGTTCCTGCGACTCGGCCAGCAGCACCGCATGCTGGTCGGCGCCTGAGGCGGCCAGGTCGATCAGGCGCTTGTCGCCGCGGATGGCATGCGGGTTCTTGCCGGCGATTTCATGGGCCAGCGCCAGGGCGTCGGCGCGCGGATCAGCGCAGACGCGCGTGGCGAAGCCGTAGCCGACGGCTTCCTCGCCGCTGAACTGGCGGCCGGAATAGGTCAGCTCGCGAATGACGTCATCACGGGCCAGATGGCGCATTAGCACGAGACCGGCCATGTCGGGCACCAGGCCCCACTTGATCTCCATGATCGACATCTTCGCGTCGGCGGTGACGTAGCGAATGTCGGCCCCCAGCGCGACCTGGAAGCCGCCGCCGAAGGCCACGCCGTGGATCGCGGCGATCACCGGCACGGGGATCTCGCGCCAGACCATCGCCGCCTGCTGGGCGCGATTGGCCCCGCCGGGCGTGCGGCTGGCGGTCACCAGACCCTCGCCGCCCTTGCGTTCGCCCGAGGCCATCTTGCCGAAGTTGCCCATGTCCAGCCCGGCGCAGAAGGCGCGACCCTCGCCCGACAGCACCACGGCGCGCACGCCGGCCTCGGTCTTCAGCCGCTCGCCCGTCTCGATCAGGGCCGAGAACATGGCGTCGTCCAGCGCGTTCATCTTGTCGGTGCGGATCAGCCGCACGTCGGCGACGCCGCCCTCGATGGTCACGGAAATCCGGTCCTGCGTGCTCATGGCGAGCGCCTCCCTGTCTGGCTTTTGAGGACCGTATCGGGCCCGGCGCGCCTCCCGCAAGCCATCACCCGACGGAACCCGGAGCCGTGCCGGACGGTTATTCAGGTCCTGGGGTCGGGGGAAAGCCACGGAGTAAGACCTCATGACCTACAAGACTGTCCTGACCGGCCTCAGCGCGATCGGTGCGCTGGTGATCGCCGGCGCCGCCCCCGCCCAGACCGTCGGCGTCACCGGCAAGGCCGCCGTCACGCCGCCCGCCGCGCCGGCTGTGCCCGCCACGCCCGCGATGCCGGCCGCGCCTCCCAAGGCCGTGACACCCCCGCCAGTTTCGCCTGCCGCGCCGTCCGCGTCCTCGTCCACGAGCATGGGGACCGGTGCGACCGTCAGCGGCCCGAGCAGCTTCCCCATCGGCACGGTCGTGCGCGATTCGGCGGGCGTGCAGATCGGTACCGTCATGGATCCGAAGGAAGGCATGGCCACGGAAGGCCGCGTGGCCATCCGCACGGGCGCGGGCTTCATCACCGTGCCCGCCGCCAGTCTGCGAATGGATGGCGATGTCGCGGTCAGCAATCAGACCGCCGCTGAAGCCGGCGCGCCCGCCGCGCCGCGCCCGCAATAGACGAGACGATCCGGTCCTGACGGTTTCGCGCCGTCAGGACGTTTCGTCGCCATTGCCCCGGACCGCGCGCGCCGATAGACATGCGGCCACAAGGGCGGCGCGGATGCCGCCGGGGAAAACCTGCGCATGGCTCCGGCCAGACCGAACACGAAACGCGGCTCCAGCAGCACCCTGTTGTGGGACCTGCTGACCTTTGACCGCCTGATGACAGGGCCGGTGATCCATCTGATCTACTGGGCAGGCCTTGGCGTCATCATCATCGGCATCTTCGGCGCGATCGGCGCGGCCGTTGGGGTTGCGCTGCAGGATACCAACATCATCGGCAAGCTGCTTGCCCTGCCCGTGGCGATCGCCGGCGTGCTGGTCGGCCTGGCGCTGAGCCTGCTGTGGCGCTCGTTCTGTGAGTTCTACGTGGCCATCTTCCGCATCGCCGACGACCTGCGCGCGCTGCGCCAGGCCAGTGATTCGGACCACGTGCTGAAGCGGCCTGTCAGCCCCCCGACGCTCGACGTCTGAGGCCTTCGACGACGGTGGTGAACGCCGCCTTCGGCCGCCCCGTATCATCGAACAGCAGCGGCGTGTCCGCGGCGTTCTCCCGCTTCAGCCAGCTGTCCTTGTCGCGCACGCCCCAGACCGTGAACGCGAACTGCTGCGCCTCGGGCAGGGCCGCATAGGCCTCGACGGCCTCGGCATAGAGGCGCGCCTGCCGTCGTTCGGCTTCGGCCCGCGACGCCAGCACCCCGCCCTGAACCACCGAGACGTCCATCTCCGACAGATGGATCGGCAATCCGAACCCGGCCAGGGCCTTCAACGTCGCGGTGATCGCGCCGGGCGCCAGTTCCGACCAGCAATGGGTCTGGCAGCCGATGCCGCCGAGCGGAACGCCGTCCTTCAGCAGTTGCTCGATCAGCCGCAGGTAGGTGGCCAGCTTCGCCGGCCGGCTTTCGAGGTGGTAGTCGTTGATGAACAGGAGCGCGTCAGGATCAGCCGCTCGCGCCGCCTCGAACGCCACCCGGAAATGGCCGGTCTGGCCCAGCTTGCGGGTCCACAGGCTCTCGCGCAGGCCCTCGCCGTTTTCCATCACCGGCTCGTTGACCACGTCCCAGCCGACGGCGACGCCGCGATAGCGGCTGACCATGGCGGTGACGTAGTTGCGCAGCGCGCCCTCGAAGGACTGTCGCGTCTCGTCGAGCCTGACGAACCCCTCGGGCTCATTGGCGTACCAAACCAGCGTATGGCCGAAGAGCTCCAGCCCGCGCTGGCGGGCGAAGCCGGCGATGGCGTCGGCGCGGTCGAAGCGGAACGCGCCGTCCGGCTGGACGACGTATTCCATCTTCATCTCCCACTCGGCGGTGATCTGGGAGAAGTGGCGGGCGACAAGGTCGCCGTAGGCCGGGTCGGCGAGCTCTGCTGCGCGAACGGCGGCGCCGATGCGGAACGGCGCCAGCGATTTCAGCGGCGGCTCGGGAATCGCCTGGGCCGCCGCCGGCTCCCGTCCGCAGGCGGCGAGGGCGAGGCCGGACGCCAGGACCAGGCGGCGGGAGAGCAGATGCTCCCCCATCGGGGGAGCTGTCAGGCCGCAGGCCTGACTGAGGGGGTCGCCCGAGACCGGAGCGGACCCCCTCCGTCTCGGCTTCGCCGATCCACCTCCCCCGGTGGGGAAGGATCTCTGGTCCCGCCTCACCCGCGTGCCGCTCTGCGCAGCCCCAGTTCGTCGAGGGCGGCGGTTTCGCGGCGGCCGGCTTCCTTGCGGGCCGCCATTTTCGTGGCTTCGGCGACGTGTTCGTATTTCTTGAGCGCCTCGAAGGCCTCACTCAGCGCGTCGCGGGCCCCGGCTTCCTCCAGCGCGATCGCATCCAGCGCCGCCTGGGCGGTGGCCTGACGCTGCCTCAGGCCTTCGCGAAAGCCGGCCATGTACCAGCCGGCCTCGGCGTCGGCGCGGGCGTTCTGCAGCTCGGACTCGCCTTCGGCCTCAAGTACGGCCAGTCGCATCTCGACCATGGTCCGGCGGTCGACGATCTCGGCCAAACGCTTCTGCAGGTTCTCGACCTCGAAGGTCGAGATGCGGATCAGGGAGCCCATCGCCTTCATCAGGCGCTACCCAGGATATGGTCGAGGCCGGCGAAGGCGTCTTCCAGGCTGGTGACTTCGTCCTTGTCCTGGCCGAGGAAGGCCTCGAGATCGGGGTTCAGGGCGATGGCCCGGTCGACCTGGGCGTCGGCGCCGGGGCGATAGGCGCCGATGCGGATCAGCTCTTCCATGTTCGCCCACGCCGCCAGGGTCTGGCGGGCGTTGGAGACGATCTGGCGTTCGTGAGGCAGCTGACAGCCGGGCATGGTCCGACTTATGGACTTGAGGACGTTAATAGCCGGGAAGCGTCCGCGCTCGGCGATGGCCCTTTCCATCACGATGTGGCCATCGAGAATGCCGCGTACGGCGTCGGCGATCGGCTCGTTGTGGTCGTCGCCGTCGACCAGCACGGTGAACAGGCCGGTGATCGGGCCGGCCGTGGAGCCGTCCGGCCGCACGGGGCCGGGGCCCGCCCGCTCCAGCAGCTTGGGCAGTTCGGTGAAAACGGTCGGGGTGTAGCCCTTGGTGGTCGGCGGCTCGCCGGCGGCCAGGCCGAT
>CAZISF010000166.1:0-6535 GCA_964541915.1 uncultured Caulobacter sp.
ACAAGATGGCCAGCGACTATCGCGGCGACCCGTCCTCGGCCCTGCTGGAAGTGCTCGACCCGGCGCAGAACTCGACCTTCGCCGACCACTATCTGGAAGTCGATTACGACCTCTCCCAGACGATGTTCGTCACCACGGCCAACAGCCTGAACATGCCTCAGCCGCTGATGGACCGGATGGAGATCATCCGCATCCCCGGCTACACCGAGGATGAGAAGGTCCAGATCGCGATCCGGCACGTCCTGCCCAAGCTGACCAAGGACCACGGCCTCACGCCCGAGGAATTCGTGGTGCCCGAGGACGCGATCCGGGGCCTGATCCGCTACTACACCCGGGAAGCCGGCGTGCGGTCGCTGGAGCGGGAACTGGGCAACCTGGCCCGCAAGGTCGTCCGCGATCTCGCGCGCGAGGGCGTCGAGTCGATCACCATCGATGACGAGCGCCTGGCGAAGTACGCCGGGGTCAAGAAGTACCGCTACGGCGAGACGGACGAGGAGGACCAGGTCGGCATCGTCACCGGACTGGCCTGGACCGAGTTCGGCGGCGACATCCTGACCATCGAAGCCATCCGCATGGCCGGCAAGGGACGGATGTCGATCACCGGCAACCTCAAGGACGTGATGAAGGAGTCGATCTCGGCGGCGAACAGCTATGTTCGCTCACGGGCCCCGGCGTTCGGCATCAAGCCTTCGGTGTTCGAGAAGACCGATATCCACGTCCACGTTCCGGACGGCGCCACACCCAAGGACGGTCCGTCCGCCGGTGCGGCCATGGCCACAGCCATGGTCTCGGTTCTGACCGGCATTCCGATCCGCAAGGAGATCGCCATGACCGGCGAGATCACCCTGCGCGGCCGGGTGACGGCCATCGGCGGGCTGAAGGAAAAGCTGCTGGCCGCCCTTCGGTCCGGCGTGAAGACGGTGCTGATCCCTCAGGAGAACGAGAAGGACCTGGCCGACGTCCCCGAAAACGTGAAGCGGGATCTGGAAATCATCCCGGTCTCTACGATCGATCAGGTGCTTGCGCTGGCCCTGATTGGCCCGCTCACGCCGATAGAATGGACGGATGCGGACGAATCGATTGCTGCACCTGCGAAGGTCGATGAGGCCGCCGACGACGCCGTGATCACCCACTGAACCTGAGTTATCAACGATAATGTGGGCCGTCGGGGTGATTCCCCGGCGGCCTTTCGTTTGACGCAGGGGCGCCATCCGCCATAATCCCTTGCAGGCGAACGGCTCACCCTTGGGGGGAACGCCGCGCCGCACAACACATGGCTGGGAGAAATCAATGACCAAGGCCGAACTGGTCGCCGCTATCGCCGATGGCGCGGGTCTCAATAAGACGCAGGCCGCCGCGGCGCTGCAGGCGTTCGTCGACTCGGTGACCGCATCGCTCAAGAAGGGCGACGACGTTCGCCTGGTGGGCTTCGGCACCTTCAAGGCCGTGAACCGGGCCGCCGGCACCGCGCGTAACCCGCGCACCGGCGAGACCGTCTCGCGTCCGGCCTCCAAGACCGCCCGTTTCCAGGTCGGCGAAGGCCTGAAGACCACCCTGAACGGCTAACCGCCGCTTCAAGGTCCTGAAGATCGCGAGGGGCGGTCGCCGACATGGCGGCCGCCTCTTTGCTTTTCCGGATCGCCGAGTGCGTCTAGAAGGCCCCTGAAGGGCGGCTAGCTCAGCTGGTCAGAGCATCTCGTTTACACCGAGAGGGTCGGGGGTTCGAACCCCTCGCCGCCCACCACCCTTCGCCCTGCGGGTTTCGGGTGGCAAACCACCGGAAACCGCATCCTGGGCGAAGGCGTGTCGCCCGAAGCCCTGGCGAAGGGGGACTGTCTCCGCGTCACGGCGATCCAATTGCGGCGCCCGCGCGTATTCCTCCCATGATCGCGCTGATCCTTCTCGTTTCGCTCGGCCTTTCGGTGGCCATGATGCTCGTCTGGGCCTTCCAGCGGGCCGTCCACAACGGCGGCTGGACCGACGTGGGCTGGACCTTCGTCACCGGCGCCGCGGGCGTCGCCTACGCGCTATGGCCGCTGGATGGCGTCGTCTCGTCCCGACAGATGCTTTGCGCGGGCCTGATCGCGCTCTGGTCGCTGCGCCTCGGCATCCATCTCGCCCGTCGGGTGGGCGGATCACCGCACGAGGATGCCCGCTATGTCCGGTTCCGCAAGGACTGGGGTCCGCGCTTCCAGGCGCGGATGTTCAGCTTCCTGCAGACCCAGGCGGTCGCCGGCGCGCTTCTGGCGCTGGCCGTGCTGGCCGCCGCGCGGAACCCCTCTCCGGGTCTTGGCTGGCAGGACGCCGCCGGGGCCGGGCTGATGTTGCTGGGCATCCTCGGGGAGACCCTCGCCGACGCACAGCTGGCCCGCTGGAAACGCGACCCGGCCAACCAGGGCGGCATCTGCGAGGACGGCCTGTGGAGCTGGTCTCGGCATCCCAACTACTTCTTCGAATGGCTCGTCTGGCTGGCCTGGCCGCTGATCGCCATCGCGCCGGGTCACCCCTGGGGCTGGAGCGCTCTGATCGGACCCGCGTTCATTCTGCTGTTGCTTCTGAAGGTGTCGGGTCTGCCGCCTCTGGAAGCCGCCATGCTGCGCTCACGCGGCGACGCCTGGCGCGACTACCGGCGGCGCGTTTCCGCCTTCGTCCCGTTGCCACCGAAAAGGGATCGTCCATGAGCCTGCTGTCCGCCGCCATTCACGCCGCTGAAGGGCTGCCTGCGCCTGACGCCCTGCGTCGCGCGGCTATCTCCTGGCTGGTCGAGGGGCAGCGTCGCGAGCTGCTGTCGCTCCCGGAGGGCGCGGCCGCCGACTTTGCGCGAGACATGCGGGCCCGGCCGATCGCAGAACACGTCGAGGCCGCCAACGACCAGCGCTACGAACTGCCGCCGGCATTCTTTCGCCTCGTTCTGGGGCCGCGCCTGAAATATTCGAGCTGCCTGTACCGCACGGGCTCCACCCTCGCCGAAGCAGAAGAGATCGGTCTGGCGGAAACCTGCGCGCACGCCGATCTCGCGGACGGCCAGCGGATTCTCGAACTGGGCTGTGGCTGGGGCTCACTAAGTCTGTGGATGGCGGAGCGCTATCCGCACGCCACGATCACGGCCGTGTCCAATTCCCACGGTCAACGCCGCCACATCGAGGCCCAGGCCCGGGACCGTGGCCTGACCAACCTGACGGTCATCACCTGCGACGCCAATCTCTTTGAGCCGCACCAACGGTTCGACCGGATCGTCTCGGTGGAGATGTTCGAGCACATGGCCAACTGGGACCAGCTGCTGGGTCGGGCCCGGACCTGGCTGGAGCCCGACGGACGACTTTTCCTGCACGTCTTCTCGAGCCGTACAGCGCCTTACCGGTTCACGCACGAGGACCCGTCGGACTGGATCGGGAAATACTTCTTCACCGGCGGCTTCATGCCCAGTCATGACCTGATCCGTGATTTCGGCGACATCTTCTCCGTCGAGGCGGACTGGCGCTGGAACGGTCGCCACTACGAGAAGACCGCTCTGGACTGGCTGGCCAACATGGATCGCCACGATCTCGAGATCCGCCGCATCATGCGCGACGTCTATGGCGAGGACGCCGACCTGTGGCGGCGGCGCTGGCGTCTGTTCTTCCTCGCGACGGCCGGGCTGTTCGGCCATCGCGGCGGAGAAGAATGGGGTGTCAGCCACTATCGGCTCAAACCCGCCTAGAGCATCGCTTCCAGTTCGGCTTCGGCGGAGCGGCTGGCCATGTCGGCGCTGATCGCCGCCCCCAGCTGGGCGGCTGCGTCGCGGAAGGCCGGTTCTGCCAACAGCCGCGTCACGGCTTCGGCGATCTTCTCCGGCTTCGCATCGCGTTCGAGCATCAGGCCGGCCCCTCTGGCTGTCACCCGCTGGGCGTTGTCACGCTGGTCGCGCAGACCCGGCGTCACCAGCAGCGGCAGTCCTGCCATCAGGGGCCGGATCACCGAACCGTGGCCGCCGTGTGTGATGAACAGCGCCGCCTTGTCGAACAATGCTCCATGCGGCGCGTGAGTAACCACATGGACGTTATCCGGCGCTGGAAAATCCGCGGGATCCAACGCGGGGCCGACGGTCACTAGGGCGCGCACACTCAGCGTCCCAAGGGCCTCGATGATCCGGCCCAGCAGGCTTTCCTGGGCTTCGTAAAGGCCGGATGAGGTGGCCACGACCAGTGGACGCGCATCGTGATCAGACCAGGGTGACTCCCACGTTCCGGCATGGACGGGATCGCCGACATAGGGACCGACATACCGGAACGGCTCGGCCAACGGCTCGGGCGCGAAGTCGAACGCCCGACTTGTCCCCAGCAGGATACGCCGGGCCACACCGATCTGCTCGAACAGGTCGGCCAGCGGCGGCAGGCCGAGCCCGTCGCGGGCGGCGTTTAGGTCGGGCAGCCCGGCCTGGAAGAGCATGCGCGTGGTCTGGGCGACCATCTGGTGCAGCATGACGTCCTGATCGCCCGCGGCGGGCGCCATGCCGGCCCCGAAAGGCGGCAGGCCGGGCAGGGTGGGGAAGGGCCAGACATTGGCGCAGAACAGGGCCAGGCGAACACCGCTCGCCTCGGCCGCCATCATCGCGCCGAACAGAAGCTCCTGCGTCACCACCGCATCGAATGCCGCCGAGTCGAGCGCCTCGAGCACATCCCTGGCATAGAGGGCGGCCGGTCCGGCGATGAGCCGGGCGCAGAGGTTCTGGATCCCCGCCGCCGGGTTGTCCGCCTCCCAATCCCGCAGCAGGTCGCTGGCGGCCGTCTTGTCGGCGCGGGAGGGCGCGTGTCGCCACGGCCGGAACGGCAAACCAAAGGCCTTCGCCTCGGACGCATTGCAGGCGTCGCTGATCAGAAGCACCTGATGTCCACGATCTTGCAGGCCGCGCGCGACCAGCATCATCGGCTGGACGTGGCCGCCGCCTTCCCAGGTGGTGAACAGATATCGCGCCATGGGTCCCTCGCTGTCTCTGGCCTAGCGGGTCAGGCGGGGCTTCGGCAAGGCCGTTGACGGAGTTCCGAAAAGTGATATCACTTTGATACCAACTCTGGAGGGGCCGATGGCCGAACATGGAAGCATCAACCGCACCGGCGAACGGGTCGGCGGCGGCGTCAACGGCGGGCTGATCCTGCTCGCCATGCTGGGTCTGCTGGCGCTCGGCGTCTGGCTTCTCAGCCACATTGAACAGGACGGCGGCGCGCCGCTGGGCGTGCTCGGCATCATCACCGTCGCCCTGGCTGCGTTCGGCTTCGCCGGCTTCTATTCGCTGCAGCCCAACGAGGGCGCGGCCATCACCCTGTTCGGCAGCTACAAGGGCACCGACCGGACCACGGGCCTGCGCTGGGTCTTGCCCTGGTTCGGCCGCAAGAAGATCAGCCTGCGCGTGCGCAACGTCACCAGCGAGATGCTCAAGGTGAACGACAAGCGCGGCAACCCGATCGAGATCGCCGCCAACGTCGTCTGGCGGGTCGAGGACTCCGCCCAGGCGCTGTTCGACGTCGACGACTATGCCGCCTTCATCAATATCCAGATCGAGACGGCCCTGCGCGAGACGGCCCGGCACTACGCCTACGATCACGCCGAGGACGACGAGCCGACCCTGCGGGCGGACGCCGAGATCGTCGGCGACAAGCTCAGGGAAGATCTGCAGGCCCGCGTATCGGTCGCCGGCATCGCTGTGGACGAGACCCACCTGATGCATCTGGCCTACGCGCCGGAGATCGCCGGCGCCATGCTGCGGCGCCAGCAGGCGGAAGCCGTTCTGTCGGCCCGGCGCACCATCGTCATGGGCGCGGTCAGCATGGTCGAAAGCGCGCTGCAGCAGCTGAGTGAGCGTGGCGTCGTGCATCTGGATGACGAGCGCAAGGCGACCATGGTCTCCAACCTGCTGGTCGTGCTCTGCGGGGACCGCGACGCCCAGCCCGTGGTCAACACCGGCACGCTCTACGGGTGAGGCGTGGCCAGTCCCGGCAAGCGTAACTTCCTGCTGCGGGTGAAGCCCGAGGTGCTCGATGCGGTCGAGCGCCTCGCGGCGGCTGAGCTGCGAAGCGTCAATGCGCAGCTCGAGGTGCTGCTGCGGGAGGCGTTGTCGCGTCGCGGCGGGGTCAAGCCTAAGGACGGCGAGGAGCGTTAGCCGCCCTTGGCGCCGGCGAAGGTCTCGATGATCGTCCGGAGTTCAGGCTCCTCGACCATCCGGGCGGCGGCGTCGTGGGCGGCGAGCGTGATCATCGGCCAGCCTTTGGGAATGACCCAGCGCCGGGTTTCCCGCGACGTGATCATCAGGATCGCGCCGCCATCCTTGCCCTGCCGCCACGGCAGGGCGGCGTACTGCTGGCGATGGGCGACCCACTCGACGCCACGCAGCCGCTCGCGCATCCGCCCGAACAGGGTGCGGCTTCCGCGAAGGCGGGTGTTGAGCGTCTTGAGCAATCGCCTGCTTTCGAATCGAGACCTTGAACCGTCAAGAATGGGTCCGGGGCGGCTGGGGGTCCATAGGCGCGCGGAGGGCAATTCAGAACGCTGTTTCGGCCCG
>CAZISF010000167.1:0-6501 GCA_964541915.1 uncultured Caulobacter sp.
GGCATCAACGGCCTCACACCATGGCAGCGTGTGAACAACCTTCTTGGAAACGACAACTAGGCCGGCCGGGCCAGCACGCCGAAGCCGTAGCGCCTGAAGATCGCCGAGACCTTCGGGGTTTGCAGGAAACCCAGAAAGCCTGCGGCCGCGCTGTTGCGGGAGGCCGCCGTCACAGCGCCCGGATAGACGATCGGCGGATGACTCGCCTCCGGGAAGACGCCCACGACCCGCGCCTTCGGCTCCGCTTTCGCATCCGTCGCATAGACGACGCCCAGCGGCGCCTCACCGCGTGCGACGTAGGCCAGGGCGGCGCGCACGTTCTCGGCGGGCAACAACTGGTCCGACACGCTGTCCCAGACGCCCAGGCGGGTCAGCGACGCCTTTGTGTACTTTCCGGCCGGCACGGCCGTCGGGTCGGCCAGGGCCAGCCGGCCGCCACCCAGCGCTTTTTCCAGCGCGAAGCCGGGCGCGATCTTCAGCGACACCTTCGAGCCCGCCGGAGCGATCAGCACCAGCTGGTTGGACAGCAACCGGCGACGTGAGGCCGGTACGATCAGCGACCTGCCGGCCAGCCAGTCCATCCACTCCTCGTCGGCGGTCAGAATGACGTCCGCCGGCGCGCCCTGGTCGATCTGGCGCGCCATCGCCGACGAGGCGCCGAAGCTGAAGCGCACCGGCGCGCCTCCCTGGGCCGTCCAGGCCGCGCCGGCCGCGGTCAGCGACTCCTGCAGCGAAGCGGCGGCGAACACCGTGACCGGCTGGGCGGCCCGCGCCAGCGCCGGGACCAGGACCATCGCCGCGCCGACGAAGAAGTGTCGTCTGGTCTGCACGGAAGTCTGCTCCTGTCGTCGCTGGCCTGGCCCTTGCGGACGATCCTCCTTGCTGGATCGAAACGGGACAAGGGGGAGATCGCATGCGTTCGCCAAACGGGCCACTGTTCAAGACCTACGAAATCATCGCCATCGTGGCCTTTCTGACCGCCGCCGCCGCCTGGGCGGGGCTCAAGCTGGTCTACTAGAGGACTTTCCGGACGGAACCCCTCCGACGCCCCCGCGCTATACGCCCGGGGGGCGCCGGAGGTTTGAGTTTGCCGATCCGCTGGCCCAGCGCCGCGTCCACCGTCCTGTCGCACCCCGTCCGGGGCTGGACCGCCATGTCGCCCCGCGCGCGCCTTGGCTTTGGACTCGCGTCCGTCTTCATCCTCGGTCTCGTCATGTTCCTGTGGCTGTTCCAGTGGAACTGGCTGCGGGGGCCAATCGGCGTCGCGGCCTCGGCCCGGCTGAGCCGGACCGTGGTCATCGCCGGCGACCTGGAGGTCCATCCCTGGTCATTGACGCCACGCGTCGTGGCCAATGAGGTGCGCATCGCCCAACCCGCCTGGGTCAGGACCGGTGGCGACATGGCCCGCCTTGGCCGCATCGTCATGGAGATCGAGGTGTTGCCGCTGTTCGCCGGCCGGACGGTGCTGCCGCGACTGGAGATCATTCGGCCCCGGGTCAGCCTGATCCGGCTGGCGGACGGCCGGAGCAACTGGAACTTCGGCGGCGGAGGGTCGGGCCTGAAGCTGCCTGCCATTCGCCATTTCACGATCATTGACGGACGACTTTCCCTGGCGGACGCGAAGCGCAAGACGACCTTCGCCGGCCGTGTCTTCACCGACGAGGTCAACGGTGACTCGGGTCGCGGCGGATTCACGCTCAAGGGTGAAGGCCTGCTCAACGGCGGCCGGTTCCTGGCCGACATCTCCGGGGACCCGCTCCTGAACATCTCGCCCGACCGGCCCTGGCCCTTCCGCGCGGACGTTCGCGCCGGGGCGACGCATCTGGTCGCCAAGGCGAAGATTCTCAAGCCGTTCGATCTTGGCCGCTATGAGGGCGACATCATCGTGACCGGCCAGGACCTCAACGACCTGTTCGGCCTGACCGGTCTGGCCATGCCCAACACGCCACCCTACCGGCTGGCGGCGCACATGACCCGCCGCGGGACCCTTTACCGCTTTGACCGGGCCGCCGGGCGGATCGGCGACAGCGATGTCTCCGGAACGGCGGCGGTCGAGACGCGCGGCGAGCGTCCCCTGCTGACGGCCGACCTGCGCTCACGGCGGCTGGATTTCGATGACCTGGGAAGCCTGTTCGGCGGGGCGCCATCGACCCGCAAGGGCGAATCGGCCTCGCCCGAGCAGATGGCCATGGCCGGCCGCATGGAAGCGAGCCGGCGAATGTTCCCGGACGCGACCCTTCAGGTCGACAGGATCCGGAGCATGGACGCCCGCGTGAAGTATCGCGCTGACACCGTGAATGCACCCGGCCTGCCGCTGACGAAGGTTTCGCTCGACCTGGACCTCAAGGACGGGGTGCTGGTCGCCGATCCCGTTGCGGTGACCTTCAAGCGCGGGGCGGTGGCCGGCCTGATCAAGCTGGACGCGCGCAAGGACACGCCCCGAACGGATCTCGACCTGCGCCTGACCGGGGCGCGGCTGGAGGACTGGATCACCGTTCAGTCCGCCGGGCGCCCGGTGATCGAGGGCAAGATCGTCGCCCGGGCGAGACTGACCGGCTACGGCAATTCGATGCGCAAGACGGCCGCCAGCGCCAGCGGCGTCCTGACAGCCGTCGCGCCCAGCGGTCAGATGCGCCAGGCCTTCGCCGAACTGCTGGGGGTCAATGTCTTCAGGGGGCTGATCCTGCTGCTTTCGGAGGATCCGAGACAGACGCCGATCCGCTGCGCCGTAGCCGACTTCCGCGTCACCGACGGCATCGCCCGGGCCAACCGCATCGTGCTCGATACGGGTGTGGTGCGCGTCCACGGCGCGGGCACGATCAATCTGAAGACCGAGCGCCTGAATCTCACCTTTGAAGGCGAATCCAAGAAGCCGCGCCTCCTGCGCCTGTTCATACCGATCGACATCGACGGCCCGCTGGTGAAGCCGGGCGTCACCCTGCGGACCGGATCCGCCATCGCCCAGGGCGGCATCGCCGCGGCGCTGGCGACGCTGCTATCGCCGTTGGCGGCCATTCTGCCATTCGTCGAGCCAGGCCTTGCGAAGGACGCCAACTGCGCGGCGCTGGTGGCCGAGGGCCGCGCAAAGGGCGCGCCCGTCGGCAAGGCGGCCGCTCGCTGATCTCGTTGGACCTGACAGGCGACCTGCCGGACCTTGGGTGGAGACAGGAAGCAGTGGCGCACCCGACACGATTCGAACGTGTGACCTTTGCCTTCGGAGCAATTTAGCCCACGCATCCGAAAAATGCGATAGGGCACGCTACAGTACGATAAGCATCTGAAACCACTAGATGTTTTTCAAGTTTATGCCGAAACCCATATCCGCAATTTCGCTGCGATTTCCTCTTGCCTGCTTCCGTGGTGCTTCCGCGGAAGCAGTCCGATATCGAAGGATTGGGTGATGGTGAAGCTCACAAAACGGACCGTGGATGCCGCGAAGGCCGAAGCGAAAGACTATTTCCTTTGGGACGATGAACTGCCCGGTTTCGGACTCCGCGTCTTCGCGTCTGGCAAGCGCAGCTATCTCGTCCAATACCGCGCCGGACGTCGGTCTAGGCGCTACACTATCGGCCTACATGGCATCTGGACGCCCGAAACCGCGCGTCAGGAAGCCAAAGTTCAGCTCGGCCGTATCGCGGCTGGCGACAACCCCGCCGAGGAACGCCAGCTCGACCACAAAGCCATCACAATCAAAGAACTTTGCGCTCTCTATGTCGCCGACCTGAATGCGGGGCTCATCCTGGGCAAGGGCGGGCGCCCAAAAAAATCGACCACGATCGTCACGGATACCGGTCGCATCGAGCGCCATATCATTCCTCTAGTCGGTTCTTGGCGCGTCAAGGATCTAACCAAGGCCGACGTAAACAAGCTGATGAAGGACATCATTGCGGGCAAGACGCGGGTGTCGGTCAAAACGAAAAAGTTGCGCGGCAGGGCTATCGTTCGGGGTGGACCTGGCACGGCAACGCGCACCATCGGCCTGCTCGGCGGCATCCTTACCTATGCTATCGACGCAGGAATCATCGACAGCAATCCCACACACGGATTGAAGAAGCCAAAGTATGCCGTCCGGACCCGCCGCCTTACAGAGGCGGAATACCGCACGCTCGGCAACATGCTGCGGGAAGCGGCGAAGACCGAGAAATACGCGATGACGGTCGAGATCATTCGCCTGATCGCTCTCACCGGCTGCCGCCGCAGTGAGATCATCGGTTTGAAGTGGGAAGAGGTCGATCTCGGCTCCAGTTGTCTTCGCCTCACCGATAGCAAGGAAGGCGATTCTGTCCGTCCAATAGGCTTGCCCGTGGTGGAGTGTCTGGAGGAACGCGGAAAGAAGGAAGTCGAATGCTACGTGTTTCCGGGCGAACGGAATGGCGCAGCGTTCGGAAGCTTCCCGAACCATTGGGAACAGATTTTCAGAAAGTCGGCACTTGCCGATGTGACGCCACACGTCCTGCGGCACAGCTTTGCCAGCATTGCGAACGATCTTGGATTTACTGAAATCACCATTGCCGCACTCGTGGGCCATTCGAAAGGCACGATAACGAGCAAATACATTCATACGCTCGACACAGCGCTAATCATGGCAGCCGATACGATTTCAGGCTATATTCAAGGGCTTTTGGACGGTATCGAGTTCAAGCAAACGGCTTATGCTTTGGACAAGACATCTCGAAAAGCTGCCCTCGATCGATTCCTGATCAAAGCCGCGGCGTAGTGCGCACTCTGTTTCAAGGTCTGTTTGAAAAGCGATTATACGCATCGATTTTATGGACCAGCGGATCAACCGTTCGCCGATAAATTTCCGTTCTTAAAAACTGTACTTCGGCCTCGTGCTGGGCTTCGGGAACATCGATATACCAAGCGCGGGGCCGCGGGCCGGGATCGCCGTTCCAACGGTATCCTCGCGCCTTGAGAATATCTTTGAGGTCAAAAGGCGAGTTCTCCGCCCATATGCGCATTGTGACGGTGCGGGCACCGTCCAGGAGTTGGCTGAGACTCGTGACATCGGATCGGGGCAGCCGCATCGCCAGCAGCTCGATGGTCGCAAGACAGTCGTGCGCCGCGCGATGGCGGTCATAGAAGAAGCCGGCGGCCTGAGCGAGATAGGCGAGCTTCGCGCCCTCGAATCCTTCCGCCGCCCAGTCGATCTGGCTTAACGAGCACGCCCACGGCTTCGTCGAAAACACATCGCTGAAGCGTTCAAGAAAGCAGCGGTCGAACGCTGCGTTGTGCGCGATGACAAGCGAAGCCGGCGCTGCAAATCTGGCAACCTCGGCAGGGTCGATGACCTGGCCGGCCACCATTTCGTTCGTGATGCCGGTGATCGCGGTGATTTCCGGCGAGATCGGCTCGCTTGGCTGGCGCAGGCCCTGGAAGCCTTCCTCAACGCTGAACACGGTGCCATCCAGACCGTAAGTGAATGGCGTCATGGCGAGTTCGATGATCTCGTCGCGCTGAGGATCAAGTCCCGTGGTCTCCACGTCGACCAAGAGGCCGAGGCGCACCGGCGTGCCAGGAGGCGGAATGGTGCGAGGGCGCGGCTTGAGACGCCGGATGATCCGGTAATCGCCCGTAGCCGTCAGCGTCTGCGCCAAAGTCTCTAATTGATCAGAAGTCATCGTCCAGCGCTTCGTCTATCGCTACCGGCTCCCCTCCGGCCACAGCAGCGGCGTCGGCCGGCCGCAACGCGAGGTGAATGTCAGCGGCTCGGCCTTCCTCATGGAACCACAGATCGACCACGGCTGTATCGTCGCTGCGCGGCCGCGGCGATGCCTCCCGCACCTTGAATGTCGTCGGGAGATTGACCGATGTTCCGAACACCAGCGCGTGCTGCCTTGGTAATGACGGCAATCGTTTCAGGACTGAATCCGAAATAAACGGCGTCATCTGGCGAATTTGGGAAAGATCGTCGGGGTTCTGAATGCGGTGGACAAGGAAGTTGGAACACTGGCTGAGAACGGTCTTCGACAGCTCGCTCGGGCGTTGGGAAGCCAGGAGCACGAACATGCCGTACTTGCGCCCTTCTTTGGCGATGCGTTCGAATATCTTGGTCGCGTCGATGGAAAACCGTGAGGGCGTAGAGGCAACATACCTATGAGCTTCTTCGAGGAGCAGGTGTATCGGGAAGCGGTTTCTTGGTTCCGCATGGCGAAGGAACCGAAAAAGCATGCGTGCGATGACCGCACTAACCAGCTCAACGATTTCATCTTCGACGGAGTTCAGGTCAATAATGATGACTTGATTGCGTTTGGTAAATGCTTCGCCGGCAGCCCCTTCCAGACCGACAATGTTGGTCAAGAACTCCAGATCGCTTACGGCCGCGCCGACGTCGGCACCTTCGTGACGCAGAAAGGCATATTCCGTCCGCTCCTGAAGAGATCGAAGCCGCGTGACCATGGACGAGCAGTAATCTCGGATTTGGCGGTTGCCGTGAGCCTCCTCATCCCACATTTCCCAAGTAAGGCGCTGATTTCGCTGTCCTGACCATTATATTTCCTA
>CAZISF010000168.1:0-3518 GCA_964541915.1 uncultured Caulobacter sp.
AGGTGTGGCTGTCGCCGCAGACGATGGTCATGCCCGGCTGGGTGCGGCCCTGCTCGGGCCCGACCACGTGGACGATGCCGTTGCGGATGTCGCCCATCGGGAAGAATTCGATGCCGGCTTCGGCGACGTTGCGGGCCAGCGTCTGCAGCTGCAGCCGGGCCTCCTCATCCGCCACCGCGCCGACGCCGAGGGCCTGGCCCTCGGTCGGCACATTGTGGTCGGCCACCGCCAGCGTCCGGTCCGGCCGACGCACCTTGCGGCCCTCGGCGCGCAGCCCGGCGAAGGCCTGCGGCGTGGTCACCTCATGGATGAGATGCAGGTCGATATAGAGGATCGTCTCGCCGGCGTCCTCCGCCACCCGGTGAGCGTCCCAGATCTTGTCGTAGAGCGTCTTGCCAGCCATGGGCGGCATGTAGGGCGAGGCTTGCCCCTTCGTCTAGTCCACCGACCCGGCGGCGGGCATGATCTTGCGGCCGCGCCGGCGCTCAGCTGGCCGGCCATTGGGACAGGATCGTCTCCGCGTCGAAGTAGTCGCGCCAGTAGGTGATCCTGCCATCGTGGACCTCGAACACGCCGGTCACCGGCAGCTCGACCCACTTGTCCGCCAGGCGATGGCGATCGAGCCGCTCCATGAAAACCACGTTTCCGGCCGAGGACTCGCGCAGGATCCTGAACTCATTCTCGAGCGTCGGCGCGAAGAAGGGTTCCAGCACGGCGCGAACGCCGGCGGGGCCATGCACCGTGCCCAGTGGCGGCGGGTTTGTGTAGGCGCAGTTGTCGTCCACCAGCGTGAGGCCGGCGTCGTAGTCGAGCACTTCCAAGGCTTTCAGGAACTGGCGAACGGTATCGGCGGGTGACTGGGCCACGGGCATCTCCTCTGGGCGATGGCCGCAGAGTCTGGCGTCGCGGTCAGGGCCGCAATTACCTGGGGGGTTATCGAAGGGGACACGTACCTGCGGTACATGTCCCCACAACGAAAAAGCCCCGGATCTTGCGATCCGGGGCTCAATCCATTCAGCAGGCGCCGGAGGAGACTATTCCTCGACGGACGGGCCGGCTTCCTTGCGGGCGGTCTGGCGTTCGGCGATGCGCGCCGACTTGCCGCGACGATCGCGCAGGTAATAGAGCTTGGCGCGACGGACGACGCCGCGACGCTTCACTTCAATGCTTTCAATCATCGGCGACATGGTCGGGAACACCCGCTCAACGCCTTCGCCGAAGCTGATCTTGCGGACGGTGAAGCTCTCGTGGAGGCCCGAGCCCTGACGGGCGATGCAGACGCCTTCATAGGCCTGGACGCGCTCGCGCTCGCCTTCCTTGATCTTCACGTTCACCCGGACGGTGTCGCCCGGCTGGAAATCGGGGGTGGTGCGGAGGGCGGCGAGGCGTTCGCTCTCGGCCTTCTCCAGTTCCTTGATGATGTTCGCGGCCATCGGTCAGTCCTTTTTCGTTGGGCTTGCCCCCTACTTTCTGGGGATGCCCTTTGGTTGTCGGTTGGCGAGGTAGCGGTCCCAGAGGTCGGGCCGCCGCTCGCGGGTCGTCGTCTCACGCATTTCCTGCCGCCACGCCGCGACCTTCCGGTGGTCGCCGCCCAGCAGCACTTCGGGGATGTCCCGGCCCTCGAACGTCCGCGGTCTGGTGAACTGCGGATGCTCGAGGAGGTCGTCCTCGAAACTCTCTTCACTCAGTGAGGCCGCCTGACCGAGCACTCCCGGAACCAGACGAACACACGCCTCGATCGCCACCATCGCCGCCGCCTCGCCGCCGGCGAGCACCGCGTCTCCGACGGAGACCTCCTCGAACCCCCGGGCGTCGAGCACCCGCTGGTCCACCCCCTCGAACCGGCCGCAGAGGACGATGATCCCCGGCGCCTCGGCCCACTGTTTCACCCGCGCCTGGGTCAGGGGCCGACCCCGGGCGCTCATGTACAAAAGCGGCCGTCCCGCGACGTCGACACTGTCGAGAGCCGCCGCGATCACGTCCGCCTTCATCACCTGTCCAGGACCGCCACCCGCAGGGGTGTCGTCGAGGAAGCCGCGCTTATCCTTGGAAAAGGCGCGAATGTCCACTGTTTCAAGGCGCCACAGGTCCTGCTCGCGCCAGGCCGTGCCGATCAGCGACACGCCGAGCGGCCCGGGGAAGGCCTCCGGAAACATGGTCAGGACGGTGGCGGTGAACGGCATGGCGCGCGTCTTAGCTGCTGATGCCCCGATTGCCTACCGCGCGGACGGGGCCGTCAGGCTTACTGCGCCTCATCCCTCAGATCGAAATGCAGTTCTTCTGCGAAGTCGTCGAATGGCGGCGCGGGCCAGAGCATCGGCGTCATCTGTTTGACCAGGCACTGCGCGATCGGGTGCTCGCTGTCCGACAGCAGCGCGTCGAACTTCCCGTTCTTGAAGCTGAGCACGATGGTGAAGAGCGGAAGGTCGGCGGGCCTGGGACGCGGCGCGCAGAGGCCGAGAACCCGGGGCAGGTTCGGCATCAGCCAGGGGTGAAGCACCCTGGTCCGGTACAGCTCGGCGCCGTTGTCCGTCTGCTCGTAGCGCTCGGCGCGGGCATAGGCTTCGGAGTAGGCCAGGCCGGCCGCCTGCGGAGGGGCCGGGGCCAGCAGCACGGACGAGGCGGCGGCAAGGATCAGGTACACGGGCGGGTCTCCACGAGGACGCCAGAGTGCACCGTCCCTTATGGCGGCGACAAGGCGGGGGCGGATGACTTGCCCGCCCGTCGTCACCGGCCTATTCCGGGTCCATGGAAGAGAGCGAAAACCTCATCGAGACCCTGGCCCTTGAGCCAATCGAGCTGAACCTGTTCCGGGGCCGGTCGCCCAACGACGGCTTCCCGAGGATCTTCGGCGGCCTGGTCATCGCCCAGGCGCTGATGGCCGCCTACGAGACGGTCGAGGACCGGGTTTGCCACAGCCTGCACGCCTACTTCATCCGGCCGGGCGATGTGCGTATCCCCGTGCTGTACCAGGTCGACCGCGCGCGCGACGGCGGCAGCTTCACCACCCGCCGGGTGGTGGCGATCCAGAACGGCGAGCAGATCTTCAACCTCGCGGCCTCCTTCCAGGTGGCCGAGGAGGGCTTTGAATACCAGTCGCCGATGCCGGCACACCCGTCCCCGGACTCGGTGGCCACCGAGATGGAACAGGCCCTGGCCGAGAACCGGGACATGCCGGCGGCGATGATCGAGCACATGAAGCGCCGCCCGGTCGAGGTGCGCTGGCCCGATCCCCAGAACATGTTCAAGCCGGTGGCCAAGCCGCCGCGCAAGCAGGTCTGGCTGCGCGCCAAGGCTCCGATCGGCGACTCGATCAAGCTTCAGCAGGCCGCGCTGGCCTATGCGTCCGACATGGCTTTCATGGAGACCGCGCTGCGGGTGCACGGCCTGACATGGCGGACGAAAGGCATGCAGTCGGCCAGCCTGGACCACGCCATGTGGTTCCACCGCCCGACCAACTTCAACGACTGGCACCTGTTCGACCAGGATTGCCCCTCGACCTCCCAGGGCCGGGGTTT
>CAZISF010000168.1:3618-6495 GCA_964541915.1 uncultured Caulobacter sp.
CCCTACGCCCTGCTTCTCAGCGCCTGCCGCCAGGCCAGGGTCAGGGCGTCCTCGCCTGTGGTGATCACCGCCCGTCCGGCCATCCGCAGGTCATAGGCCAGGGCCTGGGCGGCCAGCGGCGAGGTCTCGTCGATCAGCACGAAAAGGGGCGCTTCCGGAAAGTGCGGGCCACCGTCCGGAACGGTCGCCCGGCCCGTCCAGCTGGTCAGGGCTGCCCCGTCAGGCAGTCTGTGAAGGGTCGCCATCGGCATCGGCCGCCAGGCGAGGTGGCCGAGCAGCAACGCATCGGCCGGGCCGCCGGCGTGGGTCCGAAGATCGAGGATCAGCGCATGGCTGTCGGCCAGGTCCATCAGGGCCTCCACCAGCCCTGAGGCGCATAGGGTCTCGGGGTTCAGATAGCCGATGCCGCCTGGCAACTGGCGGAGGGCGACCCCGGCCTCAACGGCGGGCGGGCTCCAGGCGGCCGGCGGCGCGAAGGCTGGAACGGGCGGGGCCGCGAGCGCCATGGCGGACGTTCCGGCCATCAAGCCTGAAGCGGCGAAGTCCATGAGATCGTGGCGTTGCACGGCGTGTCTCCTCTCGTTGGAAACACGCTAGGCCGCGCTTTCTGAACGGGTTCGGAGACCGTTGTTGTCTGGGCTTCATGTTGGAGAGGGACGGGGGCATGTACCGAAGGTACATGTCCCCGCTATTCTTCCTCGGCCACGACCTCGGTGGGCCGCACGACCACTACCCGGCCCCCGGCGATGTCCACCGTCGGCACGGTGTCGCGGGTGAAGGCGAGGTACCAGGTCGGGCCGCCCTCGACGGGGGTGATCTCGAGGATGTCGCCGGCGCCGAAGTCCTGCACCGACTTGATCAGACCCAGGGTCTCCCCCTCGGGCGTGAGCACGGTCAGACCGATCAGGTCCGCCAGATAGAATTCGTCTTCATCGGGTGCGGGCAGGGCCTCGCGCGGGATGAACAGGCGCAAGCCGCGCAGGGCGTCGGCCTGGTCCTTGGTCTCGACGCCGGCGCAGCGACAGATGAGGCTGCCCTTGGCGTCGCGGCCCGTCAGGATGGTCAGGGCCGCCGAGCCGTCCTGGCGCCTGAGCTCGCGGGGGCCGGGCGGCGCCCCGGGGGGGTGGGGTGAGGGAGGGGGGCGCCCCCCGCCCCGGACGCCAAAGGCGCCCGCGACGCGGCCGACAGCGATCATGCGGTCAGTGCTCATGGTCGCCTTTCACCACCGTCGTCATCCTGGGCCTCGTGCCCGGGATCCCTCTCGACGCGTTCCGAACGCGTCAAGCTGAAGAGCCGCTGTTGCGGCTGAACAAGGGATCCTCGCCACAAGGGCGAGGATGACGAGGTTTGGGCTAGCCTTCGGCCGTTTCTTCAGCGGCGGCTTCAGCGGCCGGAGCCTCTTCAGCGGCGGCTTCCGGAGCGGCTTCTTCAGCAGGAGCAGCTTCAGCGGCGGGGGCTTCTTCGGTAGCAGCTTCAGGCGCGGCTTCCTCGGCAGCGGCCTCGACCGGAGCTTCGACTTCAGGCTCGGGCTCGGGGGCCGGCGGGTTGGCGGCCAGCTCGGCGGCGGCGGCGGCGCGATCGACTTCACGCTGGGCGCGCTCGGCGGCGCGTTCTTCCGACTTCTTGCCCGGCTTGCCCTTGTTCGGGTTGTTGCCGTGGGCCCACTGGCCGATGCCTTCGGCGGCGAGGAAGCGCGCGACGCGGTCGGTCGGCTGGGCGCCCTTGGCGATCCAGGCCTGGATCGACTCGAGCTTCAGCGTGACGCGCGGCGTCGGGCCGTCCTTCGGCAGCAGCGGGTTGTAGGTGCCGACCTTCTCGATGAAGCGGCCGTCGCGGGGCGAGTGGCTGTCGGCGACGACGATCGAGTAGTAGGGGCGCTTCTTGGCGCCGCCACGGGCGAGACGGATCTTCAGCATTATCGGTAGTCCTCTGGTCTGATCTTATTTCTTGAAGGGATTGAAGCCGGGGGGCAGGGCGGGGCCGCCGCCGAGTCCCGGAATGCCGGTTCCGGAGCCGCCGAGGCCGCCCTGGAGTTTCTCCAGCTGCTGACGCAGCTGTTCGGGATCGGGCTGGGCGGACTTGCCGCCGCCCATGCTCTTGAGGTGGTCCATGCCGCCGCCGCCCAGCATCTGGGCCATGCGCGCGAAGCCGGCGCCGCCGTTGCGGGTCATCATCTTCATGGCGTCGGCCATCTGGCGGTGCTGCTTGAGCAGGCGATTGACCTCGGCCACATCCACCCCGGCGCCGGCCGCGATGCGACGCTTGCGCGAGGCGGCCAGGATGTCGGGCTTCTTGCGCTCGGTCTTGGTCATCGAGCCGATGATCGCGCGCTGGCGCTTGATCATCCTGTCGTCCATGCCCGCTTCGGCGATCTGCTGCTTCATCTTGCCGACGCCGGGCAGCATGCCCATCACGCCCTGCAGGCCGCCCATCCGCTCCATCTGGGCCAGTTGGTCGGACATCATCTCCAGGTCGAACTGGCCCTTGGCCAGCTTGCGGGCCGTGGCCTCGGCCTTGGCCTGGTCCAGCTCGGTGGCGGCCTTCTCGACGAGGGCGACGATATCGCCCTGGCCGAGGATGCGGCCGGCCACGCGGCGGGCGTCGAACACGTCGAGCGCCTCGACCTTTTCGCCGGCGCCGAGGAACTTGATCGGCAGGCCGGTGACGGCCCGCATCGACAGGGCCGCGCCGCCGCGCCCGTCGCCATCGGCGCGGGTCAGGATCAGGCCAGTCAGCGGCAGGCGGTCGTGGAAGGCCTTGGCCGTGCGCACTGCGTCCTGACCGGTCAGGCTGTCGGCGACCAGAAGGGTCTCGGTCGGCGCGGCGATCTGCGCGATCTGCGCCGCCTCGCTCATCATCTGCTCGTCCAGCGTCGTG
>CAZISF010000169.1:0-6367 GCA_964541915.1 uncultured Caulobacter sp.
GTCGACGTTCATGGAGGCGGATCGAGGCTTTCAGGCGTGGCGCAAGGCGAACCCGACCCCCGCTTGAAGCTGCCGGACCGATCTACCGGTCGCTGGTTGAGGGGGCGCCCGCTTCAACATCGCACTGCGTGGCGCAGCCACAGGCGGCCTTCCGCCGCCGGGCCAACTGCCGGATGCCGACCCCGGCGGCGACAGCGAGGGCTAGAAGCGGCAAGCCGACACACAAGAGTTGGTCGATGGTCAACTTGGGCGCCCAGGCGAGCCACGCTCCTCCAACGCCCAAAAGCCCCGCCCCGCCGAGCAGGGGTAGAATGAGGGGCGCGCAACACGCCGCGCAGGCGGCGCCCAGCCCCAGGAATGTCCAACGAAGTTTCATCTCGGCTCTCTCGTGACAAAGTGGTCTTTGGCCGTCATAGCTCTTCAAGTAACTTGAGGAGCAAGGGCCGATGGGAATGACGATCAGCGGCGCGTCAGCCAAGTCTGGATGCTCCGCGCCGACGATCCGTTACTATGAAGAGATCGGCCTCATTGGAACGGTCGGGCGGACCGCGGGTGGGCGACGCGCCTATCGATGGCCCGAAGTCAGCCGCCTGACGTTCATCCGCAGGGTTCGAGATCTCGGCCTGTCGTTGGATGAGGTACGCACCCTCCTGCAGGTCGCGGACGGCAGAGACGTCGATTGTGGTTCCGCCCGGGACCTCGTCCTGGCCCATGCTGAGGCTGTTCGTGCGCGACGCATTGAACTCGAGGCGCTTGAAGACACCCTCCGGCGCATGGCGCAGCGGTGCGACGCCACCTGTGCGAACGGCCAGTCAGAGACCTGCACGATCTTCGAAGATGTAACTCCCAGCGATCAGATCGCTTCGTGATCGTCTGGGGGTACTATGTGGCCGCCGCGGTGCTCGAAATCGCCGGGTGTTTTGCCTTCTGGGCCTGGCTGCGGGAAGGCCGATCACCGCTGTGGGCGCTGCCTGGCATCCTCGCCCTCGCGGGCTTTGCGTTCCTGCTGACCCGGATCGATGCGGCCCACGCCGGCCGCGCCTATGCGGCCTACGGCGGGGTCTATATCGCCATGTCCATCTTTTGGCTGTGGCTGGTCGAGCACCAAAAGCCTGACCGCTGGGATGCCCTCGGCGTCACGATTTGCCTGATCGGCGCCAGCGTCATCTTGTTTGGCCCGCGCGCGGCCTAACGGCACGACGCGCTCCCGGCCCCGAGTCGGTTAACGGGACTCGTTTCTGAATATCCGTCAACCGCCCGAATCGGCCCTTTTTGGTCGAAATGGTGCAATTCCAAGCCTTCAGCTTCGCCCAGACTCACTGAACGCTGAGCCCGACTGAGTCGCGCGCCAGATCCTCTGCGCGCGCCTCGTCGCCCATGAGGACTCCACCTTGACCTAGACGAGACCCCAAAACGGCGAAAGCCCCCAGTTGACGCTGGAGGCTTTCGGAAATCGCAGGCGCCGTGTGCTAGCGGCTTGATTGATCGGGACCAACCTAGAAGGCGCTTTTTGCGTCGTCAAGGCCCGAATGGGAGATCTGTTGTCTTCTGCCTGCCGGTTTCGCACCGTCGAAACGGCCTCGTCCCAGCACGAAGGGACGACATGCAAAGCGCATTATCCGAGGACGACTGGCGACCAGGATTCGCCAAGCGAGCTCCCAACTTCGACGCGGTCTGCGAGCAGGCCCGCGCCTGGCGTTGGAGCCCGGGCGAAAGCATCGCGCGCATCGCCGCGGCCGTGCTGAAGGGCACGCCCACGCTCACCATCCAGCAGCGGATGACCCTGCTGCTCTATGTCGAGCATCTCAATCAGGACCGCCTGGAGAAGGACGTCGCCTGTGTGTGGCCGAGCACGGCGCTGATCGCCGACTACCTCGGCTGTAGCGAGAGCACGGCGCGGGCCAACCGGCGCGGCCTGGAGGCGGCCGGCTACATGGTCCGCGACTACAATCGCGCCAACCGCCCCGCCGGCGTCGAAGCCTATGACCTGGCCCCGCTGGTGGCGCGCCTGGACGAAATGGAGGCCGCTGACGCCGCGTTCCGCGAGGCGGCGCAAGCTCGCCGAGCCCAGTACCTTGAGCCCGTGGTGTTTACGCAGAGATATGCCGCCCAGGCGCCTATATCCCGGCGCCTAGAACAGTCCCATAAGAACGACAGTTCCTCTGTACAGAATAAGGACGCGCCTTCGCCGCGAACTTCTTCCTTCGCGCGTCCGGCTACGCCTCCCGCGAGCGACAAACGCAAAGGATCCTCGGGCCAGCGCCACAGCACCGGAACATCCAGCGCCATTTGCTCTCCGGAGAGAGTAAGCGGCTTGGGTAGCGCTCAATCCGCCCCCTCCGCGGCGGCGGAAATGGTGCGGCAGGAGCTCAGGGCCGCCGTCCAGGTCTGTCCAAGACTGGCCGCACTGGTGGGGGATCATATCCTCGCCGACCCCGCCAGCGCGGGACCTGACGATGTCGCCCGGATCGCCACGGCGGCGGAAACCTGGCTTCCTGAGATCGAGCGCAACAACGCCCTGTCGGTCGGCTGGGGCTGGGCCCGCCACGGGCCACGAGTGATCGCGATGCTGGCCATCGCGCTGGAAGACCCGGCCATCCAGAGCCCTTGCAAATACTTCGGCTGGATGGTCACCCGAACCGCCCAGGGCGCGCCCGATCTGCGCTTGAACCTTGCCCGGATCATGCGGGTGAAGGGGGAAATCCCGCCGCCTGAAGTCGCCCCGCCCGTGGCCCTGATGGCCGCGCCGGGGACCGACGATCCGACCTGGCAGGCTATCGCTACTGCGCTTCGCGCCATCGTGCGCGAGGGGGCCTATGGGAGCTGGTTCGGAAAGGTCGGCTTCCACGGCATCAAGGACGGGCTCTTGACCCTATCGACGCCGAGCGGGATCGCCGCAGACCGGATCAAACGGGAGTACATGACCGCCATCCTTCAGGCGGCCGAGGTCGCCGAGGTGTTCGTCGAGCGGGTCTTGGTCACCCTGCGCAAGGATCATCGATGATCGGTTTCAAATCATCATGCCCCGCAGTATATGGCCCGTGGGCTATAGGCGGTTCGCAAATATATAGCCTATAGGATGTTTTTTTTCGTCCAAAATAGCCCACAGGGTATATAGTGCACCGTCGTAAATCTTCCGCCGAGGCCCGTCGCTCGCTCGATCGCGTGCTGGCGCCCTATCGGACGCTCAATTCCACGCGGCCGACGCGAGGCTGGATCCGGGCAATTCGCGACGCCTTCGGCATGACCGCCGAACAGCTTGGCGGCCGTTTGGGGGTTTCCCAGCCGACCGTCCAGAAGCTCGAACGGTCTGAACAGGAAGGCACGATCCAGTTAAGCAGCCTGCGCCGTGTGGCCGAGGCCCTGAACTGCGAGCTGGTCTACACCTTCGTGCCCCGTGAGCCGCTGGAACGGACCTATGAGACTGCGGCCCGCGAGGTCGCTCGTCGAGAGCTTGCCGCGATCAGCCATTCCATGGCGCTAGAGGACCAGTCGGTGAACGACGCCGACGAGGATGATCGCCTGCGGCGCTTCATCGAGGACGAGCTCGATCCCCGTGAAGTCTGGGCGAGCCGGCCTTGACCGACGAAGATCTGCACGGCGGCGATGACGCCGCCACCAACCTCACGCCAGAGGAGCGGGTTGGGCTGATCCCGACCTGGATCGTCACCCGCGACGATCTCAACCGGGCGGAGCGGGCTAATATCGCCGCCGGCCTGCGCTGGGCGCGCCGGGGCCGGTTCGACGTGTTCGACGCAGACAGCCTCTTCACCTTGCACCGGCGGATGTTCGGCGGCGTCTGGCGCTGGGCCGGCAAGCCGCGCGAGTCCGAGAAGAACATCGGCGTGGCCGACTGGTGGAAGGTCCGCGAGTATCTGCAGGTGCTGACCGGCGATGTCGCCGCCCAGGTCGAGGCCGGAACGCGGCCACCTGACGAGATCGCGGTCGATTTCCACTACCGGATGGTGTCGATCCACGTCTTTCCAAATGGCAATGGGCGCCATGCGCGTCTGTCGGCCGACCTATTGGCGGAGCGGCTGGGCCGCGAGGCGTTTACGTGGGGCCGGGTCGACCTGACCGACGCGGGAGAGACCCGCGCCACCTATATCGCCGCCCTCAAGGCCGCCGACGGGTTTGACCTTGAGCAGTTGGTGGCGTTCGCGCGGTCTTAGGCGACGGCCAGGTTCTGACTGGGACCGGCGCTTGGGTGTCGGTCGGTGGATAGAATGATGGGGCCGAAATAGCCGAAATCATCGCGGCAGGCGGCGACCGCCAGGCTGACGTCGCGATAGAGTTTTGGGGCGTCGGACTTGAACTTGGCCAGCCGATATTCTCCGGCGCGTCCGGCCAGGCGCAGCCAGACGCTCCAGTCGCCGTGTTCGCTCTCGGTCAACCGGACCTCTTTGAGGGAGCCGCCACGGTCAAGATACATCGAGACATTGCGGGCCCGGATAGCCAGCTCAGGGTTCGCGCCGATGACCCAGGCTTCTTCGCTCCGGCCCTCGTCCCCCGCGATCTGATCAGTGTTCATCACGGAATGCCCCAAACTCATGATGGGCTTATCTTGCTATAAAAGCACATGGCTGTCGCCCTCCTGATCGCCGCCTGTGACGATTTTGCGCCGCCATTTCCCGGGCTATCGCCTCAATTTCAGGCCTGCGAGTTGCGATGCCGAGGGGAGAGCTTCGGTTTGGCGAGTGATTGTCCAAGATCAGGGTCTGCCAGTGGATTCGGTGGGGGAGCGCCCTCCCCCTTAAGTCGCAGGCGTTGCGGCCTGCGCCTACCCCCACCAGCGGGGGCTGCCCCCGCAACGCCCCCGGGGTTCAGACCCGGAGCGGCCGGCGGCCGCGGACGGAAAGGGTGAAGGCAGGCCTGGGGTGGGTGAACTTTGGTCAGGCAGTCCCGGGAGGTCGCCATGTCCTTGAGACCCATCGTCCAGGCCCTGGGCGGCGATCTCTACGATCGCGGCCAGAGGGCGAACATCCCAGCGCCGGGCCATAGCGGCGCTGATCGTTCCGTCTCGCTGCTGCTGAAGGACGGGCGGATCATCGTCCACACCTTCGGCGATGGCGACTGGCGCGCGGTGCTCGATCACCTGCGCAGCGAGGGCCTGGTGGACGCGCACAACGCCCCGACCACCCTTAGCCAGTCGCGCCGGGCCTCGGCGGCCGGGAACGCCGGCACGACGATCGAACGCCTGAACGCCGCGCGGCGGATCTGGGAGGCAGGAAAGGCCGTGGCCGACACCCTTTCCGAACGCCATTGCCGGCTGCGGGCGATCACGCGCGACCTGCCAGGACCGCAGCTGCTTCGCCATTGCGGCCATGCGCCGGTCTCGGCCTATGCGGCGGAGAGCCGCCACCATCGCCCCGCCCTCCTGGTGGGCGTCAGCGATGCCACGGGCGCCTTCACCGCCGTCGAGCTGACCTATCTCGCGCCCAATGCCCATCGGGCGGCGGACCTGCGTCTGAACCGCAAGACGGTCGGCGCCGTACCCGCCGGGGCAGCGGTTCGGATCGATGAGGCGGCGCCGGAGATGCTGGTCGCCGAAGGGGTGTTCACCACGCTCTCGGCCGGTGAGCGGTTCTCGCTTCCGGCCTGGTCGCTGATGTCGACCCGCAACCTGCGAAGCTGGGTCGCGCCACCCGGCGTGCGCTCGGTGCTGATCGCCGCGGATCGCGGCCTGGATGGGGCGGCCTCGGCGCAGGTCCTGGCGGCCCGCCTGCAACGCCAGGGCGTCGCGGCGCGGATCGAGTTTCCACCCGAACCCTTCGGCGACTGGAACGATGTGGAGGCTGCCCTGCGAGCCTGAGCCTTCCCGGCCAAGGGCGGGGCTGGCCAGGCGGCGGCTCTGGAAAGGAGGGAGGTAGGGAGGGGGTTGGGTGCGCTCAGGGGCAGGATGACCCTCGCCCACGGCGCTGGAACCCTGGTCCCATGACCCATTCTGTCACCGCTACGCCCGTCTCGAACCTGGTCTTCGTCTCCCTGCAGGACCTGGCGCTCGCCCCGGAAAACATCCGCTTCAAGGAGCCCGCCGACGACGGCATCCCGCGTCTGGCCGACACCATCGCCGCCGCCAACGTGGTCATCCCGCTCAGCATCCGTCCCGGCGCCAAGGGCGAGAAGCCGTTCATGGTGCTGGACGGCCGCCGGCGTCTGTTCGCCTTGCAGGCTCTGCTCGCGGCGGGCCGCGTCGAGGCCAACCATCCGGTGAAATGCGAACTGTTCGAGGACAAGGCCGCCCAGGCCGCAGCCGCGATGCTCTCAAACGCCGAGCGCGCGCCGATCCACGTCGCCGACGTGATCGTGGCTATCGGCAAGCTTCGCAAGTCGAAGATGGATACCGCCGCCATCGCCGCGGCGCTGG
>CAZISF010000170.1:0-1941 GCA_964541915.1 uncultured Caulobacter sp.
CTTGGACCGCTCATAGGCCGAGGTGTCCTTGCGGTTGGTCTCATCGGACCAGTCGTCCTCGGTGTAGGGTTTGTCGCGGCTGCCGTAGCCGTAGCAGATCGCCGCCGTCGAGGCGGTCATCACCACACGCTTTACGCCGGCGTCGCGGGCCGCCTTGAGCACGCGCAGCGCGCCGTCCCGGGCCGGTCGGACCAGCTCGTCGTCGTCCTTCGGATTGCTGGTCGGAAGCGGCGAAGCGACATGCAGGACGTAGTCGCATCCGGCGACGGCCTCCGGCCATCCGGCGTCCGAATTGAGATCGGCGGCGGCGAAGGTCAGTCGTTCGTCGGGTCGGCAGATGGCCGTCAGGGCCTCCCGAACCCCCGCCTCGCGCGTCAGCGACCGAACGGTCGTCCGCACCCGCCAGCCCTCATTGAGAAGCTGTGCGATACAGAAGCCGGCGATATAGCCTGAGCCGCCTGTCACCAGCACGAGTCCACGATCCGCCATGGTTCATCTCCCTATCCAGCAGGTCTGCAATCTGACATATTGTGCAATGAATGTCTAATTTGTCAGAACTGAACCGGATCCGGGCGCTCGATGCCGCGCTCGTGGTCTTTGCGCGCTATGGCTACCAGCGCGCCAGCATGGCCGACATCGCCCGGGAGGCCGGCGTGTCCCGGCCCTCGCTCTATCTGTGGTTCGAGAACAAGCCGGCCCTGTTCAATGCGCTTGCCGACCACCTGAAGGTCGAGGCGCTGAACGGCGCCCTGGCCGCCTGGTCGCCCGAAGCTGACTTCGCCGCCAACCTCGAGGCCACGATCCTCGCCAAGGACCTGACCTTCTACACCCTGCTCCATGCGTCGCCGCACGGCGCGGAACTCATGTCGGTCGACGCCGCCCTGACCGCCAGCATGGTCGCCGAGCTGGATGCCGGGTTTGCCGCGACGCTTGCGGCCCGCGCCTCCGAAGCGGCGGCGGCCGGCCAGATCGATCTGGCGGCGTTTGAAGACGCGGCGGACTTCGGCAGGACCCTGGCGCTACTGGCCAGCGGCCTCAAGCATGAGGTCCGCACCGAGGCCGCCTGGCGCGACAGCGTCAAGGCGCTCTGCAGAATGACCGCCCGCGCGGTTCTGCGCCGCTAGAACTTTTTAGATACAATTCGATATATCGGTATTGACTCCACGCCGATCCGATATATCTAAGATTCCGATATATCTAGAAAGGATCAGATATGCATCGCCACTTTGGCTTTCACCACCACAAACACGAGCGCTTCGGCCGTCACGGCTTCGGCGGACACCACGGGCGTCACATGGGTCGCGGCGGCCGCTTCGGCCGGTTCTTCGACCATGGGGACCTCAAGCTGGTCATCCTGCGGATGATCGCCGACCAGCCGCGCCACGGCTACGAACTGATCAAGGAAGTCGAGGAACGCGCCGGCGGGGCCTATTCGCCCAGCCCCGGCGTGGTCTACCCGACCCTGACCTGGCTCGAGGAAATGGGCTTCGTCACCGCCGCCGACGCCGCCGGCGGGCGCAAGCTCTACACCATCACCCCCGAAGGCGAGGCGCACCTGCGGTCCAACGAGGGTCAGACGGCGGGCATCTTCCAGCGCATGGCCGAGGCCGCCGCCGCCAGCACCGCCTTCTCGCCGCAGATCCTGCGGGCGCGGGACAACCTGCGCAACGCGCTCAAGCTCAAGACCACGGGCGGCGCGTTGAGCAAGCAACAGATCGAGTCGATCTGCGACGCGCTGGACGCAGCGGCGGCGGCGGTGGACCGGGCCTAGAAATCCTCCCCATCGGGGGAGGTGGCCCTCCGAAGCCCGCAGGGCGAAGGAGGGACGGAGGGGGTCGCCCGAGGTCGGCGTCTGAGCGGCCCCCCCCCCAACGCATACCCCCCCCCACCCCCCAAAGGGGGCAAAATTAAAAACAAAAAAAAAAAACCCCAGGCAGAGGT
>CAZISF010000170.1:1951-6314 GCA_964541915.1 uncultured Caulobacter sp.
CAGTCGGCTTCGCCGACAGCTCCCCCGAAGGGGAGCATCTTGAAGACCTCAGTCCATCAGCCGCTGGCTGAGGTACGTGTACTCCAGCGCCACACGCCTCGCCGTCTCGCCGAGGTTGGCCGCCGCTGAGTGCCCGCCGTCGATGTTCTCGTAGTAGAGGAAGCTGTAGCCCAGCGCTTCCAGCCGCGCCCCGGCCTTGCGGGCGTGAGCCGGGTGCACCCGGTCATCCTTGGTCGAGGTCTCGATGAACACCTGCGGGTAGGGTTTGCCGGCCTTCAGGTTGCTGTAGGGGTCGTAGGCGGCGATCCAGGCGCGCTCGGCGGGGATCGCCGGGTCGCCGTATTCGCCCACCCAGGACGCTCCCGCGCCGATGTGGGTGTAGTTCAGCATGTCGAACAGCGGCACCTGGATGACCACGGCGTTGTACAGCTCGGGCCGCTGGGTCAGGGCCACGCCCATCAGCAGGCCGCCGTTTGACCCACCCATGATGCCCAGATGGCGGGGGCTGGTGATCTTGCGGGCGATCAGGTCCTCGGACACGGCGAAGAAGTCGTCGTAGGCGCGCTGGCGGTTGGCCTTCAGCGCCGCCTCATGCCAGGCCGGACCGAACTCGCCGCCGCCGCGGATGTTGGCCACGACATAGACGCCGCCGCGCTCAAGCCACAGCTTGCCGACCGTCGCCGAATAGCCGGGCCGCTGCGACACCTGGAAGCCGCCATAGGCGTACTGCAGGGTCGGGGCGGTTCCGTCGAACTTCAGGTCTTTAGGCCGCACCACGAAGTAGGGGACCTTTGTCCCGTCCTTCGACGTGGCCCAAAACTGTTCGACGACGTCCTTGCTGGCGTCGAACTTGGGCGGCAGGGACTTGAGCGTCTCCAGCTTGCCGGTGGCGGCGTCGGCCAGCCACAGGGTGCTCGGGGTCAGATAGCCCGCGACGCTGAAGAAGACCTTGTCGTCACGGTCCGAGGCCGAGCCGACCGCGATGGTCACATTGGCGGGCAGGTCGAGCGGCCGGCTGGTCCAGCCCTTGTCGCCCGGGGTGAAGACCAGCGCCTTGCCGGTGACGTTTTCCAGCAGGCCGACGACGAGCCGGTTGCGGGTGATGCCGACGTCCTCGATCGCCTGGGCCTTTGTAGGCCGAAGGATCAGCGTTGCGCGCGCCGCGTTCGGGTCAGCCTTGAAGGCCGCCAGATCGAACGCCGCCAGATCGCCCTGCTTCAGGCCCTGGGCGGCCCAGTCCTCCTCGACGGAGAACACCAGCTTGCCGCCGACCAGACCCTGGATCGAGCTCTTCAGCGGGAAGGGCAGCCGGACCGGACCCTTGTCGGTCAGCAGATAGGTCTCGCTCTCGAAGAAGCTGACGCCCCGCGAGATCATCGTTGCCTGGGCCACGCCGTCGGCGTCGCGGAGAACGAACGCGGAGACGGACACATCGTCAACCGTGCCGCGGAATACCTCGGTCGCCGAGGCCAGCGGCGTGCCGCGCTTCCAGGCCTTGAGCACATAGGGGTAGCTCGATTTGGTCATCGTGCCCTCGCCCCAGTCGCGGGCGATCAGCAGGGTGTCCTTGTCCAGCCAGGTGACGTTCTGCTTGCCGTCCGGCGAGGCAAAGCCGCCGTCGACGAAGGTCCTGGTCACGGTATCGAACTCGCGCAGTGTCACCGCGTCCTTGCCGCCGTCGGACAGCTGGACGAGGCAGTAGCGGTCGTCGGGCGCCAGGCAGGTCGAGCCTTTGTAGACCCAGTTCTTGCCCTCGGCCTTCGCCAGGGCGTCGAAGTCCAGCACCGTCTCCCAGACCGGCTCGTCCTTGCGGAAGCTGTCCAGCGACGTACGGCGCCAGATGCCCCGCACATGGGTGGCGTCCTGCCAGAAGTTGCCCAGCGTGCCGTCGCCGCTGAAACCGACGCCCGGGATGCGGTCCTTGGCGTTGACGATGTCCAGCGCCGCCTGGTGCAGACCGGCGTATCGCGCGTCGGACTCCAGCACCGGCAGGGACCGGGCGTTCTCGGCCCGGGCCCAGTCCAGCGCGCGGGTCCCCTCGATCTCCTCCATCCAGGTAAAGGGATCCTCGGGCGTGGGCGCGGGGGCGGCGGAAGCGGTAAAGGCGGCGGCGGTCATGGTCAGGGCCATCAGAAAGGTGCGCATACTCAGTCCATCAACTGGCGGGTGAGGTAGGTGTAGTGCATCCCCCAGCGCCGGGCGTTGGCGGTGGGGTCGGCCCCGTTGGCGTGACCGCCATCGGTGTTCTCGTAGTAGAGATAGGGGCTGCCCAGCTGCGCCAGCATGGCGGCGAACTTGCGGGCATGACCCGGATGGACGCGGTCATCCTTGGTCGAGCAGGTGATGTAGGCCAGCGGGTATTTCACCCCGGCCTTGAGGTTCTGGAACGGCGAATAGCGGGCGATCCAGGCCGCTTCCTCGGGAATGGTCGGGTCACCGTATTCGCCGATCCAGGACGCGCCGGCCGGCAACAGATGATAGCGCATCATGTCCAGAAGCGGGCTCTCCACGACCACCGCGTTCCACAGGTCCGGTCGCTGGGTCATGGCCACGCCCATCAGCAGACCGCCGTTGGAGCGGCCATAGGCGCCCAGGCGCCGGGGTGAGGTCAGGCCACGCCTGATCAGATCCTCGGCGACCGCGAAGTAGTCGTCATAGGCGCGCTGGCGGTTGGCCTTCAGCGCCGCCTCGTGCCAGGCGGGACCGAACTCGCCGCCGCCGCGGATGTTGGCCACCACATACGTGCCGCCGCGCTCCAGCCACAGCTTGCCGACGATCGGGTCGTAGACCGGCAACTTGCTGAGCTGGAAGCCGCCGTAGGCGTGCAACAGCGTCGGGTTGGAGCCGTCGTGCTTGTGACCCTTCTTCGTGACGATGAAGTAGGGGATCTTCGTCCCGTCCTTCGACGTCGCTTCATGTTGTTCGACCATCAGCCCGGAGGCGTCGAACCGGGCGGGCAGGGCTTTCACCGTTTCGGCTGTCGCCGCGACGGCGTCGGCCAGTTTCAATGACGTCGGGGTGGTGAAGCCCTCGACCGAATAGAACAGCTGGTCGCCCGAGTCGGCTGTCGCCACCAGGGCGGCAGAGGCATTCTCGATGGTCGGCAGGGCGGCGCTCCGCCAGCCCCATTCGCCGCGATCGACGAACGTCATGACCGAGGCGCGGACGTTTTCATAGACGACGGCGATCACGCGATGGTCCGTTACGGCCACCTGATCGATCGACCGCCGCGGCCCGCTGGCCAGCAACAGGCAGGGGTCGCAGTCGTTGCCGAAAATCTCGTTCGCCTTGAGAGGCTTGAGAGCCGACGGAGTCGCCGAAACCAGGGAGCCGGCCGTGAATGTCACCGGTTTGTCGTCGCCTTTCCAGCGAGGACGGGTCCAGTCCTCCTCGATGGAGAAGATCAGGTCGCCGTCGACAAGGCCGTAGAGGCGTGACCGTTGCGGCAGCGACAGCGGCGTCACGCCGTTGGCGTCAAGCTGCGAATACTGGGTGTGGAAGAAGTCCGTTCCCCGCTCCAGCAGAACGACCTGCCGACCACTGCCGTCGCGCAGGACGCGCGGGCTGGCGCTGACGTCCTTCACGTCGCCGCGGAACACCTCGACGGCCTGGTCCAGCGTCTGGCCGCGCTTCAGCGTCTTGACCACGAAGCCATAGCCGGACTCGGTCGTCGTGCCCGGTCCCCAGTTCCGGGTCAGGATCAGGGTGTCGGGGTCAAGCCAGGCGACCGTCTGCTTGCTCTCGGACAGCCGGAAGCCGCCCTCGACGAACGTCTTCGATTTCAGGTCAAACTCGCGGATCTCGACGGCGTCCTTGCCGCCGTTGGAGAGTTCCACGAGGCAGCGGTCATGGGTCACCGGGCGGCAGTCGGCGCCCTTCCATATCCAGTTGGCGTGTTCGGCGGTCGACAGGGCGTCAAGATCGAGCACGGTCTCCCACTCCGGGTCAGCTGTCCGGTAGCTGGCCAGCGACGTCCGCCGCCAGATCCCGCGCACATGGCCGGCGTCCTGCCAGAAGTTGAACACCTGATCGCCGATGAAGGTCGGCATCGCGATGCGGTCCTTGGCGGACAGGATTTTCAGCGCGTCCGCCTGCAGCGGCGCGAACCGCGCATCTCCGGTCAGCACCGGCAGGGTCCTGGCGTTCTCGGCCTTCACCCAGTCCATCGATCGCGCGCTGTCGACCTGCTCAAGCCACTCGAACGGCGTTTCGGTCGCGGCCAGCACCGGGGCCGCCACCAGCACGGCGGCCGCCGCGAGAAAGGCTGAAAACTTCATCGGAGACCCCGCAGGCAAGACAGGGCGCGAGCATAGGTTGACGCCGGGGGCAGGCAACCCCCGCGCACATTACCGGTCTGTAAGAA
>CAZISF010000171.1:0-6150 GCA_964541915.1 uncultured Caulobacter sp.
CCTTGCGCAGGTTGAAGAACAGCTTCTTCTGCGCCGCCGTGGTGCCCATCTTCACGAGCGACCAGCTGCGCAGGATGTATTCCTGGATCGAGGCGCGGATCCACCACATGGCGTAGGTGGCCAGGCGGAAGCCCTTCTCGGGCTCGAACTTCTTGACCGCCTGCATCAGGCCGACGTTGCCCTCGGAGATCACTTCCCCGATCGGCAGGCCGTAGCCGCGATAGCCCATGGCGATCTTGGCCACGAGGCGCAGGTGGCTGGTGACGAGACGGTGGGCCGCTTCGGAGTCCTGGTGTTCCTTCCAGGCCTTGGCGAGCATGAACTCCTCGTCGCGGGCGAGCATGGGGAACTTGCGAATGTCGGTCAGATAGCGCGAGAGGCCGCCATCGGGCGTCATCACGGCGAGAGACGTTGTGGCCATTGTGCAGTCCCCTTTTCACTCGGGTGCGTGGCCGACAACCGTGGTCCCGCGCCCCCCTAACCTCCGAGATAGGAAGCCGTTCCGGCCGTTTGAAGGCCAGTGACCGATTTGTAATCCCTGACTGTGGCGCTCGGGTATCGAGATTGTGTCTGTGGGTTGTCAGAAAAAATCTACCGGGCGCGGGGCGCTGCCGACGATCCGATACTGTTCCAGGTGATCGCCAGGGCGACGCCGCCGACCAGGCCGATCGCGAACGTCAGCCCTACAAGCGTCGCGGCCGTCGGCAAGTTGAAGGCCATGACATGATAGGGCGGATCGATGAAATGCAGCCGGAAGATCAGGTCCAGCAAGGGCTGGCCCCAGCCCGCCGCCACCAGTGCCGCCCAGACAGCGTGGAAGCCGCCCGCCAGGACGCCCAGGGCCAGGCCTGTTCTTGGAACGCTCACCTTGGACATCGCGGAACCTCCTGTTGAGACGGCCCCAGGCTGCCCGTTTCCGGTGCGGTCGCGTTGATCAGCATCAGCCTGCGGCGACGGTCGCCAAGGCCGTATGTCCCGGCAGGATATGTCTCGCGATGTCGCCTCCGAAGTCAGGGGAGGCGTCCCAGACCTTCTTCCAGCGCCAGCATGTCCTGAGGGAGAGACGTTTCGAACCGCAGAAGCTCGCCGGTGATCGGGTGAACGAAGCCCAGCACGGCGGCGTGCAGAGCCTGGCGCGTCAGGCCGGCGGCGGCCATGGCGGCCCGGACCGCCGGGGCCGGTGGGCCGGAGCCATAGGTCGGATCGCCGAGGCAGGGCGCGCCCTTGCTCGCAAGATGCACGCGGATCTGGTGCGTGCGGCCGGTCTCCAGCCGGCAGGACACCCGCGCGGCCAGCGGTTTGGCCTGAGGGCCGAAGGTCGCTGCAACCTGGTAGTGGGTGATCGCTTCACGACCGCCCGTCTTCAGGATGGCCATCTTCTTGCGATCGTGGTGGCTGCGGCCCAGCTGCGTCGTGATCGTCCCCTTCGAGGGGCTCGGCGCGCCGCGGGTGAGGGCGATGTACAGCCGGTCGATGTCATGGGTGGCGAACAGGGCCGACAGTCCCTGATGCGCCGCATCGGTCTTCGCCGCGACCATCACCCCGCTGGTGTCCTTGTCCAGGCGGTGGACGATGCCCGGCCGGGCGACTCCGCCGATGCCCGACAGGCTGGCCCCGCAGTGATGCAGCAGTGCGTTGACCAGGGTGCCGCCCGGCGTGCCAGGGCCCGGATGAGCAGCCATGCCCGCCGGCTTGTCGACGACGATCAGATGCTCGTCCTCGAACAGCACCGTCAGCGGAATCGCTTCGGGAAGCGGCTCCGCCGCGACGGGGGCCGGGACCTGCAGGCTGTAGTCACCCGCAGCGGCCTTCGACGAGGGGTCGGTCAGGACCTTGCCGCCCAGACTGATCCGACCAGCGGCCATCAGGGCCTGGATGCGGCCCCGCGACAGCTCGCCCGCGCGGTCCGCCAGGACTTTGTCCAGCCGCCCGCCGGCGTCCTCCGGCGCGACCGTGATCAGCCGCTCCTCGTCGAACCCGGCGTCGACCTCTTCGTCGTCAGGCAACCCCTCGGTCAGCGTCACGCCTTGCCGGTCGCCTTCTCTTCGTGGCCCGTGATCGAGCCTTCCTTGAACAGGTATTCGCGCAGGTTCTTGTCGACCTCGGGATCGCTGCGGCGAAGCCACTCGAGCGCCATCGAGGCATGCTCCAGCTCCTCGGCGGCGTTGTGCAGCAGGATCTTTTTCAGCTCCTCGTCCTCGCAGTCGTCGGCCCGCTGGCGATACCAGTCCACCGCTTCGAGTTCCTCGATCAACGAGGTGATGGCGTAGTGCTGCAGCAGGGTCTTCTGGCTCAGCTTCTCACGGGGTACGTGAAGGCCTTCACTCGACATTGGGGGACTCCGGTTTGGCGGTGGATCGATCGCCAACCCATAACAGGTCAACGCTCGCCCGTGCATCCGCAGATACGGGTTCGAACGGCGACCAGATGTGGCTGGACGGACTGGACGGGCCGGGTCAGCCGTCGCACTGTCCCGGTCAAACAGACAACCACCGGGGGATACGACCATGGCCATCAACAGACGCGGCCTGCTGGCCATGCTCGGCGCCGGCGCCGGGGTCGCGGCCAGCCCGGCGGATGCGACCAAACTGGCCTCGGCCACCTACCATCACGGTGTCGCCAGCGGTGATCCACTGCAGGACCGGGTCGTCGTCTGGACGCGGGTGACCACGCCCAACACCCTGCCCATGACCGGAAAGCTGCTGATCGGAACGACTCCCGATTTCAAGGGCGCCCGCGCCGTGGCGGTCACCGCGACATCGGACCGGGACTGGACGGTCAAGGCGGATGTCGACGGGCTGAAGCCCGCGACCAACTACTACTATCGCTTTGATTTCGACGGGCATCTGTCGCCGGTCGGTCGCGCCCGCACCCTGCCGGCCGGGCCGACGAAGGACGTGGTTCTGGCCGTCGCTTCCTGCTCGCTCTATCCGAACGGATACTTCAACGCCTATGGCGCGATCGCCGAACTCGACCGGGTCGACGCGGTCGTGCACCTCGGCGACTACATCTACGAATACGGCGGCCCGGGCTCCTACGGCGACGAGCCGGGTCGCGGCTTCGACCGGCCCCATGACCCGCCGCACGAATGCCTGACGTTGACGGACTACCGGCGGCGTCACGCCCAGTACAAGTCCGACCCGCAGCTGCAGGCGGCCCACGCGAAGGCTCCGTGGATCGTCGTCTGGGATGACCATGAGGTCTGCAACGACACCTGGAAGGGCGGCGGGGAGAACCACAATCCCGACAAGGGAGAGGGCGATTTCGCGACCCGCAAGGCCGCCGCGCTGAGGGCCTACTACGAGTGGCTGCCGATCCGCGAGCCGGAGTCGGGCCGGACCCTCGAGATGATCAACCGGTCGTTCCACTTCGGCGACCTGGCGTCGCTGATGATGGTCGAAACACGTCTGACTGCGCGGTCCCAACAGCTGCGCTACGCCGAGGATCTGCCGATCGTTGACGGCAAGCCTGACGCGGCGACCTTCAAGACCAAATGGCTCGATCCGGAGCGTCGTCTCATGGGCCCCGACCAGCTGGCCTGGCTGGCCGGCGAGCTGAAGGGCTCGGTCGCGGCCGGCCGGACCTGGCAGGTGCTGGGCAACCAGATCGTCATGGCGCGGGTGGCCAGCCCGGACTTCCGCAGTCAGATGGGCGACGCGAAATTCGGCGAGATGGTCGCCGGCCTGCCCGAGGAATACCGCAAGCCCGTGGCCCAGCTGTCGGCGCTCGGCGCCTTCGGCCTGCCCTACAATCTCGACGCCTGGGACGGGTATCCGGTCGACCGGGAACGCGTGCTGGGCGCCTGCAAGGCGGCGGGCGCGCATCCGCTGGTGCTGGCCGGCGACAGCCACGCCTACTGGGCCAACGAGCTGCACGACGCGGGCGGCGCACTGGTCGCGGCCGAATTCGGCACGACCGGCGTGACCAGCCCCGGCGCCGGCGACGTCATCAAGGGCGTGCCGCTCAATCAGGGTTTCGAGGAGAAGAACGCCGAGGTCGTGTTCACCGACCACAGCGCCAAGGGCTACATCCTGCTGACCCTGACGAAAGCCGAGGCAAAGGCGGAATTCATGGCGGTGTCGACCATCCAGTCGGAGACCTACACCGCGGCGGCGATGCGCACGTTTACGGTGACGCCCGTGGCCGGCGGCGGGGTGAGCGGGCTGAAGGCGGGGTAGGGTTCCAAAGCCGTTCATCCCGGCGCACCCAAACCCGTCATCCTCGGGCTTGTGCCGAGGATCCATGCGCACGGTCAGCTGATTTCCGGGCGCTGGCCCTGCCGCGCGCCGTTCCGCGAAGACGGTGTTCATGGGGCGTCGGGACAAGCTCGACGATGACGGGCGAGATTGGGTGAGAGCGCGCTACCCCCGCTCCTCCAGCGTCCCGTCCTGCATCGCGACACGATAGAAACAGGACCGGAAGCCCACATGGCAGGCTCCACCGTCTCCGCGAGGGCGGACTTTGATCAGGACCGCATCCTGGTCGCAGTCGACGCGCAGTTCGACGACGTCCTGTAACTGGCCGCTGGTCTCGCCCTTCTTCCAGAGAGCGTTGCGCGAACGGCTGAAATAGTGCGCCAGTCCGGTATCGAGGGTCAGTTTGAGCGCTTCCGCATTCATCCACGCCAGCATCAGCACCTCGCCGGTGTCGGCGTGCTGGGCCACGGCGGCGACAAGGCCGGCGGCGTCGAAACGGGGGGCCAGAACCGGCCCGCGCTCAAGCGCGGCGGTGTCGGGGGCGGTTGGGAAAAGGGGCTCGGTCATGACCGCATATGGCGCCGCAGTTCCCGATCGGGCCAGCCCCTTATGAGCCTGAACGACCGGATCAAGGGCATGGTGATCGCCCTCGACCGCCGTTGCCGGCCCTGGGCCGGTCGGTCGCGGTGGCATGGCTGGGCCTACGAATTCCTGCTGTTTGGTCTGAAACAGGGTTGGGCCTGCCTGTTCGGAGGGCTGATGCTGGCCTTGCTGGTGGGCTCAAGGTTGCTGTGGCCGGAGGGCGCCGCCCTGCACCGGTACGATTTCCTCGTCGTCGCCGCGCTCGCCATCCAGCTGGCCCTGCTGGCCCTGAAGATGGAACATCCGGACGAGGCGCTCGTAATCCTCGTCTTCCACATCGTCGGCACGGTGATGGAGCTGTTCAAGACCGCGCACGGCTCATGGATCTATCCCGAGGCCAGTCTGATCCGCATCGGCGGCGTGCCGCTCTTCTCCGGCTTCATGTACGCCTGCGTCGGCAGCTACATCGCCCGGGCCTGGCGTCTCTTCGATATCCGCTTCGAGCACTATCCGCCGGTCTGGACGACCTGGGTGCTGGCGGTGGCGGCCTATCTCAACTTCTTCAGCCACCACTATATGCAGGACCTGCGCTGGCCGCTGTTCGTACTGTCGGCGGCGCTGTTCGGCCGGACATGGATCCGGTTCACGCCGGACCTGACCGCCCGGCGGATGCCGATGCTGGCGGGATTCCTGCTGGTCGCCTTTTTCATCTGGATCGCCGAGAACCTCGGCACCCTGGCCGACGGCTGGAGCTATCCGTCACAACGGGGCGGCTGGCACATGGTCTCGCTGGCCAAGATGGGCAGCTGGTATCTGTTGATGCTGCTCAGCTTCGTACTTGTGTCAGCCGTGCGGACGCCCCGCGAAGCCGACGACGCGCCGAGGCGCGTGGTGGCGGGGCTGGACTAGAGGGGACATGTACCGAAGGTACGTGTCCCCTAAACCCGCGGCTCGATTGGGGGACACGTACCTGCGGTACATGTCCCCGTGCTTCCTAGCCCCGGTTGACGAAGTCCAGGAACCGCTGGCGCAGCGTCGCGTCCGTCTTGAACACGCCTCGGAACTGGGTGGTGATGGTCGTCACGTGGCGGTGGTGCACCCCGCGGGTGGTCATGCACTGGTGGGCCGCATCGATCAGGACCGCGACGCCGGCCGGCTTCAGGCTGTCGCAGATCGCGTCGGCGATCTGCTGGGTCATGGTTTCCTGGGTCTGCAGGCGACGGGCGAAGATTTCGACCACGCGGGCGATCTTGCTGATGCCGACGACACGGTTGGTCGGCATGTAGGCCACGTAGGCCTTGCCGAGGAACGGCGCCATGTGGTGCTCGCAGTGGCTCTCCACCTCGATCTCGCGCAGCATGACGATGTCGTC
>CAZISF010000172.1:0-6121 GCA_964541915.1 uncultured Caulobacter sp.
GCCTTCTTCGCCCACAGGGCGGCGATCTCGTCGTGCTGGAAGCTGGCCGCCGTCATTCCGGTGGCGATGGCCCCCGGCAGAATGGCGTTGGCGGTCACGCCCTGACGGCCGAGTTCGAGGGCGAAGGTCCGCATCATCCCGACCACCCCGGCCTTGGAGGCGGAATAGGCCACCAGGCCGTTGTCGGTGTGCCTGGCCATGATCGAGGCGGTGAAGATCAGCCGGCCGACGCCCGATTTCACCAGATGCGGCACGGCCTCACGACTGATGCGGAAGGCGGCGCGCAGGTTGACGGATATCTGGCGGTCGAACGCCTCGTCGCTGGTCTCACCCACCGGCGTGGAGCCTGAGACCCCGGCATTGTTGTAGACGATGTCCAGCCCGCCGAAGGCGTCGACGGCCTTCGCCACGATGGCGCCCGGCGCGGCGTCCTCGCTGATGTCCTGGCCGAAGGGGACGATGGCCGGATTGTCGAAGATCAGGTCAGCGGTGGGCCGGTCGACGGCAAGGACTCGGGCGCCTTCGGTGGCGAACAGTTCGGCGCTGGCCCGGCCGATGCCGCTGGCCGCGCCGGTGACGATGGCCCGACGGCCTTCAAGTCTGCCCATGGTCGATCCGCCCTGTCCGTTGTGCTTTGGACAAAAGGAAACCCCCGCTGCCGGAGGGGAAGGCAACGGGGGTTCATTCAGGAGAGGGGTCTAGAGTGTCGGCCGATCCGAAGCCCGCGATCCAGGGGGGGCTGGGGGGGCTGTTCAGGATCCGGGACCTGCGAGGCTTCTGACCGGCCGACAGTCAGAACTTGATGCCCGTTACAGGCGGGCCCGCGTCCGAAATGAGGTCATTTAAGGGCGCTGCGTGACCGACGTTCAACAATCCGGCGAACCGTGGCCATTCGGCGACGCCTCTCGCCAAACCGGCCGGTTTGGGTCTAGCCTGACGGGGCATGGCGTTCGATCCGACATATGCGCAACCGTCCGCCGCCGTCGTGTTTTTCGAGCGGCGCGAACTGGAGCGGCTGCTGCGCCTTTACGGGCGAATGGTCGCCGCCGGGGAGTGGCGCGACTACGCCATCGCCGGCCTGTCGGAGAGCTGTGTGTTCAGCGTTTTCCGGCGGGCCTCCGAACAGCCGCTCTATCGCATCGAGAAGCGCCCGGCGCTGGCGCGCAAACAGGGTCAGTGGGCCGTGCTGACCCAGTCGGGCCATATCCTGAAGCGCGGCCACGAGCTGGAGCAGGTGCTCAAGGTGTTCGACAAGGGCCGGTTCACGGTGGTGGAGTAGGCAAGAAAAAGGCCCCGCCGGTTTCCCGGGCGGGGCCTGATCGTTTCAGCGCTGCGTCGCGATCAGCTGCGACGGCCGCCCATGAAGGCGAGCAGGAACTGGAACAGGTTGATGAAGTCCAGATACAGGCTCAGCGCGCCCATGTTGGTCGCAACGGCCATGCCCTCGCCGCTGTCCTTGACCTGGTAGTAGGTCATCTTCAGCCGCTGGGTGTCGTAGGCGGTCAGGCCGGCGAAGATCAGCACGCCGACGACGTTGATGATCCAGTAGATGGCCGGCAGGTGCAGGAACATGTTGACCAGGCTGGCGATCACCAGGCCCCAGACGCCCATGATCAGGAAGCTGCCGAAGCCCGACAGGTCCTTCTTGGTCGTGTAGCCGACCAGGCTCAGCGCGCCGAAGGCGGTTGCCGTGATCAGGAAGGTCATGAACACCGAGGCGCCGGTATAGATCAGCAGCCAGATGCCCAGGCCCGCGCCGATCGCCGTGACGATCGACCAGTAGTAGATGCCCGAGGTGCGGGCGCTCATGTTGCGCATGCCGAACATGGCGACCAGCACCATGGCCAGCGGCGCGAAACGCACGATGTTGCCGAGCAGGGTGAAGCCGGCCAGCGCGCCTGTCGGCGTGGTGATATACAGCAGGCTGGTGATCGCGGGGATGCTCGACGTCGCGTAGGCCAGCACCGCCGACAGCAGCAGGCCCAGCGCCATCTTGTTGTAGACGCCGAGCATGAAGGCGCGGAGACCCGCGTCCATGGCCATGTCGGTCGCCTGCGGGATCGAGCGCGCAGGTCCGCGTCCGAAGTCGCTCATTGAAGTTGCCCTTTCCGTCGCGCCCATCGTGGACGCTTGCTGAATATCGGGAGTGCGAGCGCCGGGCGCAAGCGGCGATGGCATAACGGTTCCGTCAGGCCCTATTCCGCCCGCAACACCGGAGCGGGGCGCTTCGACAGGGCCTGCATGGCTGCCAGCAATCCGCCGAGCGTGGCGAGGCCGACCGCGGCGCCCAGCAGGGTTCCGACGCCGGCCCAGTCAACGCTCCATTTGGCCTCGAACACCTTGACCACCACCGGCCAGGCGGCGGCGTAGCCGAGGGCCACGCCCGCCAGGCCGGCGATCAGCCCGACCGCGCCGTACTCGACACCGTAGGCCGTCAGGATCTGCAGGCGGGAGCCGCCGAGCACCTTGAGCGTGGCGGCTTCGCGCGCCCGCGCCCTCGCTCCAGCGGCGATGGCTCCGGCCAGCACCAGCAGACCGGCGAGGGCCGCGACCGAGGCCGCGCCCTGGATGGCCAGCACCAGCCGGCCGAGCATTTCGGTGGCCGCCTCCAGCTGCTCGCGCACGCTGATCACATTGACCATCGGAAAGTCCTGGCCGAGCGCGCGGGTCACGGCGGCTTCCTGTGTGCGGTCGCCCTTGGCTATGGCGACTTGCGGCAGGACCGCGCCTTCGAGCGCTGCGGGATCGATGATGATCGGGAAGGCCGGGCCGAAACCGCCCCAGTCGACCTTGCGCAACGCGGCGACCTTCACGTCGAGCTCGCGCCCGAGGACATTGAGGGTGACGCTGTCGCCGACCTTCAGGCCCGCGCCGCGGGCGGCGTCGGCCTCCATGGCGATGACCGGTTCGCCGGCGTAGTCGGCGGGCCACCAGCGGCCTTCGAGGACGCCGGACTCCTTCGGCTCGGGACCGATGACGGAGATCTGGATGTCGTTGTCATAGGCCCAGCGCTCGCTGTCCTTGATTGCCTTGAGGTCGACCAGCTCGCCCTTCACGCGGGTGATGCGGCCGGTGGTGAAGGGCGCGCGCAGCCAGTTGCGGTCAGTCAGGGGGACGCCGAAGGCGCGGCTCACGGCGGCGTCGAACTCGGCGGCGCGGTCGCCGGGGATTTCGGTAAAGACCATGGCCGGGGCCGTCTTCGGCGCCACCTCGCTGACTTGCGCCAGCAGGCTGGACTGGATCAGCACCACGGCCGCCAGCAGCGCTACGCCGAGGCCGATGGCCGGAGCCGCCGTGCGGGCCGCGGAGCGGGGGCCGGCGAGGTTGGCGATGCCGATGCGCACGGCGCCGCTCGCGATGCCGCGCAGCCGTCCGGCCAGCAGGGCCGCGCCGCGTCCCAACGCCCAGAGCAGACCAAAAGCGAAGGCCACGCCGGCGATCATGATCCCGGCCGCCATCGGCGTGGGAGCCGTGACGATGGCCAGGGCGGCCAGACCGGCGCCGGCCAGCAGGGCGACGACCACCTCGGGTCCGAACGCCAGCCGTCCGGTCAGGTCGCGGCGGAACAGCGAGGACGGCGGCGTCGCCCGCGCCCGGGCCAGCGGGGCCAGGCTGAAGGCGGCGGCGGCGAGCAGGCCGAACAGCGCGGCCTTGAGCAGCGGCATCGGATAGACGGCGAACAGGGCCGGGACCGGCAACTGGTTCTTCGCCAGCTCGCCCAGCACCAGCGGGGCGACGGCGCCGACCGCGAGCCCGATCGCTACGCCCAGCGCCGACAGCACGGCGATCTGGATCAGGTAGAGGTTGCGGATCAGCGCGCCCTCCGCCCCCAACGCCTTGAGCACGGCGATCGAGGGCTTGCGCTGTTCGAGATAGGCCGAAACCGCGCCGGCCACGCCCAGTCCACCCGCAACCAGCGAGGCCAGGCCGATGAAGCCGAGGAAGTATTCAAGCTGGTCGATCAGCCGCTTGATGCCGCCGCCGGCGTCGTTGCGACCACGGGCCTCGAAGCCGTCAGCCTTGAGGGTCTTTATCAGGCCGTCGATGCCGGCGTTGGTCGCGTACTGCGGTTTGAGCGCGATGCGCACCGCCTCGTTGGTGTTGGGCATGCCGGGCTGCAGGAAGCCGCCGTTCTGCACCGCCGCAAGGGTCGTCAGGACACGGGGGCCGAGGCCGAAGCCGCGTCCCAGCCGGTCGGGCTCCTGGACCAGGACCGCGCGGGCGATGAACGGGGCCTCGCCGATCAGGAACCGATCGCCGAGCTTCAGGTGCAGCCGGTCGAGCAGGGCCTGTTCGACCACCGCGCCGGTGGCGTCGCCATCAGGCGCGAACGCCGCGGCCAGCGAGGCTGCGCCTCGGAACTCGACCTTGCCGGCGAGCGGGTAGGTGTCAGAGACGCCGCGCAGTTCGACCAGCCGGCGGTCGCCGGACGGGGCCTCGGCCATGGCGGAGGCAGCAGCGGAGAAGGCGGTCTTGCCCAGCCCGTTGAAGCGCGACACCTCGGCCGGGGTGAACATTCGCCGGTCGATGGTCACACGCAGGTCGCCGCCGAGGATCTCGCGGGCCTGGACGGCGAGCCCGGCGCGGAAGGCCTCGGCCGTCGAGCCTGCGGCGGCGATGGCCGCGACGCCGAGCGCCAGACAGGCGAGGAAGATGCGGAAGCCGGCGACGCCGGACCGCAGTTCGCGCAGGGCGAAACGCAGCGAGAGGGGCATCAGGCGTCGCCGACGATCTGGCCGGCGGCCATGGTCACCTGACGGTCGGCGCGGGCGGCAAGGGCCGCGTCATGGGTCACCAGCACGAGGGCGGCGCGGGTCTCGGCGACGAGGTCGAACATCATGTCGGCGACGCCGGCGGCGTTGGCGGCGTCGAGGTTGCCGGTGGGCTCGTCGGCGAACAGCAGAGCCGGCTCGATGGCGAGGGCCCGGGCCAGGGCCACGCGCTGCTGCTCGCCGCCTGACAGTTGGGTCGGGTAGTGGCGCAGCCGTTCGCCGAGGCCCACGCGGGCCAGCCAGTCGCGGGCCGTCCTCGCGGCGCCGGCGATCCCGGCCAGTTCCAGCGGCGCGGCGACGTTCTCCTCAGCGGTCATGTTGGGCAGCAGGTGGAAGGCCTGGAACACCAGCGAGACCTTTCCGCGCCGCAGCCGGGCGCGACCATCCTCACCCAGCGTCGCCAGGTCCTGGCCGAACAGCCGAACGATCCCGGATGTGGGCCGCTCGAGCCCGGCCGCCACCGCGATCAGGGACGACTTGCCCGAGCCTGACGGACCGACCACCGCGACCCGCTCGCCGGCCGCGACCGACAGGCTGACGCCGCGCAGGATTTCCACCGGACCCGCGACGGACGGCAGCGTCAGGGTCACCGCTTCAAGCGTCAGCGGCGGGGGCGTCGGGGTGGCGTCAAACATGGCAGCAGGGGTCTTCTTCCGGAGGAGAAATGGCGCAGGGGCTGTTGGAGCTTGCCTCGTTCACCCTACATAGGGCGTAGCCATGGCCAGCACACCTTACGGACCCGTCACACGCCGCGTTTTCGGCGCCCTGATCCTCGGGGCCGCCGCCGCGCCCGCGCTGGCGGCCGGCAAGCCGCGCATCGTCACCATGCTGGGGGACTCGATCACCGCCGGCTACGGCCTGCCGGCCCGCGACGCCCTGCCCGCGCGGCTGGAGGCTGATCTGGCCAGACTGGCGCCGGGGACCCGGGTGCGGGCGGCGGGCGTCAGCGGCGACACCAGCGCCGGCGGCGCGGCCCGCGTCGACTTCAGCGTTCAGGCCGACACGGCCGTCTGCGTCGTGGCGCTCGGCGGCAACGATCTGCTGCAGGGGCTCGACCCGAAACAGACCAAGGCCAATCTCGACCGCATCATTCGCCGCCTTCAGGCGCGCAAGATCACCGTGGTTCTCGCCGGCCTGACCGCGCCGACGGCCATCGGCAGGAACTATGCCCGCGAGTTCGGCGCCGTCTATCCGGCGCTGGCGGCGCAGCATCACGTGGCGCTCTATCCGAACCTGCTGGAAGGCGTGGCGGGCATTCCGCGTCTCAATCAGCGGGACGGCATCCATCCAAACGCCACGGGCGTCACCATCATCGCCGCCCGGCTCGCGCCGGTCGTGGCCAAGGCGCT
>CAZISF010000173.1:0-6069 GCA_964541915.1 uncultured Caulobacter sp.
CCCCACTCTCTCAACCCAACCCCGGGTGAACAACCTTCATAGCTTCGACACCTAGCCAACCGTTTCGCAAATCGCAAACCCCGTCATGGCCCGGCCCATCCACGGCTGAACGTCGCGCTTGACCCTCACGCCCCGTGAGACCTCATACCCCTGTCCAACGGCGAGGACGGCATGAGCAGGTACACGGTCAAACAGGTGGCGACGATGTCGGGCGTCTCGGTCCGCACGCTGCATCACTATGACCAGATCGGCCTGCTCCGGCCCGCCAGCGTCGGAGAGAACGGTTACCGTTACTATGGTCGCGAGGAGCTGTTGCGCCTGCAGCAGATCCTGTTTCATCGGGAACTCGAGTTTCCGCTGGAGGCCATCGCCGCGGTGCTGGCCGCGCCCGACTTCGATCGTACGGCCGCCCTGCGCCGCCATCGGTCGAAGCTCGAGGCCGAGGCCAGACGCTATCGCCGCCTTCTCCGCACGCTGGACGAAACCCTCGCGACCCTCGAAGGAGCGACGGACATGAACGACAGGGATCTCTATCTGGGCTTCGCGCCCGGGAAGCAGGCCGAGCATGAGGCCTGGCTGGTGGATCGCTATGGCCCGGAAGCCCGGGCTGAAATCGACTACAGCAAGACGGTCATGAAGGGGTGGAGCGCCGGTGACGCCGCCGACCTCCAGGCCGAACTCGAAGCCGTCGAGTCCGGCCTGGCCCGGGCCATGGCTGACGGCCTGCCGCCGGACTCCATCTCGTGCTTCATCCGCTCATAGACCAGCCGCTCGTGGGCGGCGTGCTGATCGACGATGACGATGCCGTCGCGGGTCTGGGCAACAACGTAGGTTTCGTGCACCTGGGCGCGGGCGGCGCCGAGCGGGTAGTCGACGGGGTCGATGACCGGCGCGGCCTCGCCATAGTCCTGCGTGGGCGGAATCCAGTCAGCCATGGGCTCGACCCGGGCGGTGGCCTCGGCCATGCCCGGCAGGCTCGGCGCCGGCGCGCGGGGCGTCCAGCCGCCCTGCTGCCAGGCCGAGAAACCGGCCGCCGACGGGCCGGGCTGATAGCCGGCGCCGGGGAAGCTCTGGGCCCGGAACCCCGCCAGCGCCGCTGACGCCACGGTCGTCGAGGCGCGATGCCCCGCCCCTGCCAGGGCGTGACGCAACGCCCCGATGATCAGGCCGCGCACCAGCGCCGGATCGCGGAACCGTACCTCGGCCTTGGCCGGATGGACGTTGACGTCGACGAAGGTCGGGTCGAGTTCGATATACAGCGCCGCCGTCGGATGGCGGTCGCGGGCCAGATAGTCGGCGTAGGCGCCGCGCAGGGCGCCCTGCAGCAGCCGGTCACGCACCGGCCGGCCGTTGACGAACAGGTACTGGTGCGCGGCGTTGCCCCGCGAATAGGTCGGCAGGCCGGCGAAGCCCGTCAGCCGGATGCCCTCCCGCTCCTGGTCGATGGCCAGGGCGTTGTCCTGGAACTCATGGCCGAGCACCGCCGCCAGCCGGGCCAGCCGCCCGTCCGGCCCCGGATGCTCCGCCGTGAGACGAAGGGCGCGGCGGCCGTCGAGATCGAGGGTGAAGCCGACCGCCTCATGGGCCATGGCCTGACGCTTCAGCTCCTCGGCGATGGCCATCTGTTCGGCGCGGGCCGACTTCATGAACTTGAGGCGGGCGGGGGTGGCGTAGAACAGGTCGCGCACCTCGACCCGCGCGCCGTGGTCGCCGGCAAAGGCGGCGGGGCCGACATCGCCGGTGGCCCCGCCTTCGACGAGGATGGCGTGGGCGTCCGTAGAGCCGCGCGCGCGGCTGGAAATGCTCAGGCGGGCGACTGAACCAATCGACGGCAAGGCCTCACCGCGGAAGCCGAGCGTCGAGATATGCAGCAGGTCCCATGTCCCGTCAGCGTCCGGGAACAGCTTGGACGTGGCATGGCGCTCGACGGCCAGGGACAGCTCGTCCGGCGACAGGCCGGAGCCGTCGTCCGAGACCAGGATCCGCGTCAGCCCGCCGCCATCGGCCTCGACCTCGACCCGCGTGGCGCCGGCGTCGAGCGCGTTCTCGACCAGCTCCTTGACCGCGCTCGCCGGCCGCTCGACCACCTCGCCGGCGGCGATGCGGTTGACGGTCTCCGGAGGCAGGCGACGGATGGGCATGGGTGCATCCTATCCGATTCCGATGGGGCGATGTTGCGTGGTTCGAGACGCTCGCTTGAGGCTCGCTCCTCACCATGACGTGCAACGCTGCTCGTCATCCTGAGGAGCGATCCCTCAGGATCGCGTCTCGAAGGACGCACAACGAAAAAAAGGGACACGCACTGACGTGCATGTCCCCGTTCGTTTGGTCGGACAGAGCCGGGGCTTACAGGCCCGGCAGCTTCACCCAGCTGGACTTGGCGCGGGAGATGATCACTGTCTTGCCGCCGGTGATGGCTTTCAGACGGGCTTCCTCTGCGGCGGCGTCGACCAGGACGGGCGGCGCGGAGCCGTCGGTGGCGGCGACCGGGGCGGCCGGCGCGTCCTTGCGCCAGAACATCACGCGGTCGGCGAAGGACTTGTCCTTGTGGGCGATGTCGCCGAACTCGTCGTCGACGACATAGCGGATCAGCGGGTCGGCCTTGTCGACGCCGGCGCGGGCGACGAGCAGACGCTCACCATCGGTGCGCTGGGCGGCGGCGGCCTGACCGGCCAGGGCGGTGCGCGCGGCGCTCTCCGGCTGCAGCTCCTGCGGACGGGGTTCACCCGGAGCCGGCGGACGCAGCGCATAGTCGGGCGGGACCACCAGCGGCGCCTTGGTCACCACCCGGAATTCGTCCGGCGTGACCTTGGCGATGCCAAGCGCCTTCGAGGCCGACGTGCAGCCGCCGAGACCGGCGACGGCGATCAGCGCGACGGCGCACACTACGCGGGTAGAGATCATCGAGCCTTGCTCCTCAGGGCCGTGCGGCCAATGGGCCGCCCCCGGCCGGTAACAGGCGCTCTCGATACGCCAAAAGTGAGGCGAACGGCAACCAGCTTACGGTTTCGCCTCCCGGCGAAGGCTGTCGAGCAGCAGCAGCACGACGCCGACGGAGATGGCGCTGTCGGCGATGTTGAACACCCAGGGGAACCCGAGCGCCTTGAAGTCGATGAAATCGGCCACCATCCCGAACCGCACCCGGTCGATCAGGTTGCCGATCGCGCCGCCCATGACCAGACCGATCGCGACGCCCAGCAGGGGTCTGTCGACCCGGCGTGCCCAGACCGCCAGAAAGCCGGCAACGCCAAACGAGAATGCCGCCAGCGCCCAGCGGACCCACTCGGCCTCGCCCCGGAACAGGCCGAAACTGACGCCCTGGTTCCAGACCATGGTCAGATGGAAGGGGCCGAGGACCTGGACGCTTCCCAGCACGGGCAACTGGAAACCATAGAGGATCCACTGCTTGACCAGCTGGTCGGCGAGGATCACCGCGATACCGAGCGAATAGGCCGTCGGGCCCTGCATGCGACCGGGCGTCGCGGGTTCGGCGATGACGGTCTCGGCCGGGGCCTCCGTCAGGGCGACGGATTCGGCGGCGGGCGATTCGGAAAGGTCGGAACTCATCAGGATTCCCAGAAAGGCAAACCAACACCGTCATCGTCGGACTTGTTCCGACGACCCATGATCACCGTCAAACGTGGGTGCGCATGGGTGGTCGGGACGAGCCCGACCATGACGGAAATTGTCCGGTCAGAGCCGGTCCGTCATGAACGGGCAAGACGTATCAGCCCGCGTGGGTCTTGTCCCACACGGCGACGGCGTCGTCGCAACGCAGGCAGAGGCGGCGGGTTTCCGTGACCTCCGGCAGCACCCGCCAGCAGCGGGCGCATTTGCCGCCGTCAGCAGGGACCGGATCGACGGCCACGGCTTTCATGTCGGTCATGCGGAAGCTGGCGGCTCCGCCCTCCCCGGCACTCAGCGTGGCGCCGCTGGTGCGGAAGATCTCCGCCGGGTCCAGCCCTTCGAACGCGGCCAGCAGATCGGCGTCGCCGACATGCACCGAGGGCGAGGCTTCCAGCGATGAGCCGATGCGCTTCTCGCGGCGCTCGATCTCCAGCGCGCCGGTGACCACGCCCGTGACCTCTTCGACCTTGCCCCAGCGCGCCGCCTCGGCGTCGTTGCGCCAGTCGGCCGGCGTCTCCGGGAACACGCGCAGGCTATTGGAGCCGGCGTCGGGGTGGCGGATCTGCCAGGCTTCCTCGGCCGTGAAGCTGATCAGCGGCGAGAGCCAGATCGTCAGCCGCTCGAACACCGCGTCCATCACCGTCCGGCAGGCGCGGCGTCGAACGCTGTCCGGCCGGTCGCAGTACAGCGCGTCCTTGCGGATATCGAAGAAGAAGGTCGACAGGTCGCCCTGGCAGAACTCCAGCAGCGGCCGGACCACGTCGTTGAAGCGGTATTCCTCGTAGGCCTTCCGCACCTCGCCATCGAGCTGCCAGAGCCGGTGCAGGATATACTGCTCCAGCGGCGGCATGTCGGCGACGGCGACGCGCTCGTCGTCTTCGAAACCGTTCAGGGCGCCCAGCAGATAGCGCAGGGTGTTGCGCAGCTTGCGATAGGCGTCGGTGGTGGTGGCCAGGATCGTCTTGCCGATCCTCTGGTCCTCCCGGTAGTCGACCATGGCGACCCACAGGCGGAGAATCTCGGCGCCGCTTTCGCGGAAGATGATCTCCGGGTCGATCACGTTGCCCTTCGACTTGCTCATCTTCTCGCCGTTCTCGTCCATGGTGAAGCCATGGGTCAGGACGGTGTCGTAGGGCGCGCGGCCGCGGGTGCCGCTGCTTTCCAGCAATGACGACTGGAACCAGCCGCGATGCTGGTCCGAGCCTTCCAGATAGAGGTCTGCCGGCCAGCGCGTATTGGCCCGGCCCTCGAGGGCAAAGGCATGGGTCGAGCCGCTGTCGAACCAGACGTCGAGGATGTCCTCGACCTTTTCGTAACGGGCGGGATCGTGGTCGCCGAGGAAGTCGCTCGCCGGGCGCTTGAACCAGGCGTCGGCGCCCTCGGCCTCGACGGCCGCGATGATCCGGGCGTTGACGGCCGGATCGCAGAGCGGCTCGGCGGTATCCTTGTCGACGAACATGGCGAGCGGCGCGCCCCAGGCGCGCTGGCGGCTGATCAGCCAGTCGGGACGGCTCTCGACCATCGAGCGGATGCGGTTGCGACCGCCCTCGGGCACGAAGGTGGTGGCGTCGATGGCGGACAGCGCCACCTCGCGCAGGGATGCCCCGCCGTTGATCGGCGCGTCCATGCGGATGAACCACTGCGGGGTGTTGCGGAAGATCACCGGCGCCTTGGAGCGCCAGCTCATCGGATAGCTGTGCTCCAGCCGGCCGCGGGCCAGCAGGTTGCCGGCCTCGATCAGCTTTTCCATCACCGCGCCGTTGGCGGGCCCGAACTTGCCGACCTTCTTGCCTTCGGTCTCCAGCACCTTGAGGCCCGCGAACAGCGGCACGTCATCGTAGTAGGCGCCATCGGGACCGACGGTCTCGGGGATGGTCGCGTCGATGCCGGCCGCGTCGAGCTGGGCCTTGCTCTTGAGCCAGATCAGGTAGTCGTCCGCGCCATGGCCGGGGGCTGTGTGCACAAAGCCCGTGCCGGCGTCGTCGGTGACATGGTCGCCGGCCAGCATGGGCACCTTGAAGCCGTAGCCTGCGTCGAGCTTCGCGAGCGGGTGGGCCAGGGTGTAGCTGGCGCAGTCGGCGGCTTCGACGCGCGTCCATTTCGCCACTTTGGCGGCCTTGAACACGTCCTCCGCCAGCTTGTCGGCCAGGATCAGTCGGTCGCCCGGCGCGGCCCAGGGGGCGAACTCCAGGCCCTCTTCCAGCGCCTCGACCTTGTAGACGCCGTAGGCGATGCGCGGGCTGTAGCTGACGGCGCGGTTGGCGGGGATGGTCCAGGGCGTGGTGGTCCAGATCACGACGCTGGCGTCGCCACCGACAACCGGGAATTTCACCCAGACCGTCGGGCTGATGTGGTCGTGGTACTCGACCTCGGCGTCGGCCAGGGCGGTCTGTTCGACCGGGCTCCACATCACCGGCTTGGAGCCGCGATAGAGCTGGCCGC
>CAZISF010000174.1:0-6035 GCA_964541915.1 uncultured Caulobacter sp.
GTGGCGTTGGCCTTGGCGACTTCCCAGGCGACCTTCACGGGGCCCGCGTCGCTGATCCACACCTGCGCGTCACTGACGTCCAGGCAGAGCAGGGTCAGCGCCGGGTCCGCCTTGCCTTGCGGGTACCAGGCCGCGACCATCGGGTTCCAGTATTTCTCGATCCGGGCGGGATCGTGCTGCAGCGTCAGCTCGCCGCCGACACAGGCCTGGAAGTCCTTGGTCTGAACCACCATCATCGCCGGCTTGCCCTCGGCGATCGAGCGGGCGAGGTCGGTGTCGCTGCGGGTGAAGAACCAGACCTGACCGGTTTCCGGTTCATGAAACGCGGTCATCGGCTGGAAGTGCTGCAGCGGATGGGTGTGGGCGCCCAGCATCACGGTGCGGCTGTGCTTGATCTCGTGCCAGAGGCGCTTCTCGACGTCGGCGCGGTCTTTGATGTCAGTGGACATGGCGGTACTCCCTGTGATGCGTGCAAGGGAGAACCCCGGGGCGAGGCGGGGGTTCCGGCCTCTCAGGCCCGGAACGGGTAAACCAGGTCGGAAGTCATGGCCGGCTACATTTCGCGTGACGTCGGAGCCAGCGAGCGCCGGGCCATACGTCACTGGAGCCATCATGACGACCAAGCCGGCTATGCCGCCACGCGGACAGGATCGCGGAAATCGCGCCGGCATGGCGGCGGTCATCGTCGCATCCGGCCTCGCGATCCTGGCGCTGGTCGGCGGTCTGGTCGCCGCCGCCAACAGCATCGACAGCCTGTCGGCCCGCCATGAAGAGCAGCTGGTCGAGAACGGCCTGAAGCTCAAGGACACGGCGCTCCGCAACTGCATCACCCCCAACACCATGTGGGACGACGCGGTCGCCCACCTCGACAACCGGTTCGATACGGCCTGGGCCGACACCAACATGGGCCAGTATCTGACGACCACCTGCAGTGTGTCGCAGGTCTACGTCCTGAACGCCGACGGTCGGGTCCTGGCGGGATGGCGGGACGGCAAGCCGGCCTCGGCCGCCGTACCGGCGCCGCTTCTGGCATCCGTGGCCCAACTGGTGGCGAAGATCCGGGCGCGTGAAGCCCGTCGCGGCCCGTTTTCGTCCACCCAGAAAAACGGCGAGATGATCGCCACCGCGATCGACGAGACGACCAAGGTCGCCACGGAAGCAGGCCCGGTCGTCGTTTCGGCCAGCCTCATCCAGCCCGACTTCGGCACGGCCCTTCCGTCGGGCGCCCGCGCGCCGGTCGTGGTGACCGTCCAGGCCATCGACGCGGTCTTCCTGGAGTGGTTGAGCAGCCACTTCCTGCTTGATAGCGTTCATGTCGAGCGCGCGCCGTTCGGCAAGCCCGAACCGAAGGAGGCCAGTGTCTTCCTGCGGGATGCCGAGGGCGGCACGGTCGCCCGCGTCGACTGGGACTACAGGCAGCCCGCCCGCGACCTCGCCTGGGTCGCCGCGCCGCCCGCCGGTCTGCTGCTGCTGATCCTGATCGTCGCGCCGGCGTTCACGATTCTGCATGATCGCCGCCAGCGCCGCCGCCTGCAGGCCGCGATGCTCGCAGCCAATGCAGCGTCGGACTCCAAGTCCCGTTTCATCGCCAACATGAGCCATGAGATCCGCACGCCGATGAATGGTGTGGTCGGCGTCCTGCACCTTCTGCGTCGCAAGGGCCTCGACGCCGAGAGCCGTCAGCTCATCGAAGAAGCCCTTGCCAGCGGCGCGCTTCTGCAGGGCCTGCTCAATGACGTGCTCGACCTGTCCCGTATCGAGTCGGGCGCCTTCGAGCTGGACGCCGAACCCCTCGACCCCGAGGCCTTGCTTCGGGAGGTCGTCGGCCTGTTCTCGACTCAGGCCCGCGAAAAGGGCGTCGCGCTGCGGACGTCCTTCGAGGGCGCGCCCGGCATGCTCATGGCGGACGGCCTGCGGCTGCGCCAGCTGTGCATGAACCTGATCGGCAACGCGATGAAGTTCACGGCTCGGGGCCATGTCGACGTTCGCTGTATCCTGACGGACGCGACGCCGTCCGGGGAACGGACCCTTCGGGTGGAGGTCGAGGATACCGGCATCGGCATCCCGACGGCCTCGCAGGCTCTGCTGTTCCGGCGCTTCAGCCAGGCTGACGGCTCGATCGTCCGCGAGTTCGGCGGCTCGGGCCTTGGCCTGTCGATCTGCGCCACGCTTGTGGACCTGATGGGCGGTGACATCGGCTTTGAGAGCACCGAAGGCGAGGGATCGACCTTCTGGTTCCAGGTCCCCCTGCAGCGCGTCGAAGGCAGCGCGGGCGCGACGGCCGTGGCGATGTCGGAGCCGGACGATGACTCGGCCGCCGGCCTGCGCATTCTCGTCGTCGACGACAATCCGACCAACCAGAAGGTCGCCCGCATGCTGCTCGAGGCGGTCGGCGCTGACGTCGAGACGGCGTCCAATGGCGCCGAGGGTCTGGACGCGGCCCAGGCGTCCCGCTTCGACCTGATCCTGATGGACATACAGATGCCGGTCATGGACGGCCTGACGGCCACGCGGCAGATCCGGGCGCTCGGCGGGTCATTGGGCCGGGTCCCGATCATCGGCCTGACCGCCAACGTCCTGCCCAGCCAGAAGCGGGACTACCTCGCGGCCGGAATGAATGATGTCGCGGAGAAGCCGATCAACCCGGCGCGCCTGATCGAGCAAATCGAGGCGGCCCTGGAGCACGCCTCTACCCCGGAGAGCGATGCGCTGCTGGCTTAGGCCTTCAGGTCCAGGCCTGACCTAGACTCCGTACCGCTCCCGGAAAGCCGCCATGGCGGTGGTCGCCTCACGGACGTAGTCGCCCAGCACCTCGGCTTCATGCGGGCCATTGGTGAAGATGAAGAAGTCGTCGGTCTCCACCTGGTCGGCGATCCGCTCGCCGGCGGTCGCGGCCGGCAGGCCGTGGGCCATCGGATGGGCGCCCTCGACCACGCGCGGACGGGCGCCGCCGAAGGTGTCGTGCCGGTTGCGGAAGGCGTTCCAGATGTCGCTCTGCACCACGCCGGGGCAGACGACGCCGGCCGTCAGGTTGGTGCCCTCGAAATCGCGCCGCATGCACAGGCTGTAGCCCATCACGGCATGCTTGGCCGAGGTGTAGGGCGCGATGATCCCGCCGCGCTTCGACTCCGGCAGGCCCAGGGCGTGTTCCGAAGCGGTGTTGACGATCTTGCCCGGCAGACCGCTCGCCAGCATCAGCGGGGCGAAGGTCTTCACCCCCAGATAGACGCCGCGGATGTTGACCGAATAGACCCAGTCCCAGATCCGCTCCGGCGTCTCATGAACGGTGGACCCGCCGCCGACGCCGGCGTTGTTGAACAGCAGCTGCGGGGCCTGATCCCAGTGGCCGGACGCCAGTTCCGCCGTGGCGTCCCAGCTGGCCTGGTCGATCACGTCGAGATAGCAGCTGGTCGCTTCCAGCCCCTGATCGCGCAGGGTTTCCGCCGCCGCCAGGGCGCGCTCGGCCTCGATGTCGGCCAGCACCACCTTCGCGCCGCGTTTGGCCAGCGCCGAGGCGATGCCGAAGCCGATGCCCGAAGCGCCGCCGGTGATGACCGCGACCGTCCCGCTGACGTTCATGTCCTAGAAGCCCAGCACGCGGGCGTAGCGATCGCGGTGATAGCTCGCGCCGCCGAACAGCTGCTCGGCCACGCGGGCGCGCTTGAGATAGAGGCCGGCGTCATGGACGTCGGTCATGCCGATGCCGCCGTGCATCTGGACCATCTCGTTGGTCACCAGGTGGGCGAGGTCGCTTGCCTTGGCCTTGGCGAGCGAGGCGGCGGCGCGGTTATCGGTCGCCCCGGCGTCGATCTGCTCCAGCGCCGCTTCCACGCAGGAACGGGTGGTTTCCAGATCGGTGAACATCTTCGCCGCGCGGTGCTGCAGGCTCTGGAAGGTGCCGATGACCTGGCCGAACTGGGTGCGCGTCTTCAGATAGTCGAGCGTGATCTCGAAGGCCTGCAGGGCGCTGCCGAGCATCTCGGCGGCGATCCCGATGCGGGCGCGGTCGAGCACAGGCTCGAGAATCGCCCAGCCCTTGCCGACCTCACCGAGCACCTCGCCCTTGGCGCCGGAGAAGCTGATCTCCGCCGCGCCGCGGCTGTCGGCCAGGGCCAGATGGTTGCGGGTCACGCCGGCCGCGCCGCCCTCGACGAGGAACAGGGTGATGCCGTCGGTGTCGCCCGGCTTGCCGCCGGTCCTGGCGGCGACGATCAGCAGGTCCGCCGCATCGCCGTCGACGACGAAGGTCTTCTTGCCGGTCAGGCTCCAGCCGTCGCCGGCCTTCTCCGCCTTCAGGGCGGTCATTTCCGGCGCATGGTGCGCCTTCTCATCCACGGCCAGGGCGGTGACGACAGCGCCGGCCGCGATCTTCGGCAGCCAGGCCGCCTTCTGCGCGTCCGTGCCGCCCAGCGTCAGGGCCGAAGCGCCGATCAGGGCGGTGGAGAGGAGCGGGGAGGCGACCAGGGTGCGGCCGGTTTCCTCCAGGATCAGGCCCAGGCCGAGGTAGCCGAAGTTCGAGCCGTCGTAGTCCTCGGGCACGATGACGCCGGCCCAGCCCATCTGGCCCATCTCGGCCCAGGCGGCGGGATCGAAGCTCTGGTGTGTCCCACTGTCGCGCAGCGCGCGCAGCTTGGTCACCGGCGAGGACTCCTGCGTCCAGCTCTTGGCCGCGTCGCGCAGCATGGTCTGTTCTTCGTTCAGGACGGCCATCAGAAGTTCCTCGCGGTCTCGATCAGGTTGCGTGCTTCGTGGTTCGACACGCGCGTCGCGCTGCTCACCATGACGTTCACTTGTGGGTTGCTCGGATGGACGTCATCCTGAGCAGGCCGCGCAGCGGCCGTGTCGAAGGACGAAGGACGCAGGCTCATGCCGACGCCTTCTCGTGATGGACCGCCCAGGCCAGCGCCTGTTCCAGACGGTCGTTGCCCCAGAAGAGCTCGCCGTCAGCGGTGATGAAACTGGGTGAGCCGAAGACGCCGCGCGCCTTGGCCTGGTTCACATGGTCCTTGAGCCGCGCCTTGACGGCGTCGGATCCGGCGGCCTCAAGCGCCGCGCCAGGCGACCCGCCGGCCTCGGCGATCAGCGGCGCGAGGACCTCGGGACTGGAGATGTCCAGATCGGCGACGAAGTTGGCCTCATAGACCTTGCGGCTGAAGTCCGGAGTCCAGCCGTCGTCCAGCCCGGCGATCGCTACGCGTGCCGCCAGCAGGCTGTTGCGAGGAAACTGCGACGGATGGTTCAACGGTAAACCTTCCTCCGCGCAGACCCGCTCCATATCCCGCCACATGTACTGGCCCTTCACGGGAAAGGCGTTGAACGGGCTGTCGGTCAGGCCCTGCTGGGCATGGAACAGCGGCCCGAGCAGAAACGGCCGCCATTCGACCCGCACGCCAGCCGCCTCGGCCATCCGCTCCACGCGCATGGCCGCCGGGTAGGAGTAGGTCGAGGCGAACTCGTACCAGAACTCGATCATCACTGATGGTCCAGTAGTCCGAGCACCCGCTTGGCGACGACGTTGAGGTTGATCTCGCTGGTGCCGCCTTCGATGGAGTTGGCCTTGGCCCGCAGCATCGAGCGCATCGCGCCGATCTCGCCGGCCGAGAACTGTTCGCCCTCCCAGCCCAGGCCCTGCAGGCCGAGCGCCTCGACGGTCAGTTCAGTGCGCTCCTGGTTCAGCTTGGCGGCGGCGTATTTGATGATCGAGGTGGCGGCGCTGGGGCCCTTGCTGGCCTTGGCCTCCTGCTCGGCGCGCCGAATGGTCAGGGCGAAGGCCGCCGCGTCCATCTTGTGCGCGCTGATCCTGTTGCGCAGGTCGCCGTCGGCGATGCGGCCCTCGGCGTCGAGGCCGACATGCTCCTTGGCCGCATCGACCACGTCGATGCCCGCCCCGCCGCCGAAACCGCCGGCCGAGATGTTCTGGCGCTCATACTGCAGCAGGCGTTTGGCGATTTCCCAGCCGCCATTGAGCTTGCCGACCAGATGGTCCTTGGGGACCTTCACGTCGGTGAAGAAGGTCTCGCAGAACGGCGAGTAGC
>CAZISF010000175.1:0-5995 GCA_964541915.1 uncultured Caulobacter sp.
GGTCCGAGATGGCGGTCTGGAAATGCGGGTCCCAGTTCACCAGCCGCTTGTCGCGGTAGATCAGGCCCTGGCGATGCAGATCGACGAACACCTTGCGCACGGCGGCCGAAAGGCCCTCGTCGAGGGTGAATCGCTCGCGCGACCAGTCGCAGCTGGCGCCGAGGCGGCGCAGCTGGTTGACGATGGTCCCGCCGCTTTCGGCCTTCCATTCCCAGACCTTGGCGACAAAGGCGTCGCGGCCCATGTCGCGCCGGCCGACGTTGCCGGCGGCAGCCAGCTGGCGCTCGACGACCATCTGGGTGGCGATGCCGGCGTGATCGGTCCCGGGCAGCCAAAGCGCCGCCTTGCCGCGCATACGCTGGAACCGGATCAGCACGTCCTGCAGCGTGTTGTTCAGCGCGTGGCCAATATGCAGGCTGCCGGTGACGTTGGGCGGCGGAATGACGATGCTGAACGGCTCGGCGGCCGGATCGTCGGTCGGGGCGAACGCGCCCGACTCTTCCCAGGCCTTGTAGAGGCGCGGTTCAACGGTCTGAGGATCGAAGGTCTTGTCGAGCATGGCAAAATTCACGAACGAAAACGGCGGCGCGCTGGCTGCGGCCGCCGGTCTCTATCAGGGGTGATCGGGATCGCGAAGCGGCCAGGCGTCGCTCCGGCTGGAGAGCGCGTCCTATCTGGAGAGCTTGTCGCGTACGATCTGCTCAACGAGGCGGGGCAGGTTCTGGTCGGCCCATTCGTTGAGCTTGGGCTCGAGAATGCTGCGTACCAGCTCTTCAATGGTTGTGCCGCCGGAAATCGACGCCGAACCCATGGTGTAGCTCGGCGTGGGCGCCGGCGCGGGTTCTGGAGCCGCCGCGAACACGGGCGCGGGTTCGGGTTCCGGCTCAGGTTCCCAGACGGGCTCGGGCGCGGCCCTCGCCGGGGTATAGACATCGAGATCGCCGACGGTTTCCACGCCGGCCGCCTCGATGGTTTCCGTCAGCTCAAGGACATCATCGTCCTCGGGCTCGGGCTCGACCGGCATCGGCGCGGGCGCGATCATGATCGGCGCCGCCTCCTCGACCGGCGCGGCCTCTGCCGGCGGTGCGTCGTCCTCGGAGATAATTCGCCGGATGGAGGCGAGAATCTCCTCCATCGTCGGTTCCTGGGCGGTCTGTTCAGACATGATCGAGCCGTACCTGCGAGAGGCGATTCCAATAGCCTAGCGTAAGCATGCCCTGCCGTTCGTGCAAACGGCGAACACGCGCTTTTGCTCAGTCTTCTTCAGTGGTCTGGTTAATGCGACGTCGCGACCGGCGTATCGACCGATCCGGCGGCCGGCGCAGCCGGCTTGGGCGGAGCCGCCACGCTGTCGATAAAGCCCAGAACCGGCTCCCACGGCGTCCAGCCCAGCTTGTGGCTGAACTTCTTGCCGTTGGCCGTCACATCGTACTGCTCGACGCCCGGCACCAGGTAGCGCGCCTCGAGCTTGCCCATGGCCGACAGGAGGATGGCGGCGGCGACGTACTCGTCGTGACGGGCATTGACCAGCGACAGTTCGGCGTTGCGCAGTTCCTGCTCGGCGTTGAGCACGTCGAGCGTGGTGCGCAGCCCGACCTGGGCCTCCTGACGCACGCCTTCGAAGGCGATGCGGGCGGCGCGGACCTGTTCCTCGTTGGCGGTCAGGTTGGCGCGCGCGCCGATCAGGCTGTTCCAGGCCTGGGACACCGTCCGCAGAACCGAGCGGCGGGTTTCCTCGATGGACTGTCGCGCCTCGTTGTTGCGCTCTTCCGCCGCGCGCACCTGCGAATTGATCAGGCCGCCCGTGAACAGGGGCACGGCGACCGTAACCCGGCCGCTGACGCTGCGCTGATAGTCATCGAAAGCGCCACCCGGACCTGACAGCGTCGACCCGTTGAATCCCACTGAACCGGTGGCCGTCACGGTGGGCAGGCGCGAGGAACGGGCCACCGCGACCCGCGAGGCGCTGGCGCGTTCCGCATACTCGGCGCCGAGGATCTGGGCGTTGCTCTGTTCCGCGGTCTCGAAGGCATCCTCGATGGCCGGCGGGAGAAAAGCGCTCAGCGACGGTTCGGCTTCAAGATCGCCGGGATTCTGGCCGACGACGGCGGCGTAGGCCGCGCGGCTGATGGCCAGTTGCGCCTGGGCAGACGCCAGCGACGCCTTGGAGGCGGCGAGCCGGGCTTCGGCCTGGGCGACATCGGTGCGGGTGATTTCGCCGACCTCGAAGCGGGCGCGGGCTTCGTCGATCTGACGCTGCAGCACGGCCACGTTTTCCTGGCTGATGCGCAGACGTTCCTGGTCGCGGCGCACGTCGACATAGGACGTGATGACCGCCTGGATGACGCTGGCCTCTACGCTGCGCAGACCTTCCTGGCCGGTCAGCACATCCGCCTCGGCGGCGCTGATCTGGGAGGACACACGACCGCCGGTGTAGAGCGGCTGGCTGAGCGACAGGCCGGCCGAGCTGCCGCGGGCGGCGTTGCCGACACCTTGACTGTCGGACGAGGAGGCGCTGACCGACGCGTCGACCTGCGGACGAAGGCCCGTGCGCGCCTGAACGATGCTCTCGTCCAGCGCCCGTTGACTGGCCCGCTGCCCCTGCAGCGTCGGGTTGGTCTGGTAGGCCAGGGCGATGGCGTCAGCCAGGGTTTCGGCGGAAGCCGCCGAGGCGACGCCCGCGATCAGGCCAAAACTGCAAACGGCGGCGAGAAGGCCCGCACGACGACTCTTCAACATGGAATATCCCCAAGGACCCGCAAGCCAAGCGCGCCTTATATGATCGCCTGTAATGTCCGCCGCCAGTGGCGACCAGTTAAGCTTTTTTCACGCGCCCGTTGCGGGCTTATTTCAGGTCGCCTCGTCTAGAAGGCAAACCCGGGAACCGGTTCGAAGCCCTGAAGATAGGGCGGCGCGGCATCGAAGGAAGCCCGACCGCCTACGCCGTCGTCCGCACGGACGTAGACGTAGACCTTGCCCATCGGGCCGTTCCGTTCGACCACGCCGAGCCGACCACCGCTCAGGAGCGCCGATTTCCAGCTCTCCGGCGTCCGCGATACGGCGCCTTCGCATACGATTATGTCAAAGCTGCCCGTGGGCGCGGCGGTCAGGTCGCCCTCGTCCAGCCGGGTGACGACAACGCCCATCGCTTCCAGGACCGCCGCGGCGTAGGGCGCGGCGATCGCCAGGGCCTTTTCGCCCGCGTGCGGTGCGAGCGCCTGCAGCAGCTTGGCCGCGTCGCGCGGCCTCATCAGCCACTTGCCGGGCGCATATTCGACCTCGGCATCGGCATAGGCGGCGAACGCCTTGGACGCCGGCAGGAGCGATTCGCGCGCGACCACACGGATCGCATCCTGCAGGGCATGATCGGTAACGTCCGAAGGACGGACCTGACTTTCGACCATGTTCAGCCGGGCGGCGGCGAAGTCGGCGCTCATGCGGGTTCTCTGGCGGGTTGAACGTTGAGTCTTCTGGCGCGGCTTATAGGTCCGGCGATGACGGGAACGCAATGCAAGCGTAGGAAGCCATTGTAAGCCGACGACGCCTCTGGTAGGCGTCCGCCCCTTCCCGACGCGACCGCCCGCGCCGGTGATGACGAAGACAAGGCCCGGTGGCGGAGTGGTTACGCAGAGGACTGCAAATCCTTGCACCCCGGTTCGATTCCGGGCCGGGCCTCCAACTGTTCCCGCAACAGGTCCAGACGTTCAATCCCGTCCCGCCGCCCGGCCCCTACCCTGCGGCAGGCGTCGGCAGAGCATCGATCCAGTCGGCCAGAATACGGGTCAGTTCCGGATTGAATGGCTGCTGCGGCATCATGCCCCCCGCCGCCCGGTTCGCGTCGCGCGCAGCCGACCGGGAGCCATCGAGCCCGAAGCCGTGTCCGGTCCCCGGGAGCGTCACGAATCTCGCGGTGCCGGGCCGGTAGTGATTCACGATATCGGCGATCAGCCGGTGATCACGGTCGTCGATCGCCGCGAAGTCCGCTTCGCCGTAGATCGCCAGCACCGGCGCCCGTGAGTCGCGCCAGGCCGCGGTGAGCTTCTGGGCCCCGACTCCGCGCCAGTAGGCGGCCGTCCGGCCGAGAATCCGGTCTTCGCCATCCCAGTCCAGCGCCGCCCGCAGGAGATCACCCTGGGCCGGGTCGTCGGCGGCGATCTGCTTCAGGGAGACCGTCTCATCGAAAATCCGGTCAAGCAGCGGGCGCATGACCTCGCTGGTCTCGGCGCTGTCCACCGGATCCGCGCCGACCGAGTAGAACCCCTGCAGCCGCATCAGGTCCTGCATGTAGTCATGCCAGTTGCGCGTGACGGTCCCGTAGACCGCCACACCGCGCACCGGATCGCCCTCCGCCGCCAGCAGCGGGGCTTCCACGCCGCCCATGGAGTGTCCGAAAATCACGATCCGGCCGGGCGCGACCCCATAGTTTCGGGTGAGCGTCCTGAATCCGGCCCGGAACGCATCCAGTTCGGTATCAAAGTCACTGTCGAGGCAGGCCGGTCCGCCGAGGCTGTCGCCCATCCCCGGCTTCTCGACGCGATAGGTGGCGATACCGCGGTCGGCCAGCCCCTGGATCAGCGCCCGATAGGGCGCGTCCGCCGTCGCGCCTTCCATCGTGGCGCAGTAGTAGCCCTGCACGAGGTAGACGACCGGAGCGTCGGGCTTCGCGCTGTCCGGCGTCACCAGGATGTCGCGCAGGCGGCCGCCGCGAAAATCGACCGCGCCATACGTCGCCGTTGCTGCCCGGTAGGTCTCGACCGGACGGGCGATGGCGATCGCGCGGCCTTCCGACGCCATGGCGTCGCGCCGATAGGCGAGGACCACGGATTGGCCAGCCCGGAGTTGTCCGGCCAACGCCACCAGCGCCCTGTGATCGGCGACCGTCACACCGTTGAGTCCGGTGATCACGTCTCCCGGCTGCAGGCCCGCGAGGGCGGCGGTCGATCCGGGCGCCACGGACTTCACACGGGCTCCGCCCTCAGCCGCCTCGACCGCCACGCCGAGCTGGGCCTTGCGGGCCAGCGCGGGAGCGGCCGCCATTGCCGCGGGCTTCGCCTGGCAGGCGGGAACGATGACCGCCGCTGACAGCGCCATGCCCGCCGCCACGATGATCGCGGCCTGTGTCCTGCCCATGATAGTTCCCCTCGCCCGGCCGCCCGCTACAGCAGCGGACCCCGAGGTGATGGGGCAGTGCAATTGTGGCAACCCGTGGACACAATTGATCCAGGAATGTTGATTTTACAGGTCTTTTCCTGAATTTTCTGTAATCATTGGCCACGCCGGGCGCAAAGCGGTGGTCCTGGGCAGCCTATCGCGACGGCGGAGGCGGCGGCGTTTCCAGCGACTTCAGATAGGCGATCAGGGCCTGTACGTCGGCAGGCTCGTAGGGATTGTCCGGCATGCCCTGGTGGCCGACGCTGATGCCTTCCGCCAGCGCTTCAGCCAGGTCGTTCACGTCGAATCGCGAATGCAGGTCACGCCAACGCGGCGCGCCCTCCAGAGGGCTTTCACCGGCAGGGCCAACCGCGTGACAGGACGAGCAGTCGCGCTCGGCGATGATCCTGCCGACCTCGATCTGCGGGACGGTCGGAGGCGCGACCGCCGCACGCGGCGCGGCGGCCGGACTGGTCGCCGCGAAAGCCATCAGGGCCAACGGCGCAACGAGACTCAGTCCCCGGACAACAAGATTGCGAACGGTCATGGCGAGGCCCAGCTGAAAGCTTGAGCCTAGTCCAGACGGCCCTGTGGCGACTTGATCCGCGTCAAAGCCGGCCGCGATCCGCGGTTAACCTTTGATTCACTATGCGGGCGCAGGGTTTGCCGGTCTTCGATGAAGGCATCCCACCATCACCGACTTGAACAGCCCGGCCTCACCCGCCGGGCTCTTTTTCGTATCGCCCGCCGATGCAATCGCTTGCGCCTCCCCCCGGCCAAAGCTATACGCACCGACCTTCCTGAGATGCGTGATCCGCGGTAGCTCAGTGGTAGAGCAGCCGAC
>CAZISF010000176.1:0-5990 GCA_964541915.1 uncultured Caulobacter sp.
GTTCGCACAAGGAGGCCGGGCCGCTGGTCTATGACCTGCTGCCGACCCGCTGGCGCATGCGCGAGCCGGCCATCTCGACCATAGGTCGGCTCGACAAGGAGACGTCGGGCCTGCTGCTGCTGACCGATGACGGCGCCCTTCTGCACCGGGTTATTTCTCCGAAAAGCCACGTCGCAAAACGCTATCGGGTGACGCTCGACCGGCCCTTGCGCGGTGACGAGGAAGCGACCTTCGCCGAGGGCGGGCTGATGCTCGATGGCGAGACCAAGCCCCTGCTGCCGGCGATCATGGAGACCCTGTCGCCGACCGAGGCGCTCCTGACCCTCAACGAGGGGCGCTACCATCAGGTCCGCCGGATGTTCGCGGCGATGGGCAACCACGTCACGGCCCTGCACCGCGAGAGCGTCGGCGGGCTGACCCTGCCGGGCGATCTGGACGCCGGGACTTTCCGCCTGATGACCGACGCCGACATCGCCGCCGTCTTCGCCTGAGGGAACTTTCGCGTCGGCCAGAGATTAACATCTCATGGCGCAACACCTTCAGACCTGGATCGGATCGGCCGTCTTCGCAGCCGGCCTGTCGCTGTGCGCCGCCGCCGGTCCGGCGACAGCCGCTCCCGCACAACCCTGCCGCGGCCCCGCCCCGGTGGCGGGCGCCGAGATCCGCGGCCCGGTCCTGCATGTCATCGACGGCGAGACCATCTGCGTGGCGCTCGGCTACGCGCCCGACCAGTGGATCCGCCTGAGGCTGGCCGACGCGCCGGTTCCCCCGGCCATTCGTCGCGTATCGAACCGCGAAGAGGCCGATCCGAAGAGCGTTATGATGGCCGCGGCCTTCGCCAAGATGGCCGATTGCCGGACGGAGCTCGACAGGGACCGCGAAGTCGTCGCCGTCTGCACGGTCGACGGCGTGCCGCTCGGCCGCGCCCTGCGCGATGGTTCGGTCATCGCGGCGGGGATGAGCTGGCGGTAGCGAGGATCGGCGGTCCGCGCTGCGGACCCGGCCTATCCTGCCTTCGGACTTCCCAAAGTCTGGCGCCACTTCGCCCGCAGGATCGCCGGCCTTTCCGGATAGCGCTCATCGAGGAAGGCCGCGTCGATGACACGGTCGGTCCGGAAGCTGCGGAAAGCCTGCCGCAGTTCGCACCAGCCGATCAGCAGGCGCACCGCGTCCATGTAGCCGACGGCGATCGGCCAGATGACCCGCCGGGTCTCACGCTGCTGCTCGTCGCTGTAGTGCAGCTGCAGCTTCAGACCCGCGTGGATCGAGGCCCGTACGCGCGCCATGTCCAGCCCGTCCGGCTGGTGCCAGTTGCTCGGCGTCGACCGCGTGCTGGGATCAAGGATCAACGGCCTCAGGCGTTCCGGCACGGCCGCGCTGATCTTGGCCACCAGGTCCAGCGCCGCCCGCGACAGGGCGGGATCGCCGCGGCTGGCGACCCATTGCGCGCCCAGAACCGCCGCCTCGATCTCATCGGCTGTCAGCATCAGCGGCGGCAGGTCGAAGCCGCCCTCCAGCACATAGCCGACACCGGCCTCGCCGCGAATGGGCACCCGCTGGCTCATCAGGTCGGCGATGTCGCGATAGATGGTCCGCTTCGAGGTCTCGAGTTCGTCGGCCATGGCGTCGGCCGTCACCGGCCCGCGCCCGCGGCGCAGGATCTGGATGATCTGGAACAGTCGGTCGGCGCGTCTCATGGCGGGGGTTCTAGCGTCGGACTGCTGACAGCATGATGGCAGCAGACTGGCGGGAGCAAGTGGCCATTGATCCTCCCCATCGGGGGAGGTGGCTCGCCGAAGGCGAGACGGAGGGGGTCCGCTCAGATTTCGGCCGGTGTTTCGGGTGTCCCCCTCAGTCGGCTTCGCCGACAGCTCCCCCGAAGGGGAGCATCAGAGCAGAGCCGCCCCCTCATGCGCCAGCAGCCAGCGCTTGCGCTCGATCCCGCCGCCGAAGCCGGTCAGGGAGCCGTCGGCGCCAATCACACGGTGGCAGGGGATGATGATGCCGATCGGATTAGCCCCGTTGGCCAGGCCCACGGCGCGCACTGCCGCCGGCCGGCCGATGCGGGCGGCCTGCTGGCTGTAGGTGCGGGTCTCGCCGGCCGGGATTTCGGTCGGGGCCTGCCAGACCTGCCGCTGGAAGTCGGTGCCGACGACCCGCGTTGGGATGGCCGCCAGCGCGCGCATCTCGCCGCCGAAATAGCGTTCGAGCGCGGCGCGGATGGCTCCGGTCGTCTCGCCGTCGACCACGGGCACGTCGTTGTAGTGGATCTTCATCAGCCGCCGGGTGCGCGGGCTGTCGTTGTCGAAGTCGAGCACCCGCATCACGTCATCCTCGTCGACGACGATCTGCAGCGTCGCGACCGGCGTTTCCAGCCAGCTGCGGATCAGGCGGTCAGGCCGCGCGCTTGGCATCGGCGATCGCTTTCAGGACCACGGTGTCCGAAGCCCACAGATGCAGGGCCGCATAGGCGCGCCACGGCCGCCACTGTTCAGCCCTGGAGAGCAGCTCGGCCGGCGACGGCCGCACCCCGTCGACCTCCAGCGCCCGCATCAGGCCGATGTCGGCGGCGGGAAAGGCGTCCGGCTCGCGCAGCTGGCGCATGGCGATGTACTGGGCCGTCCACTCGCCGATGCCCGGCAAGGCGCGCAACTTCGCCACGGCGTCCTCGAGGCTGGCCTGCGGGCCAAACAGCGCGGGATCGGCATGCACCGCCGCGGCGATCGAGCCGATGGCCCGCGCCCGGGCGCCGGGCATCAGGCCGAGCCCCGCGATGTCCTCGCCGGCCATGCAGTCGGCGCGCGGGAAGGTCAGGGTCAGGCCCGGCCTCGCCCAGCCTTCGGCCAGCGAGTCGCCGTATTCGGACGCCAGTCGCCCGGCCAGTTTCACTGCCGCCGGGACCGAGATCTGCTGGCCGAGGATCGCCCGCACGGCCAGCTCGAAGCCGTCCCAGGCGCCGGGCACGCGCAGGCCGGGTCTTGCGGCGACCATCGCCGCCAGGGCCGGGTCGACGCTCAGATGCTCGCCGATCTGCAGCGGGTCAGCCGAAAGGTCGAACACCCGTCTCACCCGCGCCAGGATCGTCGGCAGAGCGGTCAGTTTCGGAAACCTGATCTCGACGGCCAGCCGGTTGTCGCCCGCATGGCTGACCGACAGGGTCCCGGCGTCCCCGCCGACCGTGATGGTCCGGCTGTAGGTATCGCCGACCACCGTCTCGACGCCGGGAATGGCGCGCAGCCGCAGAAAGTCGAGCAATCCCTCCCAGTCGTAGGGCGGCTTGTAGCGAAGATGCAGCCTGATCGACTCGCCGGCGGATTCACGGGGGCCGCGCCGGCGCAGGGCCAGGGGCGGACGGTTGTACAGCCGCTGGAAGGTCTCGTTGAACCGTCGCACGCTGCCGAATCCGGCGGCCAGCGCCACCTCGCCCATCGGCAGGTCGGTCTCGTGGATCAGCTGCTTGGCCAGCAGGACCCGGCGGGTCTGGGCCACCCCCACCGGCGAGGCCCCGAGGTGTTCCTTGAACAGCCGCCGCAGCTGGCGGTCGCCGACACCCAGTCGTCCGGCGAGCGCCTCGACATCCCCGTCGTCCAGCGCCCCACCCTCGATGAGGGTCAGGGCCCGCCGCACCGTTGCCGACGTGCCCAGCCAGGCGCCGAGGTCAGGCGAGGTTTCGGGCCGGCAGCGCAGGCAGGCGCGGAATCCGGCCTCCTCGGCGGCCGCCGCGCTGCGGTGGAAGGTGCAGTTCTCGCGCTTGGGCGTCCGCGCGGGGCAGACCGGTCGGCAGTAGATGCCGGTGCTGGTCACGCCGATGAACAGCCGTCCGTCAAACCGCGCGTCGCGGGTTTCGATGGCGCGGTAACAGGCGTCGGGGGTCAGATCCATGCGCCGATAGTCGCGCGACTACGGAAGCGAGTCTCGCGGTTTTCGGACATCACCCTTCAGCCTGTCGCCGTCATCCTCTTTCGCTGTCCAGGTACTGCAGCAGCGCCGCGGGATACCGTTCTCCGGCCGCCGCACCGCGTGGGGCCGCGGCCTCGATGGCGGCGAGGTCGGCCGGGGTCAGGGTCACGGAGCGCGCGCCGAGCGCCTCGGCAATACGTTCCTGTCGACGCGCGCCGACCAACGGGATGATGTCGTCGCCCCGCTGCGCCACCCAGGCGATGGCCAGTTGGGCGGTCGTCACGCCTTTGGCCTCAGCGATCGCGCGCAGGGCCTCAACCAGGGCGAGGTTGTGGTCGAGATTGTCGCCCTGGAACCTCGGACTGAAGGCGCGGATGTCGCGGGCGGCGGACCCGCGGTCCTTGCTCCAGTGGCCACTGATAAGGCCGCGCGAGAGCACGCCATAGGCGGTGACGCCGATGCCCAGCTCACGACAGGTCGGCAGGATGGCGTCCTCGATGCCCCGCGAGATGATCGAATACTCGATCTGCAGGTCGACGATGGGGTGGACGGCGGCAGCGCGGCGCAGGGTCTCGGGCCCGACCTCCGAAAGGCCGATGTGGCGGATGTAGCCAGCCTGGACCATCTCGGCGAGCGCCCCGATGCTCTCCTCGATCGGCACCGAGGTGTCGAGCCGCGCGGGCCTGTAGACATCGATGTAATCGACCTGCAGCCGCTTCAGCGAATAGGCGAGGAAGTTCTTCAGCGCCGCAGGCCGGCTGTCATAGCCGAGAAAGGCGCCGGCCGGGTCGCGCAGGGCGCCCGTCTTGACGCTCAGCACCACCTTGTCACGGTCTATGCTCTTCAGCGCCTCGCCGATCAGCATCTCATTGTGGCCCATGCCGTAGAGGTCGCCGGTGTCGATCAGCGTGACGCCGGCATCGACGGCGGCCTGAAGGGTTGCCAGGCTCTCGGCCCGGTCGTTGGGGCCGTACCAGTCCGCCGACATGCCCATGCAGCCGAGGCCGATGGCCGATACGGCCGGGCCGGTTGTTCCAAGCTTGAGCGATTTCATGGGCAGGTCTCCGGCGGCTGTTGACGGGACTATGCCCTGATACGCGTTGTGCGATAATGTGATGATATCAAAACAAGCCGTTTCGAATTTCGCACAATGCAGCCCCCTGACCTTGCCGATCTGGACGCCTTCGCCGCCGTTGCCCGCGCCCGCGGCTATCGCGGCGCGGCGGCGCTGCGCGGGGTCTCCCCGTCGAGCCTGAGTCAGGCGGTGCGGCGGCTGGAGGAACGGCTGGGTGTGCGGTTGCTGAACCGTACGACGCGCAGCGTCACGCCCACCGAGGCCGGCGAGCGTCTGCTGACGCGGCTGGCTCCCACCCTGACTGAACTGGCTCTGGCCCTCGACGAGGTCAACGCCTTCCGCGACAGCCCGACCGGAACGCTGCGGATCAATGTGCCATCCGTGGTCGCCCGCCTGACACTGCCTGGCCTGGTCACGCCGTTTCTGGCCGCCCATCCGGGGATCACGCTGGAGATCGTCGCCGAGGACAGTTTCGTCGATGTACTGGCGGCGGGCTTCGATGCCGGCGTGCGCTACGATGAGCGGCTGGAGAAGGACATGATCGCTGTCCCGCTGGGTCCGGCCCAGCGATACGTCACCGTCGGATCGCCCGAGTACCTTGCCCGCCATGGGCGACCTGGGCATCCCGACGAACTCCTGAACCATCTCTGCATCCGCCACCGGTTCCTCAGCGGCGCCCCGCTGCCGTGGGAGTTCGAAAAGGACGGCTCGGTCGTGCGGGTCGTGCCGGTCGGACAACTGGTCAGCAATGATTCCGATCTGGGCCTCGCCGCGGCCGAAGGCGGACTGGGTCTGGCGCGCACATTCGAGGAATTCGCCGAGGCGTCCGTGGCGGCGGGTCGCCTGGAGACGGTGCTGGATGACTGGTCACCACCGTTCACGGGCCCTTTCCTCTATTATCCAAGCCGCCGCCAGATGCCGGCACCCTTGCGGGCCTTCGTCGACTTCATCCGTGCGCGACGGCCGGCCACATGACCAATCCCTAACTTGCGTCCGGCCGCGGCGAGGCCGATCC
>CAZISF010000177.1:0-5970 GCA_964541915.1 uncultured Caulobacter sp.
GCCTGATCGCGCGGGCCTACCAGGACCGCTTCGGCCTCTCGATCCCGCAGTGGCGCCTGATGGCCGTGCTGGCCGAGGGCGCCCTGTCGCCCCAGGCTCTGGTCGCCCGCACGGCGATGGACAAGGTGACCGTCAGCCGCGCCGCCCAGGGTCTGGTCACGCGCAACCTCGTCGTTCGCACAGACAGTCCCTCCGACGGCCGCTCCCACACCCTGGCGCTCACCGACACCGGCCGCCGCCTGCACGGCGAGATCGCCCCGCTGGCCCTGGCCTACGAAGCGGCCCTGCTGGCCGGTCTCGCCCCCGCTGAAGTGCTCACGCTCAAGCGCCTGTTGTCCCGACTGGAAGCCGCGGCGGCCCGCCTGTCGGGCGAAGGTCGCTGACGACTCCGCCAGCGCGTTGACCTGAGCCGCGCCGTCGCTAGATTGCCGCCTCCGCAGGCCCCTGTGGTGGAATTGGTAGACGCGCCGGACTCAAAATCCGGTTCCGCAAGGAGTGTCGGTTCGAGCCCGACCGGGGGCACCATCCTGCTTCGCCTTACGAGCTTCGCAGGACAGGTCCGGCAGTTTCATGCGAAGCAGGATGCCCTTCGAAGCCTCGGCGAAGGAGGGCGAAGACGCCCGATCCGGAGATGGAGTGACCCTGATGGCCCAGACGAAGATCGGCGCGGCGACGGCGGTGACCCGGCTCAGCGGCTGGACAGCGGCCACGGACGGCCGGGACGCCATCCTCAAGACGTTCACGTTCCCGGACTTCAACGCCGCCTTCGGCTTCATGACGCGGGTCGCGCTGATGGCCGACAAGCTCGACCACCATCCCGAATGGTTCAATGTCTACAACAGGGTCGAGGTGCTGCTGGCGACCCACGACGCCGACGGGGTCACCGAACTGGACGTGACGCTGGCCGGTTTCATGGACGCGATCGCCGGCTGATCCTGATCGACGGCCCTTGCGAAGCGCCGGATAGCGTTGGAACATCGCCCCCACCCCCGTGAACAGGGGACAGACGGGGGGAGTGTTGATGATCACGGGCGCCGGCGGCGATGGCCGCCCCCTGTCGAACTGGCGGCTGGCGGCCTTCGCGCTGCCCTGTGTTCCCGTGGCGGCGATGCTGCTGCCGGTGACGGTCTATCTGCCCAACTACTACGCGACCGAACTGGGCGTCGGCCTGGGCGTGCTGGCGACGGTGTTCGGCGTGATCCGCCTGTTCGACCTGGTGCTCGACCCGGTGCTGGGCTTCCTGATCGACAAGACCGACACCCGCTACGGCCGCTACCGGCCATGGCTGGTGGCGGGCGCGCCGATCGCCGTGGTCGCCGCCTGGATGCTGTTCATGGCCGGCCCGGGGATCGACGGCGCCTATATCCTCGTCTGGCTGATCTTCGGCTTCGTCGGCCAGTCCATGGCCTCGATGGCCCATGTGGCCTGGGCGGCGCGGATCGCGCCGCACTACGACCAGCGGTCGCGGGTCTACGGCTGGTGGCAGGGGTTCACCGTGCTGGGCCTGATCTCGATCCTCGCCATGCCGCCGCTGATGCGACTGGGCTTCGGCCTGGATCATGCGGCCGGTGTGCAGGCCATGGGCTGGTTCGTCATGCTGACCCTGCCGCCGACCATAGCCGCGGCGGTTCTGCTGGTCGGCGAGCCGCCAACCACGCCAAACGCCAGCCCGCCCCACTGGCGCCAGTATCTGGCCCTGATGGGCCGGGGTTCGGTCCTGCGCCTGCTGGCCACCGACATCGCCCTGGGCACAGGACCGGCCATCGCCGGGTCGCTGTTCTTCTTCTATTTCGAGGCCATCCGCGGAGTCGACCGTGGACTGGCCGGTCTGCTGCTGCTGGTCTATTTCGTCGGCGCCATGGCCGGGGCGCCGCTGTGGGCCCGGCTGGCCCGGCGCATCGGCAAGCACAAGGCCTTGATGATCGCGGCGATCGGCTACGCCTTGGCCCAGATCGCGATTCTGGTCGTGCCCTCGGGCCTTGTCTGGGCCATCGTGGTCATGGCTCTTTCGGGCCTGCCCTTTTCCGCCGGTCCGATCCTGTTGAGGGCGATGATGGCCGACGTCGGCGACGAGGAGCGGTTGGCCAGCGGCGTCGACCGCAACGGCCTGCTCTTCGGTCTGCTCAGCGGAACGGTCAAGATCGGCTCGTCCCTGGCCGTGATCGTCGGGTTCAGCGCGCTGGACGCACTGGGGTTTGAGGCCAAGGCGGGGGCGGCCAACAGCCCGGAGGCGCTGTTGGCCCTCACGATCGGGTTTTCCGTCGCGCCGGCGCTGCTGGGTCTGGCCGCCGCCGCGATCATCGCCGGCCACCGGCTGGACGCCGACGCCCACGCCTCCATGCGCCGACAACTCGACGACCGTGACGGCCGGAACGGCGAGGGCGCATAGCCAGCACCCGGCCTGCCGCCGAGCCTGAGGCCGGGCGGCGCGGACCGGACGACAGTCTGGTGGACGCCTCGGCGTCCACCGTCAGGTCAATCAGTAGCCGATGAACTTCGAGAAGGTCGGCACCACCAGCAGCCAAGTGTCGAGGGCGTAGGCCATCGACTCCGAAGTGTAGCCCTTGCCCACGTCGATATCGTAGCGGGCGTAGGGGTCCATCTCGTCGTCCAGGGCGCAACGACCGAAGCGCTTGGTGTAGTTCCACTCGTTGCACTTCGAATAGGTCATGCCCTTGTCGAGATCGAAGCCGGCGGAGAACTGGATGCTGGTGCAGCGACCGGCGGTGCAGTCGTAGAAGTAGACGCGCCAGTTCAGATCGTCGGAGGAGCTCTTGATCATCGGATCACCGGCGTCGTCCTTGGTGATCTCAACCGACAGGTTCTTGGCGCGCAGCACGGACGCTACGTCCTGGGCGCTCACGCCGGCGACGGGATAGGTGAGGGCGGCGGCGGGCGCGGCGGACAAGGCGACGGCGGCGATCGCGGCGGCGGCGGCGAGGATCTTCTTCACGATGGTAGTCCCCCAAGTGACACAGGCAATGAAAGCCATATGAAGCCAGCCTGCACCTGAAACCATACCCCAAAGGGGGGGCTCCCCGCGAGGCTGATCTCGACAGACCGGCTCAGGGCGGGGCCTTGCCCAGACAGGTCGCGACGCAGTGTTCGGCGAGAACCTGCCCCGCGTCGATCAGCCGGATGTCGAGATCGTCGGGCCCCAGGACCAGCGGGACCTCGGTGCAGCCGGCGATGATGGCCTGGGCGCCGGCCTCGGCCAGCGACTGCGCCACGGCGGCCATCTCGTCCTGGACCTCCTCGCCCAGGTCGCCGCCCTTGATGCGGTAGAGCAGGCTCATGAACCACTCCTGCTTGGCTTTCGTCAGTGCGACGGCCTCCAGCCCCATGCCCGTCAGCCGGTCCGAATAGAGCCCAAGCGCCAGTCCGGTGCCCAGGATGCCGACCCGGCTGGCGCCGTCACGCCGCGCCCTCTGGCAGGCGGCGTCGATCATGTTCACCAGCGGCAGTCCGGCCGCCGCCTCGACCTCGGCGGCATAGGCATGGGCGGTGTTGCAGGCGATCGCCAGCACCTGCGCGCCGGACGCCGCCAGGCCCTTCGCCATCGCCGCCAGCACCGGACCGGGGTTGCTGCTCGGTTCGTTTCGGTCGGGCGCCTGCGGATTGATGTCAACCAGCACCCGCAGGTGATCCTGATCCCGCCCGGCGGGCGTCGCCGCCTGCAGCTTGGCGAGGAAGTCCAGCGTCGCCGCCGGCCCCATTCCGCCCAGAACACCGAGGGTTTTCATCACAGCAGCGCCGGCTCAAGTTCGCCGTGATAGCCAAACAGCCCCTGCGCCCCGCCTGTGTGCAGAAACACCACGGTCTCGCCAGCGAAGGCGCCGGCCTTCGACAGGGCGATCAGGCCTTTCATGGCCTTGCCGGTATAGACCGGATCAAGCAGCAGCCCCTCGGTGCGCGCGGCCAGCGTCAGGGCGTCGATAACGGCCTGGTCGATCAGGCCATAGCCGGCCCCGACATAGTCGCAGTCGGCCACGACCATCTCCCGGGTCACCCGCTCGGGATGGCCGAGCAGGCCGGCGGTCTCGACGGCCAGGTTGAAGACGTTGGTCTCCTGCTTCTCCTTGGGCGCCCGCACGCCGATGCCCAGCACCGGGATGTCCGCCCCGCTGACGGCCATACCGGCCACGAGACCGGCGTGGGTTCCAGCGCTGCCGGTGGCGGTAACCAGCCGGTCGATGACCAGCCCCTCGTCGTTGGCCTGCGCCGCCAACTCCAGCGCGCAGTCGACATAGCCCAAGGCCCCGACCGCATTCGAACCACCGCCGGGGATAATGTAGGGAACCGCGCCCCGCGCCCGGGCGGCGGCGGCGTTGACCTCCATCTCGGCGTTCATGTCGAGGCCCGCCGGCACGGTGCGGATCTTCGCGCCCAGCAACCGGTCGAGCAGCACATTGCCCGAGCCGACATAGTCGACGGCCGTGTTGCCGGTGCGGTTCTCCAGCACGATCTCGCAGGCCATGCCGAAGCTTGCCGCCGCCGCCGCCGTCTGGCGCACATGGTTGGACTGCACGGCCCCCTGGGTGATCAGGGTGTCAGCGCCCTGTTCCAGCGCCTCGCCCAGCAGGAACTCCAGCTTGCGGGTCTTGTTGCCGCCGCCGGCCAGGCCCGTGCAGTCGTCGCGCTTGATCCACAGGTCGATGCCCAGCTCGGCGCTCAGGCGCGGCGCCGGCTCCAGCGGGGTCGGCAGGTGCGCGAACCGGGCGCGGGCGAACTTGGCGAGATTCATGAGGCGACCTGAGTCTGGATTTTCGTGATATCCAGACTACTTCAAAGCTTCGCGCAGGGGAGGAGATTCACAATGACCCCCAAAGTCGTGTTCGCGTCAGCCGCACTGGTACTGTCCCTCGGGTTCGCCGCGCCGGCGTCGTCGGCCGCCTTCGTGCTGGGCGGAGGGCTGGCCGACGCCTGTTCCCGCTTCGCGGTTCAGGGCCGGTCGGACGACTATTCCCTCAGCACCTGCACCTACGCGCTTGAGACCGAAAACCTGGTCAAGCGCGACCGGGCGGCCACCCTGGTCAATCGCGGGGTCATCCAGCTTCGGCGCAAGGCCTATGCCCAGGCCAACCGGGACTTCGATACGGCCATCCGCATCCAGCCGGCGATGGGCGAAGCCTATGTGAACCGCGGCGCGGCCCTGATCGCCCAGCGGCGCTGGGAAGAGGGCAAGACCGACATCGACAAGGGCCTGACCCTGAGCCCGGACGAGCCGGAAAAGGCCTATTTCAACCGGGCCCTGGCCTGGGAAGCACTCGACGACATGGCGGCCGCCTGGCGCGACTACAGCAAGGCGTCCGAGCTCAAGCCGGACTGGGACGCCCCCCGCAAGGAACTGGCCCGCTTCACGGTGACGCCGAAGTAGGGGGCTCCCTCAGGTGTCTTTCCCGTCTCTTCGCCCCTCGGCAAAGGAGAGCGCCATGCGCAGCCTCGCTCTGGCGGTCATTCTAGCCGCCGTCGCCGGTCCCGCCGCCGCTTCGGTCATGGTCCTCGGCTCCGGCCTGGCGCCGGACTGTTCGAAAGCGGCCTTCGCCGGCCGGTCCGACACCGACTCGATCCAGCTCTGCAGCCGGGCCCTCGCCGAGGAGGGCCTGGTTCGCCGCGACCGCGCCGGCACCCTGGTCAATCGCGGCGTGATGCTCATGCGGACCCGCGACTACCTCTCGGCCCGGGCCGACTTCGACCGGGCCATCGCGCTGGAGCCGACGCTGGGCGAGGCCTTCGTCAATCGCGGCGTCTCCCTGATGGCCGACCAGGACTACGCCGGCGCCCTTGCCGAGATCGACCGCGGCCTGGCCCTCGGCGTCGATGAGCCGGCCAAGGCCTGGTACAATCGCGGGCTCGTCCAGGAGGGCCTCGGCGACGCGCCCGGCGCCTACCACGACTACCGCAAGGCCCAGGACCTCGCCCCCGACTGGGCCCTTCCGGCGAAACAGCTGACACGGTTCACGGTGACGC
>CAZISF010000178.1:0-3276 GCA_964541915.1 uncultured Caulobacter sp.
CGCCAGCGGTCGACCATCAGGCCGAACGGCATGAAGGCGATCTTGTCGAGCGCCATCTTGAGCAGGAACGGAATGTCGCCGTCGGGGCCAGGCGCGTCCTTGAGCAGGCCGATCTGCTGCAGATAGGTCGGGGTCAGGGCCGAGAGGCCGACGAAATCGCCGATCGCCTCGTGGAAGCCGTCGTTGGCCCCGCCCTTGAAGATGTACGGCTGGCTCTTGTAGGCGCGCTGGTAGAAGTTGTGACCGAGCTCGTGGTGGACCGTATAGAAGTCCTCGCCGTTGACCTTGGTGCACATCTTGATGCGGATGTCGTCGGCGTCATCCAGGTCCCAGGCCGAGGCGTGACAGACCACTTCGCGGTCCCGCGGGCGAGTGATCTGCGACCGGGTCCAGAAGGTCTCCGGCAGCGGCGCGAGTCCCATCGAGACGTAGAAGGCCTCGCCGGTCTTGACCATCTTCACAGGATCGTAGCCGGCGTTCACCAGCAGATCATCGAGGGCGTAGGACGGCGTCGTGCTCTTGGGCGCGACGATCGGATAGATATTGCCCCACTGCTGGGCCCACATGTTGCCGAGCAGATCGGCGCGGATGGGCCCCGAGCGCGGCTGTACCGCGTCGCCGTACTTCTCGTTCAGACGGGCGCGGACGTAGCAGTGCAGGTTCTTGTAGAACGGCTCGATCTGCTTCCACAGCCGGTCTGTCTCCGCCGCGAAGGCGTCCGGATCCATGTCGTAGCCTGAGCGCCAGAGGGCGCCGGTGTCGGCATAGCCGAGCGCGACCGAGCCCTCGTTGGAGAGGGCCACCAGCTTGGCGTAGTCGGGCACCATGACCGGCGAGATCGAATGCCAGCCCTCCCAGATCGCCTTCAGTTCGGCGGGGTCATTGCTGGACGCGAGAATGTCCTCGGCGTCGTTCAGCGTCAGGGTCTTGCCCTTGTAGGTGAACTTGCCGGTCGAGTAGGTCGAGTCCAGGCGCGAAGCGATGGTCGCCATCTCGTCGGCGGCCCCGGGGCGCTGCGGCGCGGGGGCGACGAGCGCGCGCTTGAGGATGTCCAGCTTGCGGCGGGTCACGGGATCGACGGCGACCTTGTCGAATCGCGCCGCCTGGATCGCCAGCCGGGTGCCCAGATCGCTGGCTTCGGCGCCGGCCTTGGCCTCGAGCCACTGGGTGTCTTCGGTGATGTAGGTCGCGCGGACCCACGACGCCTTGTTCACGTACTGCGACAGGGCGGCCAGATCGGCCTCGGCCTTGTCGATAAAGGCCTTGGCCTCGGCAGGCGTCGGAGCTGGCGCGGCTGCGGCCGGCGTCTGGGCCTGGGCGATGGGCGCCGCGGCGCCGAGGCCCGCGACCAGGGCGAGGGCGGCTCCGGCCGCCAGAAGCTTCGCCTTCAACATCGGACGTATCCTCACAGGGGAACTCTATGGCGCGGCATGGGAGAGGCCGCGGAGGGTTCCGTCAAGGCGCCCTGACCGGCCGCCTAGGTCGGATCTGCCGGCGGATCGGCGGGCGCGGGTGTCTCGACCACCGGCGGCTCGGCCGCGGCCGGAGCCTCCACAGGCGGCGGCAACGGATCGGTATGCCGGGTCGGTGCAGGCTGGCGAACCGCCGGCTGTTCGACCGGCGTCGTGTCCTGACGTTCGGACCGGGTGGGATAACGCAGATGACCGACGCAGGCCGACAGGCCGTCACTGCGAACGGTTCCCGCTGCAGCGCCGATCTTGCGTGACCGACGGGCGACGTAGCGGCCGGGGTTCACGGCCTTGTACTTCAACGGGTTGGGCAGGATGGCCACCAGCCGCGCGGCCTGGGCGCGGGTCAGCTGGTCGGCGCTGACGCCGAAATAGCGCTGGGCGGCGGCCTCGGCGCCGTAGGTGCCCGCCCCCATCTCGGCGACGTTGAGATAGACCTCCATGATCCGCCGCTTGCCCCACAGGGCCTCGATCAGGACCGTGTAGTAGGCCTCGATCCCCTTGCGCAGGTAGGACCGCTGCGGCCAGGCGAAGACGTTCTTCGCGGTCTGCTGGCTGATGGTCGACCCGCCACGGATCTTGCCGGGACGCCGCTTGTTCGCTGCGGCGGCCTTCTGGATCGCCTCGAAGTCGAAGCCGCGATGGGTGCAGAACTTGGCGTCCTCGGACGCGATCGCCGCCTGCACCAGCGCCGGCGAGATGTGCTTCAGCGAGCGCCAGCGGTAGTCCAGCCCTTTGCCCTCGAACAGGCGCTGGACCATCAGGATGGTCACCGGCGGCGGCACGAACCGGTAGACCAGCGTCAATCCGACAGGGAAGGCGACTGTGATCAGGAACCCCCAGACGAAGACCGTGCGGATCAGCTTGCCGAGCGAGAACGGCTTGCGCTTCGCCAACTTCGGCGGTGGCGCATCGGCCGGCCGTTGCGGCGGCCAGGGCGGGCTGTATCCGGGGGGCGGTGCGGCCGGCGGCGGCGGTTCCGGCTGCGGTTCCGGCGCGGGCGTGGGGTCGGACGACTGAAAGACAGCCTTCATCGGGTTCTGCGCCCCGGGGACGATGTCTCCCTCCGGCTCGTGCGGCGGCTCCGTGCTCAAACCTGCCTCCCCTTGCCTTGACGCGGCGGAGGGATGCTAGCCACTGACGCCGTCCCTGTCGCTCACGGAAAAGCGCCCGCCATGAATGTAACCGAAGCCGTCGACCGCCGTGTGTCCGTCCGCGCCTTTCTGGACAAGCCCGTTCCCGGCGACCTGGTGAAGGAAATCCTCGTCGCGGCGCAGCGCGCGCCGTCGGGCGGCAATCTCCAGCCATGGAAGGTCCACGCCCTGGCCGGCGCGCCGCTCGAGGCGCTGAAGGCGAAGGTGGCGGCCAATCCCGGCGGCGAGACGCCGGAGTACAACGTCTATCCCGACAATCTCTGGGACCCGTTCCGCACCCGCCGCTTCGAATGCGGCGAGGACCTCTACGCCTCGATCGGCATTCCCCGCGAAGACAAGCCGGCCCGGCTGCGGCAGCTGTTCCGGAACACCCAGTTCTTCGGCGCACCGGTCGGCGTCTTCTTCAGCCTCGACCGCAAGCTCGGCCGGCCGCAATGGGCGGATGTCGGCATGTACATGCAGACGGTCATGCTGCTGGCCGTCGAGCGCGGCCTGGCCACCTGCGCCCAAGAGTTCTGGGCCCGCTACCCGAAGACCGTCGCCGAACACATCCGCCTGCCCGACGACCACATGCTGTTTTCAGGCATGGCGCTCGGCTACGCGGACGAGACCGCCCCGATCAACAGCCTCCGCACGCGGCGGGATCCGTTTGA
>CAZISF010000178.1:3376-5963 GCA_964541915.1 uncultured Caulobacter sp.
CCGCTCTTCAGGTCGGCGGCCCAGACGCGGCCATCGTCGAGGCCCGCGGCCAGCACGTTGGCCGAAGGCGTGCCCGCCACCTGCACGACCATCGCCGACTGGTCATAGCCGATCTCCGCGGCTTCCTTGCCCATCGGGCCGGTCGCACCGGCGAACGGCCAGATCACCGCGCCATTGGCGCCGGACGTCGCCATCATCAGCCCGTTCGACAGGAAGGCCAGGCTCTTCACCTTGGCCGGATAGCCGCCCATGCGCAGGTTCTTCTCGTCGGAGACCTTCCAGCCGTGCAGCTGGTTTTCCTGCATGGCGCTCATCAGGAAGCGACCGTCGGGGCTCCAGGCGACCAGCACATGACTGCCGGCCCACTTCAGCAGCTGCGGCTTCTGGTCGGCGATGCGCGCGTACCAGAGGGCCGCGCCGTTGTAGGTCGCAACCGCCAGGCGACGGCCTTTCGGATCGAACGCGACGTGGGCGGCCGACTTCTCATGGGTGAAGGTGCGGCTGAAGTCCGCATCCTTCGAGTCGCGGACATGCAGGTCCCGGCCGGCGGTGAAGGCGATCAGGCCCGACTCGGCGCTGGCGGCGACCGAGTCGATCCAGCGCCCCTTGACCTCGGCGACCAGGGTCGCGGCGATCTCGCCGCCCTCCAGCCGCGTCCAGACCACGCGCCCGTCATCCCCGCCGGTCAGGACGCCGAGGCCCGACGGGTGCAGGCAGGCGGACAGGATCGCGCCCTGGTGGGCTTCGACGGTGACGAATCCGTCTCCCGTCACCGCCCGCACCGTCCCGTCGCCCAGGGCGAACATCGTTCGCCCGGAACGGTCGAAAAGCGCGGCGGTCACATAGGCGTCGAAAACGAAAGTCATGGTGGCGCGTTTATATCCCTGAACAGGCCTTGCCCAGCGGCGGATGGTTTTCGCCTGCCAAGCGAGACAGGCTTTACAAGCCGCTTCAACCGCGTAATGGGATTGGACGAATGACAGCGGACCGGACGTACCGGACCGCGTAAGGGAGTGTCCGAATGGGTGCGAAGCTTGGTGGCGCCGGCGGCGGCAGCAAATACGATCTGGGTCAGAACAGCGACATCAACGTCACGCCGTTCGTCGACATCATGCTGGTGCTGCTGATCATCTTCATGGTCGCGGCGCCGATGGCCACCGTGTCGATCGCCCTCGACCTGCCGCCCGCGATCCCGCCGCCCGAAGACGCGCCGCCGCCGAAGAAGCCGGTGATCGTGTCGGTGCAGCGCTCGGGCGCCGTGTTCATCAACGCCGTCCAGTCCGGCCTGCCGAACCTGCCGACCGACATTCCGCTGGCGATGCAGAAGGAAGGCGTAACCGGCAACTTCACCGACGAGCGCGTGTTCGTGCAGGCGGACGCCGAAGTGACCTACGAGCAGTTCATGGCCGTGCTGAACGTTCTGCAGGCCAATGGCTACTTCAAGATCGGCCTGATCAACGAAGACATCGAATAGGTCGGGCCTTCCAGGCCAGACATGCGAAGGGCCGGTGGAAACACCGGCCCTTTTGCTTTTGATCCTCCCCATCGGGTGAGGTGGATCGCCCCCCGGGTCGCGCGGAGCGCGCCCGAGGATAAACTCCGGCGAGACGGAGGGGGTCCGCTCAGACTTCGGGTGACCCCCTAAGTCAGCGCTACGCGCCGACAGCTCCCCCGATGGGGAGCATCAGGCCGCGCAGGCTTCGAAGCCGGCCTTCAGCGCGGCCTCGTCGAGATCCCGGCCGATGAACACCATGCGGCTGTAGCGATGCTCGCCGTCCTTCCAGTCGCGCTGGAAGTCGCCTTCGAGGATCATGTGCACGGCCTGGAACACCAGGCGGCGGCTTTCGCCCTTCACATCCAGGATGCCCTTGGCGCGCAGGATGTCGGGACCCTTGTCGGCGAGCAGCTGGTTCAGCCAGTTGGTCACCTTGATGCTGTCCAGCGGCCGCTCCAGCGTCAGGGACACGCCCCGGATGCCGGCCTCGGCCACGTGGTCGTGCGCGTGATGGTCATGGCCATGATCGTGGTGGTGATGGTCGTGGCCATGGCCGTGGTCGCAGTCCTCATCATGCACATGACCCGCTTCACCGTGCGCCGGATTGAGGAACTCCGGCTCCAGCTCGGTGATCCGGTCGAGGTCGAACCCGCCCCGGCCGAGGATGGCGTCCAGCGGCACGGCCGAGCGCTGGGTGTGATGGATCGGCGCCAGCGGATTGATGCGGCGGATCTGCGCCTCGACGGCCTTCAGTTCGGCGGGCGTCACCAGGTCGGTCTTGTTGAGCAGGATCTGGTCGGCGAAGGCGATCTGCTCCACCGCTTCCCGGCTGTCAGCCAGACGCAGGGGCAGGTGCTTGGCGTCGACGACCGTCGTCACCGAGTCGAGTTTCGTGCGGGCGCGCACGTCATCGTCGACAAAGAAGGTCTGGGCCACCGGACCGGGATCGGCGAGGCCGGTGGTTTCGACGATAATCGCGTCGAACCCGCCCTTGCGCTTCATCAGGCCTGAAACCACCCGGATGAGGTCGCCGCGCACCGTGCAGCAGACGCAGCCGTTGTTCATCTCGAACACTTCCTCGTCGGCGCCGAC
>CAZISF010000179.1:0-5802 GCA_964541915.1 uncultured Caulobacter sp.
ACCCTGATGTGGATCGCCGAGTACCTTCACCCGGTCGACAAGCCGGAGGAGGTCTTTGCCCTCGGCTATTTCGATCGCCGCGAGGTCGCGGCCTTCGTGCGGGCCTTTGATTTCCTGCATGCGGTGCGGGCGCACCTGCATTTCGCCACCGGCCGGCCGGAGGAGCGGCTGACGTTCGACCTGCAGCCGGAAATCGCCCGGCGGATGGGTTTTGGCGATCGCGCCGACAACCCCGCCGTCGAGCGCTTCATGCGGCGCTATTTCCTGATCGCCCGCGAGGTCGGCGCCCTGACCCGCACCTTTTCGGCCAAGCTGGAGACCGAGCACCTCAAGGCCCAGCCGAAGGGCCTCTCACGGTTCCTGCCCGGTCGGGCCGCGCCCAAGCGCAAGCCGCTCGACGTCGCCGGCTTCCACGAGGATGGCGGGCGCCTGAACATCGACGGGCCGGAAGTATTCGAGCGCGACCCGGTCGACCTGATCCGCATCTTCCGGCTGGCCGACCAGCGCGATCTGGACCTGCATCCGGACGCCTTCACGGCCGTCACCCGCTGCCTGCCGCTGATCACCGTGAAGACCCGCCGCGATCCGGAGGCAGCCAAGGCCTTCCTCGACATTCTGGCGCGGGGAAAACGGACCTACCGCACCCTGATGCTGATGAACGAGTCCGGCGTGCTGGGCCGCTTCGTGCCGGAGTTCGGCCGGATCGTCGCCCAGATGCAGTTCAACATGTACCACTCGTATACGGTGGACGAGCACACCCTGAAGGCCGTCGGGGTCATCGCCGACATCGCCGAGGGGCGGCTGGCGCAGGACCATCCGCTGGCCGTGTCGATCATGCCTCTGATCGACGATCGCGAGAGCCTGTTCCTGGCGATGCTGCTGCACGACACCGGGAAGGGCGGGGCCGGCGGCCAGGAAAAGGCCGGCGCCCGCGCCGCCCGCTCGGCCTGCGAGCGTCTGGGCCTGGAGCGGACCAAGATCGAGCTGATCGCCTGGCTGGTCGAGCATCACCTGGTGATGAGCGATTTCGCCCAGAAGCGCGACGTGACCGATCCGGCGACCGTCGCGGCCTTCGCCAGCATCGTCGAGAACCCCGAACGCCTGCGCCTCCTGCTGGTCCTGACCGTCGCCGACATCCGCGCCGTGGGTCCGGGCGTCTGGAACGGCTGGAAGGGCCAGTTGATGCGCGAGCTCTACGCCGCGACAGAGGCGACCTTCCGGGGCGGCCGGGGCTCGGACCCCGCGGCCAGCGCCCGCCGGCATCAGGAATCGGTCGCCGCCGCGGCCCGCGCCGCCCTGATCGAGGCCGACCCCGCCTCCAAGGGCTGGGCCGGATCGATGGAGGACGCCTATTTCACGGCCTTCACCCCGGACGAGCTCGCCAGTCATGCGGCGCTGGCTCGACGTGCGTCCCTGCAGGGCGGAGCGGCCGCCGACGCCCGGATCCGCGTCGACAGGAACACCGCCGAGATCGTCGTCGCCGCCAAGGACCGCCGCGGTCTGTTCGCCGACCTGGCGCTTGCGCTGTCAGGGCTGGGAGGCAACGTCGTCGGGGCGCGGGTGTTCACCTCCGGACAGGGGCAGGCGCTCGACGTGTTCCATGTCCAGGACGTCACCGGCGCGCCGATCGGCGGCGACAACCCGCGCATCCTGCGCAGACTGGCCGACAGCCTGGAAGCGGCCGGTCGCGGCGAGGCCCCCAACTTCGAGGCCCGCAAGAGCGGTGAGACCAGCCGGTCGGCGGCCTTCTCCATCTCGCCGACGGTCATGCTGGACAACGACGCCTCGGCGGAGTCGACCGTGGTCGAGGCCTCCGGCCGCGACCGCCCCGGCCTGCTGGAGGCCCTGGCACGGGCGGTGGCCGACGCCGGCCTGTCAATCACCTCGGCCCACATCGACGGCTACGGAGAGCGGGCTGTCGACGCCTTCTACGTCCAGACGCCGGGCGGCGGAAAGCTGACCGACGCCAAGCGATCCGCCGCCCTCAAGGCCGCCCTGATGGAGGTGCTGGAAGCCGAAGAGTCGGGCCAGGCCCCGCGGGGTCGGCCGAGACTGGAACGCGCCAGGGCCAGCATCGGACGGTAGGCGCCCCATCTCTCCACGTCGCGGAGAGCATTTTCGGCGCCGAAATTGTGGCCTTTTCGCCCGACCGGCTCACCCGTCTTGACCGTCTGTTTCGGCCAGCGCACAAGCGCCCGGTGAGCACCGAACAGCCGTCCCGACCCGTGAAACCTGCGAAGGGCGGCCTGATCCGCTCGTCCATGGTCTTTTCCAGCCTGACTTTGGTCAGCCGCTTTATGGGCCTGGCCCGCGACCTGTTCATCACCGCCCGGCTGGGGGCCAGTTCGACCCCGGCGGCGGACGCCTTCAACACCGCCCAGTCCTTCCCCAACCTGTTCCGACGCATCTTCGCCGAGGGCGCCTTCACGGCCGCCTTCGTGCCCGCCTATTCCAAGGTGCTGGCCAGCGAAGGACAGGACGCCGCCGACAACCTCGCCACCGACGCCCTGGCGACCCTGGCGGCCATCACCCTGGTCCTGACCATCGGCTTCCAGCTGGCCATGCCGTGGCTGATGCTGGTGATCAACCCGGGCTTCGGGTTCAACAGCGAGAAGTACAAGCTGGCGGTGGCGCTGACCCAGATTAGCATGCCCTACCTGCCCTGTATGGCCATCGTGGCGCTGCTGTCGGGCGTGCTCAACGCCGGCGGCCGCTTCGCCCTGTCGGCGGCCGCCCCGACCGTGCTCAACGCCGTGATCCTGAGCGCCGTGATTCAGCCGCGCGACGCCATCGGCTCAGCCTATGCGGCCAGCTGGGCCATTCTCATCGCCGGCCTGCTGCAGGCAGCCCTGCTGTGGTGGGGAACGCGGCGCACCGGCGCGAAAATCCGCCCGACGATCCCGCGCCTGACGCCGGAGATCAAAGCCCTGATCGCCGTGGCCATCCCCGGCGCCATCGCCGCCAGTGTCACCCAGGTGAACATCTTCCTGTCGGGCATCATCGCCAGCCAGGAGAACGGCGCCCGGACATGGCTTTCGGTCGCCGACCGCTTCTACCAGTTGCCCCTCGGCCTTGTCGGCGTGGCCATCGGGGTGGCCCTGCTGCCATCGCTGTCCCGCGCCATCAGCATCGATGACAAGGAAGAGGCCCAGCGCACCACCGACCAGGCGATCGTCTTCGCCATGGCCCTGACGCTGCCCGCCGCGGCCGTGCTGATGGCCATGCCGCACTATCTGATCGATGGCCTGTTCCAGCGCGGCGAGTTCGGCCCCTTTGACGCCGAACAGACCGCCAAAGCCCTGTTCCACTATGGCTGGGGCGTGCCCGCCTTCGTGCTGGCCCGGGTGCTGTCGCCGGTGTTCTTCGCCCGGCACGACACGAAGGCGCCGATGCGGTTCGCCCTGATCAGCGTGTTCGTCAACATCGGTCTCGGCGCGACCCTGTTCTACACCATCGGTTTCGAGGGCATCGCCGCGGCGACGGCCTTCGCCTCCTGGCTCAACGTCGCTCAGATGGTTCACGCCCTGCGCAAGCGCGGCGACTGGACTCCTTCGGCCGCGGCCTGGAGCAAGCTGGCCCGCATTGCCGTGGCCAGTGGCGTGCTCGGCGCCGTGCTGTTCAGCGCCCAGCTGTTTCGCGCCCAGCTGGAAGCCCCGCTGCATGGTTTCCGCATGATCGGCCTTGGGCCCAAGGAAATCACCGTCCTGCTGCTCTGCATGGCCGGGGCGGCGCTCTACCCGATGTTGCTGCTCGGCTCGGGCGGCGTGACGATCGCCGAGGTCAAGGAAGCCCTGCGCCGCAAGCCGGGTGCGACCGCCGCGCCGCCGGCGGACTTGCTCTAGGCTCGCGCCTGCCGTATCGAGCGGCCATGGTCTTCGCGGCACATACCCCGCGCCGATGGCGCAGCATCTGACACCTGTCCGCCGAGCTTCGCGCGGCCCGTATCGTCGCGCGCCCAACGACCTGCCATTCAAGAAGACCGATCCATGACCGATCAGCCTCCCGCCCCTTATGCCGGCCCGCAACGCGTGCTGTCCGGCGTCCAGCCGTCCGGCGCCCTGCATCTGGGCAACTATCTCGGCGCCCTGGTGAAGTTCGCCCGTATGCAGCACGAGGCCGAGTGCCTGTTCTGCGTCGTCGACCTGCACGCCATCACGGTGTGGCAGGACCCGGCCCAGCTGACGGCCCAGACCCGCGAGATCGCCGCGGCCTACATCGCCGCCGGCGTCGACCCGGCCAAGGCCAGCATCTTCCCGCAGTCGGCGGTCAGCGCCCATGCGGAACTGGGCTGGATCCTCCAGTGCGTCGCCCGTCTCGGCTGGCTCGACCGGATGACCCAGTTCAAGGAGAAGAGCGGCAAGCACAAGGAGCGCAGCTCGGTGGGGCTCTACACCTACCCGGTGCTCCAGGCGGCCGACATCCTCATCTACAAGGCCACGCATGTGCCGGTCGGCGAGGACCAGAAGCAGCACCTTGAACTGACCCGCGACATCGCCGCGAAGTTCAATCACGACTTCGACCGGCCGGGCTTCTTCCCGCTGCCAGAAGGCGTGATCGAAGGCCCCGGCGCGCGGATCATGAGCCTGCGCGACGGGTCGCAGAAGATGAGCAAGTCCGATCCGTCGGACAACTCGCGCATCAACCTGACCGACGACGCCGACGCCATCGCCCAGAAGATCCGCAAGGCGAAGACCGACCCCGAGCCGCTCCCCGAGTCACTCGAGGACCTGAAACTGCGGCCGGAAGCGGACAACCTCGTCGGGATCTACGGTGCGCTGGCGGAGATGACCCGGGCGCAGGTGCTGGCCGAGTTCGGGGGCAAGGGCTTCGGAACCTTCAAGCCTGCGCTGGCGGACCTGGCGGTGGCCAAGCTCGGCCCGGTCAGCGATCGCATGCGTCGCCTGATGGCCGACCCTGCCGAGATCGACCGCATCCTCGCCGCCGGCGCCGACAAGGCCCGCGCGGTGGCGGCGCCGACACTGGACGAGGTGAAGAAGATCGTCGGCTTCTGGCGGTAGCCAAGACCCGCTCATCCCGGCGCAGGCCGGGACCCAGATGACAGAAGTCAATGTGGGCCGGCGGGCAGGCCAGCCCTTTGGGCGGGGCCCCGGCCTGCGCCGGGGTGAGCGGATAATTTGTTGCTCTTGCCGCCAGGCTTTCCCTGATCCACCGTCCGTCCCATGAGCCAGCGCAAGTTCCTCGTCATCGCCGACGACAGTCCCGAGTCCGGGGCGGCGCTGCGCTACGCCTGCAAGCGCGCCCTGTCGACCGGCGGCCACGTCTGCCTGCTGCGCGTCATCGAGCCGGCCGTGTTCGAACACTGGTCCGGCGTGCGCGAGGAGATGGAGCGGCAGGAACGGGTCGAGGCCGAGTCCGTGCTGCAGAAGCTGGCCGAGACAGTGGTGGCCGTCACCGGGCGCGCGCCGGAGTTCCTGATCAAGCACGCCGAGACCACCAAGGCGGCGATCCGCGCCGTCGTGGCCAATGATCCGGACATCAAGATCCTCGTCCTCGCCGCCTCGACCGGCGGCAAGGGCCCCGGCCCGCTGGTGGCGTCGATCGCGCGGGACGGCGTGAACTGGGGCTCGCGGAAGTTGCCGGTGACCGTGGTGCCGGGAGACCTGACCGACGACGAGATCGCGGACCTGGCTTAGCCCTCAGATCATCCTCCCCACTCAGTGGGGAGGGGGACCATGCGGAGCATGGTGGAGGGGTCAGCGAAGGGCGCGCCGGAAGACCCGGAATTCAGGATGGGACCGGTTGCCTTTGCGCCGGCCCCTCCCCCGCCCTCCTGGCGGTCCC
>CAZISF010000180.1:0-5800 GCA_964541915.1 uncultured Caulobacter sp.
TCATCACCGGCAGCTCGCGCGGCATCGGCAAGGCCATCGCCGAGCGCATGGCCCAGCATGGCGCCAAGGTGACCATCTCCTCGCGCAAGGCCGGCCCCTGTGACGAGGTCGCCGCCGAGATCAACGCGACCTACGGTGCAGGTACGGCCATCGCGGTTCCGGCCAACATCTCCTCGAAGGAAGACCTGCAGCGGCTGGTCGACGAGACGCGCAAGGCGTTCGGCAAGGTCGACATCGTCGTCTGCAACGCCGCGTCCAACCCCTACTACGGCCCGCTCGCCGGTATCGCCGACGACCAGTTCCGCAAGATTCTCGACAACAACATCGTCTCCAACCACTGGCTGATCAGCATGGTCATCCCGGAGATGATCGAGCGGAAGGACGGGGCGGTGATCATCGTCTCCTCGATCGGCGGCCTGCGCGGGAGCCCGGTGATCGGCGCCTACAACATCTCGAAGGCGGCCGACTTCCAGCTGGCCCGCAACCTGGCCCACGAGTACGGCAAGCACGGCATCCGGGTGAACTGCATCGCGCCGGGCCTGATCAAGACCGACTTCGCCAAGGCCCTGTGGGACAATCCCGAGACCCTCAAGCGCTCGACCGAAACCGTGCCGCTGCGCCGCATCGGCGAGCCGGACGAGATCGCCGGCGCGGCGGTGTTCCTGGCCTCGGCGGCCGGCACCTTCATGACTGGCCAGGCCGTCGTGGTCGACGGCGGCGCGACGATCTAGGCGGTCAGGGCGGCGGCTTCGGCGAGGGTCAGCACCTCGGCCTCGTCGAACTTCGCCGCCCGCAGCTTGCGGACAAAGCTGAGATCCGACGTGACATACGGCAGGCCTTCCGCGGCGCTGAGCGCCAGGAAGAGGCAGTCGTACGCCGGGTGGTCGAACGCGATAGCCATCGCTCCGGCCTGGACCGACAGGCCCATCATGTCCTTCAGGGCGACCTCGCTCAGGGCCAGACCCTGACAGGCCAGAACCGCCTCGTCGGCGCTCAATTGGCCACGTCGCGCCAATTTCCAGAAGGCGTTGACGCATTCGGCGATCAACAGATGCGGCGCCACGAGTTGGTGTCGATCGCGCAGATCGAGGGCGGCGTCGGAATCGTCCTCGCTGACGAACCATTTGATCGCGACACTGGAGTCGACGACCAGACGGCTCATCGATCCTCGCGGCCCTCACGGATGAGCACTTCGGACGGCGTATGGTTGCGACCCGCCGTCGCAGTCCGAAGCCTGGCGGAGATCTCCTCGAAGCTTAGTCCTCGGGCGTCGTCCAGCGCACGCCTCAGGATGTCCCGATGCTCGGCTTCCACGGATCGGCCGTTCTCGGCGGCGCGGACCTTCAGGCGTTCGACGAGCTCATCGTCGAGGTTTCGGACGTGCAGGTTGGCCATGACGCGCACTTCTTGAAGGTTGCGATAATGATAGCAAATTCACGCCATAGACGCAATCCGCGCCGCCGCCAGCCGTTCTATCCCCGCGTCCAGCGTCTCGTCGCGCTTTGCGAAGCAGAGGCGGATGATGTGGGTTGGGGCGTCCTGTTCATAGAAGGCCGAGACCGGGATCGCCGCCACGCCGTGCTCCCTGACGGCGCGCAGGCAGAAGTCGCGGTCCCTCTCGGTCACGCCGGATGCCGCGAGATCGACATTGAGGAAGTAGGTCCCGGCCGCCGGCAGGACGCTGAAGCCCTCGCGCGTCAGGCCGGCCGACAGCCTGTCCCGTGACGCCTGCAGCGCGCCCGGCATGGTCGCGAACCAGTCGGCGCAGTTGTCGAGGCCCCAGGCCACGGCCGCTTGCAACGGCGGCGGGGTGGTGAAGGTCAGGAACTGGTGCGCGCCGGCCAGGGCTTTGGTCAGGGTCGGGGCGGCGCAGAGAAAGCCGACCTTCCAGCCGGTCAGGGCGAACATCTTGCCCGCCGAGCCGATCTTCACCGTCCGCTCGCGCATGCCGGGGAAGCTCATCATCGAGCGGAAGACACGGCCGTCGAAGACGATCTGCTCCCACACCTCGTCGCAGACGGCGATCGCGTCGTGCGCCACGCAGTATTCCGCCAGCAGGGTCAACTCGGCGTCGGAGAAGATCACGGCCGCCGGGTTCACCGGGTTGTTCAGCACCACCATCCGCGTGTTCGGCGTGAAGACGCTGTCCAGCATCTCGCGGGTGATGCGCCAGTGCGGCGGTTCCAGCCGGGCGAGGCGGGGCACGCCGCCCGCGCGGCGAACCATCGGGGTGTAGGCGTCGTACAGTGGCTGGAACAGCACGACTTCGTCGCCGGGCGAGATCAGGCTGAGGAAGGCGGCTGCCAGCGCTTCAGTGGCCCCGGAGGTGACCGTCACCTCGGTCTGCCAGTCGAGGTCCAGACCCTGAAAGCGGGCATAGTGATCGGCCGCCGCCCTGCGCAACTCAGGCAGTCCGCGCATCGGCGGATACTGGTTGTAGCCGTTCAGCGCTTCCTCCGCCGCGCGACGACGCACCGCTTCCGGTCCCGGCTCGTCAGGAAAGCCCTGGCCCAGGTTGATCGCGCCGGACTCGCGGGCGAGGCCGCTCATCACCTCGAAGATGGTTGTCGGCAGGTCGGCGTAGACGGGATGTATCAAGCGAGCCTCCTTGCGGGCGGAACAGGCCTTGCCCAAACTCATGCCATGCCCATCGTCGATTTCGAACCCCGTCACGCCGAGGCGTGGCGAACGCTGAACGAAGCCTGGATCACCCGGCACTTCGTGATCGAGCCGGCCGACGCCGAGGTGCTGGCCGATCCGGTCGGCAAGGTGATCGCCCCGGGCGGCCATATCTTCATGGCCGAGGACGCCGTCGGCGACGCGATCGGCTGCGTAGGCCTGAAAGCCATGCCTGACGGCGGCTTCGAGGTGATCAAGATGACGGTCAGCGAGGCAGCGCGCGGGACAGGCCTCGGCCGCGATCTTATGCAGGCCTGTATCGAACGGGCCCGGGCGCTCGGTGCCGCCCGCCTGTACCTCGAAACGAACAGCGCGCTGGGGCCGGCCCTCGGTCTCTATCGCGCCATGGGCTTCACCGACCTGCCGGCGCAGGACACACCCTATTCGCGGTGCGACGTCTGGATGGCCCTGACGCTCTAGCCAGCCATGCTCTGCAGCATGGCGCCCATCTTCTGGTGCAGCAGGTTGATGGCCTTCAGCGGCCGCACCATCACCTTGAACCGGGTGATCTTGCCGGCGTCGTTCCAGTGGATGATGTCGACGCCGTTGATTCTGATGCCGTCGATCTCGGTGACGAACTCGAGCACCGCGCCGGTCGGCGAGAACCACTCGTGTTCATAGTGGAAGCTGTCGTTATTGAGCACGGCCGCCGCGCCGAGCAGGTACTTCATCGTGATTGGCCGCCCGGCCTGCGGCGTGTGGACGACCGGCGATTCGAACACGACGTCCTCGGCCAGCAGGTCCTTGAGCGTCGCCGCATCGAGCGTCTCCATGTAGGCATGCCATTGCTGGATCGGGGCGGGCGTCATCTGGAACCTCCGGTCTGGGTGCGATGCTTCTACCACAGAGGTGGTCGATCCCGCGAAACCGGGCTTGCCTCGCCCCGGATTTTTCGCTTTTAAGCCCCCGTGAAAAATCGCTGAAAGATCCTATGAGTCTGCTGAAGCAACCGACCTTCGCCGAGCGCCAACAGGCCGCGGCGGACGCCAAGAAGGCCATGCTGGCCAAGTTCAAGCCCAAGCCCGCCGTCGCCGATCCCAACTTTGTCCACCGCGAAGAGCGCCTGGCCGCCGAACGCGAGGCGGCCCGCGCCGCGCGCGAACTGGCCAAGGAAGAGGCCCGCAAGGCGGCCGAAGCCAAGGCCGAACTTCAGCGTCAGGCCGAAGCCGCCGCCGCCGAAGAGCGCCGTCTCGCCCTGTTGAACGACGCCGACGCCCAGCTCGCCCTGAAGCGCGACGAGCGCAAGACGCGCAAGGCTGAAGCCAAGGCCGAGGCCCGCGCCAAGCGCGAAGCCAAGCGCATGGGCCGCTGACCGCCTGACGGCGGAACATCCGACGGCGCGCGCCGTTTGAGCCTCCGGAGCAGGTCTCCGGAGGTCGTCCCATGCGCCGTCAGTCTGTCCTCATGCCGACGGTGGCCCTCGCCGCCCTGTTGCTCGTTGGCTGCGGCGACACCGCCGGATTGTCGGTGGAAGCCGGGATGGGACCCAGCCCGAGCCTGCCGCCGCCCAATGCCAGTCTGATTCCCACAATCAAGGTCGCCAACGCCAACCCGTGGCCGGCGGGCGAGACCCCGACCGCGGCGCCGGGCCTCAGGGTCGCGGCCTTCGCCTCCGCCCTCGACCACCCCCGCTGGCTCTACGCCCTGCCCAACGGCGACGTGCTGGTCGCCGAGACCAATGCCCCGCCCAAGCCGGAGGACGGCAAGGGCCTGCGCGGCTTCTTCATGGGCCTGGCGATGAAGAAGGCCGGCGCCGCCGCCCCGACGGCCAATCGCATCACCCTGCTGCGAGACGCGGATGGCGACGGCGTCGCCGAGCTGCGGACGGTGCTGCTGTCGGGCCTCAATTCGCCGTTCGGCATGGCCCTTGTCGGCGACCAGCTCTACGTCGCCAACGCCGACGCCCTGGTGCGGTTTACCTATCACGCCGGCGACACGCGGATCAGCGTCCCGCCGGTCAAGGTCACCGATCTGCCGGGCGGGCCGATCAATCATCACTGGACCAAGAACGTGGTCGCCAGCCCGGACGGACGGACGCTCTACGTCTCCGTCGGCTCGAACAGCAATGTCGGCGAGAATGGCATCGACAAGGAGACCGGCCGCGCGGCGATCTGGGCGATCGATCCGGCGACGGGCGCGCACCGCATCTTCGCCGGCGGGCTGCGCAACCCCGTCGGCATGGCCTGGAACCCTGACAGCGGCGCGCTGTGGGTTGCAGTCAATGAGCGCGACGAGATCGGCAGCGACCTGGTTCCCGACTACATGACCAGCGTCCGCGATGGCGGCTTCTACGGCTGGCCCTACAGCTATTACGGCCAGCATGTGGATACGCGGATGACGCCGCAGCGGCCTGATCTCGTCGCGAGCGCGCTCGTTCCGGATTATGCGCTGGGACCCCACACGGCCTCCCTGGGCCTGACCTTCAGCGCGGGCGCGGACCTGGGCCCGGCCTGGTCCAGCGGCGCCTTCGTCGGCCAGCATGGCTCGTGGAACCGCAACCCGCGCAGCGGCTACAGGGTGATCTATGTGCCGTTCAGCGGGGGCAAGCCGGCCGGTCCGGCCGTCGAGGTGCTGACGGGCTTCCTCACGCCGGGCGGCGAGGCCCGTGGTCGTCCGGTCGGCGTGACCATCGACCGGCGCGGCGCGCTGCTGGTCGCCGATGATGTCGGCAACGTCGTCTGGCGCGTGACACGCGCGGGGACCTGATCGACGGCGGCCGGGAGGGCGGTGTAGGGGAGATCATGACCTCTCCCGCCGATGCGATCCGGGCGCGCCGCAAGCTGACCAACCGGCTGATCGCCGCACATGACGCGGCGCGGCTGAAGCCGTTCTTCCATCCGGAGATGACGGTCATCGCCGGCGACGGCAGCCGCCTGACGGGCGCGGCCATGGTGCTGGAGGCCTTCGCCGCCCAGTTCGCCGACCCGGCCTTCGTCACCTACGAGCGGACAACCGATACGGTCGAGCTCGACGCCGCCGGGGCGCGGGCCGCCGAGTCCGGGCGCTGGACGGCGCTCTGGCGTGGCCCGGACGGCGAGACGACCCTGACCGGGACCTATCTCGCCGCCTGGCGCAAGGTCACCGGCCAGTGGGTCATCGAGTCAGAGCTGTTCGTGACGCT
>CAZISF010000181.1:0-277 GCA_964541915.1 uncultured Caulobacter sp.
CCGGCCAACGGCGAGCCGATCATCGTGCCGTCGCAGGACGTCGTGCTCGGCCTGTACTACATCACGCGTGACCGCGTGAACGCCAAAGGCGAAGGCATGGTCTTCGCCGACTTCGCCGAAGTCACGCGCGCACTCGGTGGCAAGTTCGTCGACGTGCATACCAAGATCAAGGTGCGCGTGCGTGAAGTCACCATCAACGATGATGGCGAGAAGGTCGAGCGCAAGTTCCTGGCCGACACCACGCCGGGCCGCTGCCTGCTCTGGAACATCGTGCCGG
>CAZISF010000181.1:287-5732 GCA_964541915.1 uncultured Caulobacter sp.
GCCGATCGCCGCGGATCGAGCTGCCGCTATTCAAAGCGCAGCGCGTCGATCGGGTCCAAAGCCGCGGCCTTGCGCGCAGGCCAAGCGCCAAAGACCACCCCGACGAGCGCGGAAAAGCCCACCGCCAGCCAGCTGATCAACCAGGCCATGACCAAGAAGAACATCTCGCGTCTGCTCAATAGCTGCTACCGCGTGCTGGGCCTCAAGGACACCGTGATCTTCGCTGACCAGTTGATGTACCTGGGCTTCTCGCAAGCCACGTACTCCGGCGTTTCCGTCGGCATGGAAGACATGGTCATTCCGGCCGAGAAGGAAAAGATCATCAACGCCGCCGAAGAGGAAGTGCGTGAGATCGAAGCCCAGTTCGGCTCCGGTCTGGTGACCAAGGGCGAGCGCTACAACAAGGTCGTCGACATCTGGTCGCGCACCAACGAACTCGTCGCCAAGGCGATGATGGACAACCTGTCGACCGAGAAGGTCAAGGCGAAGGACGGTTCCATCCAGGAACAGAAGTCGTTCAACTCGATCTACATCATGGCCGACTCGGGCGCGCGTGGTTCCGCCGCCCAGATCCGTCAGCTCGCCGGCATGCGCGGCCTCATGGCCAAGCCGGACGGCTCCATCATCGAAACGCCCATCAAGGCGAACTTCCGTGAAGGCCTGACCGTTCTCCAGTACTTCATCTCGACCCACGGCGCCCGCAAGGGTCTGGCCGACACCGCGCTGAAGACCGCCAACTCCGGTTACCTGACCCGTCGTCTCGTCGACGTGGCGCAGGACAGCATCATCACCGAGGAAGACTGCGGCACCACCCGGGGCATCACCCTGAAGGCCGTGGTTGAAGGCGGCGACGTGCTGGTCTCGCTGGGTCTGCGCGTCCTGGGCCGCTTCTCGGCCGAGGACATCAAGGATCCGACGTCGGGCGAAGTGCTGATCCCGGCCGACACCTATCTGGTCGAAGACCTTGCCGACGTCATCGACAAGGCCGGCGTCCAGAGCGTGAAGGTCCGTTCGGTCCTGACCTGCGAAGCCGGCACGGGCGTCTGCGGCGCCTGCTACGGCCGCGACCTCGCGCGCGGCACGCCGGTGAACATCGGTGAAGCCGTGGGCGTCATCGCCGCCCAGTCGATCGGCGAGCCGGGCACCCAGCTGACGATGCGGACGTTCCACATCGGCGGCGCGGCCCAGGTCGCCGAGCAGTCGTTCTTCGAAAGCAGCAACGTCGGTACGGCCCGCATCGTCGGTCCGACGGTGAAGGCGTCGAATGGCGAGTTCATCGTCATGAGCCGCAACACCACCATCACCGTCCAGGTCGATGGCAAGGATCGCGAAGCCTACAAGCCGCCTTACGGTGCGCGCCTGAAGGTCAAGGACGGCGACAAGGTCAAGCGCGGCGATCGTCTCGCCGAGTGGGACCCCTACACCGCGCCGATCATCACCGAAGTGGCCGGCAAGATCCGCGCCGAGGACCTGGTCGACGGCTTCTCCGTTCGCGAGGAAACCGACGAGGCCACCGGTATCGCCAACCGCGTGATCACCGACTGGCGGACCTCGACCCGCGGTTCGGACCTGCGTCCGGCCCTGGCCGTGATCGACGCCGACGGCGCCTACAAGCGTCTGTCGAACGGCGGTGAAGCCCGTTACCTCCTGCCGGTCGGCGCGGTTCTGTCCGTCGGCGACGGCGACGAGGTCAAGCCGGGCGAGGTCATCGCCCGTATGCCGACCGAAGGCGCCAAGACCCGGGACATCACCGGCGGTCTGCCGCGCGTCGCCGAACTCTTCGAAGCCCGCCGTCCGAAGGACTGCGCGGTCATCGCCGAGATGGACGGTCGCGTCGAATTCGGCCGCGACTACAAGAACAAGCGCCGCATCAAGATCACCCCGGAAGATGGTGGTGACGCGGTCGAGTTCCTGATCCCGAAGGGCAAGCACATCACCGTCCACGACGGCGACGTGATCCTGCGCGGCGAGTACATCATCGACGGCAACCCGGATCCGCACGACATCCTGCGCATCCTGGGCGTCGAGGCGCTGGCCAACTTCCTCGTCGACGAGATCCAGGAGGTCTATCGACTGCAGGGCGTGCCGATCAACGACAAGCACATCGAGGTGATTGTCCGGCAGATGCTGCAGAAGGTCGAAATCCTCGAGCCGGGCGACACGGGCCTGATCCGTGGCGACCACCTCGACAAGCCGGATCTGGATATCGAGAACACCAAGGCGCAAGCCCGCGGCGGCCGTCCGGCCCTCGTCCAGCCCGTCCTGCTCGGCATCACCAAGGCGTCGCTGCAAACCCGCAGCTTCATCTCGGCGGCGTCGTTCCAGGAGACCACCCGCGTCCTCACCGACGCCTCGGTCCACGGCAAGGTCGATACCCTCGAAGGCCTGAAGGAAAACGTCATCGTCGGCCGGCTTATCCCGGCGGGCACGGGTTCCTACCTGCGCGGCCTGCAACGCATCGCCACCAAGCGCGACGAGGCCCTTTCGGCCTCCCGCGAGGAGACGATGGAGCCGCTGCCGGTCGAGATCGCGCTCGACGTGGAAACCACCGACGCCTGACGGCGTCAGGGTTTCTGAAGCAATACGAGACGGCCCGGGAGCGATCCCGGGCCGTTTTCGTTTGCCGGACTTCGGACGGCGGCCTCAGTAGCCGAGGATGCCCAGACCGTTGGTTCGCGTGCCGCCGGCGTTGTCTGTCGGATTGACGCCCTGCGGCGGCGGGGCCTCCTTGCGCTTGCGGATACGCTCTTTCCTGGCCGCGGCGGCGTCCCAGGCCGCGCGTTTGCCGGGCTCCATCGGCGCGGCGATCACCGCATCGTTCTCCCGGCCCCTGGCGAAGCTCTCGTCGCAGCCCTCACGCTCGCGCAGGGTCAGGCCGACAGCGTCACGATTGGCGCAGCCCACGGGCGATCGGCGCAGGACGCCGCGCAGATCGCCGGAAACCCTGGCGAGGGGCGACGACGCCGTGCCCGGCGTCGGCCTTTCCGCGGGCAGGGACGTCTCCCGGGCGGGTCGGAGGGGCAGGGGCGTGACGCGGCTTGTCAGAGACGGCAATGGCGTCCGGTGAAGCCTTGGAGGGGCCGGCGCGACGCGGGCCCTCACAGGCCGTGCGACGGGAATCGGGGGCAGGGTCCAGATCTCCAGCGGCACGACGGGGGCGTTGTCCCGAGGGGCCGTGTGCAGGTCGGGCGTCGACAGCCCCAGCAGCGCCAGCGCCACGACGTGCACCAGCCCGGAGGCCGCCACGACGGCGACCTCGCGGGCTCGACCGCGCCTCTTGCCGGATGTCTGCGCCATGCCCCCTCTTTCGCGCGGCAGGGTTTTCGATCGCGGCGGCGAAACCGTGGCTGGCGTGGGGCCATCCTGGGACGAGAGCGCTAAACCGGCGCGAGTCGCGCCCGCCAATTCGCGGATCATCGCCCGCCGGTCACGCCGCTCGTCACAACCCTTTCCAAAGCCTTGACCTGACGGCCCTTCGCCAGTATTTAGCGCCCCTCTTTCGGGGCCGGTCCATCAGGGTCTGTCCCGATCAGCGGATGTCCCGCCAAGGACCGTCAGGCCCGCCGGAACGCATGAGAGCGCGTGCCGGCGAGTTTTCGCGTTCGAAAAGGGCCGCCGCAAGAGCCGGAAGATCAACAAGGACCCTGAGACGCTTCGGCCGAAAGGCACACGTCTCCACGAGCACGAAAAGAACGAATGCCTACAGTCAATCAGCTCATCCGCAAGCCTCGCCAGCCGAAGCCCACGCGGAACAAGGTGCCGGCCCTCAAGGGCTGTCCCCAGCGTCGCGGCGTCTGCACGCGCGTCTACACGACGACCCCGAAGAAGCCGAACTCGGCTCTGCGTAAGGTCGCCAAGGTCCGTCTGACCACCGGCATCGAAGCCGTGTGCTACATCCCGGGCGAAGGCCACAATCTGCAGGAGCACTCGGTGGTGCTCATCCGCGGCGGCCGCGTGAAGGACCTTCCCGGCGTCCGTTATCACATCCTGCGCGGCGTGCTCGACACGCAAGGCGTCAAGGACCGTCGCCAACGCCGTTCGAAGTACGGCGCGAAGCGTCCGAAGTAAGGAAGAGCAAGCATGTCCCGCCGCCGCCGCGCAGAGAAGCGTCAGGTTCTGCCCGATCCCAAGTTCGGGGACCTGATCGTCACGAAATTCATGAACTACGTCATGTACGAAGGCAAAAAGGCCGTCGCCGAGAACATCATCTACGGCGCCTTCGACATCCTTGAAGCCAAGCGCAAGGACCAGGGCCCCCTGGAAACCTTCCACTCGGCTCTCGACAACGTCGCGCCCGCCATCGAAGTCCGGTCCCGCCGGGTCGGCGGCGCCACCTATCAGGTGCCCGTGGAAGTCCGTCCGGACCGCCGCCGCGCCCTGGCCATCCGTTGGCTGGTGACCGCCGCGCGCAAGCGTGGCGAGAACACCATGACCGAAAAGCTGGCCGCCGAGCTGCTTGATGCTTCGAACAACCGCGGCACCGCGGTGAAGAAGCGCGAAGACACGCACAAGATGGCCGAAGCCAACCGGGCCTTCTCGCACTACCGCTGGTAAGATCCAGCCCGACACCTTCCAGGGCGCGGGCGGTTCTCCAAAACCGCCCGCGCTCAGTTTTATAGGCCGACAGGCAGACCGATATGCCCCGCACAACTCCGATCGAAGACTACCGTAACTTCGGCATCATGGCCCACATCGACGCGGGCAAGACGACGACGACGGAACGCATCCTCTACTACACCGGCAAGTCCCATAAGATCGGCGAAGTCCACGACGGCGCCGCGACCATGGACTGGATGGAACAGGAGCAGGAGCGCGGCATCACCATCACGTCGGCCGCGACGACCGCCATGTGGAATGGCAAGCGCCTGAACATCATCGACACCCCAGGGCACGTCGACTTCACCATCGAGGTCGAACGTTCGCTGCGCGTGCTCGACGGCTGCGTCGCCGTGCTCGATGGCAACCAGGGCGTTGAGCCGCAGACCGAAACGGTCTGGCGTCAGGCCGACCGCTACGACGTGCCGCGCATCGTGTTCGTCAACAAGATGGACAAGACCGGCGCTGACTTCGAGATGTGCCTGGCGACGATCCGCGACCGCCTCGGCGTCAAGGCCGTGCCGATCCAGCTGCCGATCGGTTCGGAAGCCTCGCTCAAGGGCCTGGTCGACCTGATCCGCATGAAGGCCGTTGTCTGGGACAGCGAAGGTCTGGGCGCCAACTACCACGACGAAGAGATCCCCGCCGACATGGTGGCCAAGGCTGAAGAAGCCCGCCACTACCTGGTGGAAAACGCCGTCGAACTCGATGACGAGGCGATGGAAGCCTACCTCGGCGGCGACCAGCCGTCCGAAGAGGTGCTGAAGAAGTGCATCCGCAAGGCCGTGCTCTCGGGCGCCTTCTATCCGATCCTCTGCGGCTCGGCGTTCAAGAACAAGGGCGTCCAGC
>CAZISF010000182.1:0-5677 GCA_964541915.1 uncultured Caulobacter sp.
ACCAGGTTGTCGATGTCGAGATTGTGGTTGTTCTCGGCGTTCGAGATGGCCGATTGCAACGCCTTGCGGACGTCCTTGGCGATACGCTTGTGGCTGAACTCGAGTTCGTTCAGCGCCCGTTGCACCTTCAGGCCGCGGATCGACTGGGCCACGAGGTTGAGCTTCCGGGCCGAAGTGCGCAGCGTGCGCAGCTTGGCCTGAACCTCAGTTCCTGGCAGTCGACGGGCTTTCGCTTTCTTCGACATGCTACTTCCTCTTGGCCTTCTTGTCGGCCGCGTGACCCGGGAAGTTCCGCGTCGGAGCGAATTCGCCGAACTTGTGGCCGACCATGTCTTCCGACACGGAAACCGGCACGTGCTTGAGACCGTTGTGGACGCCAAACACCAGGCCGACGAACTGCGGCATGATGGTCGAGCGACGCGACCAGGTCTTGATCACATCCTTGCGGCCCGACGATTGCGCGGTCTCTGCCTTCTTCAGCAGGTAACCGTCGACAAACGGGCCCTTCCAGACTGAGCGTGTCATGGCTTAACGGCCCTTCTTCGCTTTATGGCGCGACCGGATAATGAACTTGTCCGTGGCCTTGTTGGTGCGGGTCTTGGCGCCCTTGGTCGGCTTGCCGGCCGGGGTCACCGGGTGGCGACCACCGGAGGTGCGGCCTTCGCCGCCGCCGTGCGGGTGGTCGACCGGGTTCATGGCGACGCCGCGAACGTGCGGGCGGAAGCCCATGTGGCGAACGCGGCCGGCCTTGCCCAGAACCTGGTTCATATGGTCCTGGTTGGAGACGGCGCCGACAGTAGCCATGCAGGTGTCCTGCACCATGCGCAGCTCGCCCGAACCCAGACGGATCTGGGCGTAGCCGCCGTCACGACCCACGAGTTGGGCGTAGGCGCCGGCCGAGCGGGCCAGCTGGCCGCCCTTGAGGGGCTTCAGCTCGACGTTGTGAATGATCGTGCCGATCGGCAGACCGCTCAGCGGCGCGGCGTTACCCGGCTTCACGTCGACCTTTTCCGAGGCGAGGACTTCGTCCCCGACCTTGAGGCGCTGCGGAGCCAGGATGTAGGCCAGTTCGCCGTCGGCGTATTTGATCAGCGCGATGAAGGCCGTCCGGTTCGGATCGTACTCCAGACGCTGGACCGTGCCGACCACGTCGAACTTGCGACGCTTGAAGTCGACCATGCGGTACAGACGCTTGGCGCCGCCGCCGCGGAAGCGGACCGCAATACGGCCACCGCCGCCACGACCGCCCGACTTGGTCAGGCCTTCAACGAGTGACTTCTCCGGGCGACCCTTGTGGAGTTCGCTGCGGTCGATCAGCACCAGGCTGCGGCGACCGGGAGACGTCGGATTGTAATGCTTCAGAGCCATCTCTTAGAGCCCCGTCGTGATGTCGATCGACTGGCCGTCGGCCAGTGTCACGATGGCTTTCTTGACGTCGGAACGATATCCGACGCGACCACGGAAGCGCTTGGTCTTGCCCTTGACGTTCAGGGTGTTGACCTTGGTCACCTTGACCTTGAACAGCGCTTCGACCGCGGCGGCGATCTCGTCCTTCGTCGCATCGTCGGCGACCCGGAAGACGACCTTGTTCTGTTCAGACAGATAGGTCGCCTTTTCGGTGATCACCGGAGCGAGGATGGTGTCGTAATGGCGAGCGGTTGCGGTCATTACGCGGCTTCCTTCTGAGCGAAGCGAGCCGAGATGCCTTCGATGGCCGACTTGGTCAGGACCAGGGTCCCGCGGCGCAGCACGTCATAGACGTTCAGGCCGGCGTTCGGCAGCACATCGATGTTCGGAATGTTGCGAGCCGCCAGCTTGAAGTTGGCGTTCACTTCCGGCCCGGCGATGATCAGGGCGTTCTTGAGGCCCATCTTGTCCAGGGTGGCGCGCAGACCGGCCGTCTTCGGATCGGTCAGCTCGGCGGCGTCCAGGACGACCAGCGAACCCGATTTGGCCTTGGAAGACAGCGCATGACGCAGGGCCATGGCGCGGATCTTCTTGTTCAGACCAAACTCGTGGCTGCGGACGACCGGGCCGTGAGCCTTGGCGCCGCCGACGAACTGGGCCGCACGGCGCGAACCGTGACGGGCGCCGCCGGTGCCCTTCTGCTTGTACATCTTCTTGCCCGTACGAGAGACCTCGTTGCGGACCTGAATCTTGTGGTTCCCGGAGCGGCGCTTGGCCAGCTGCCAGGTGACGACGCGCTGAAGGATGTCCCCGCGGATCTCGTCGATGCCGAAGATGGCGTCGTCGAGATCGACCGAACCGGCCTTGGCGCCGTCAAGTTTGATGACGTCGAGTTTCATTATTCAGCGCCCTCTTGCGTGGCTTCGGGGGCCGCGGCCTCTTCAACCTGGGGCTCTTCAGCCGGCGCGGCGGCAACCGCCACATCGCCCGCCTTGCGGAAAGCGCCCGGACGCGGCAGGTCGGCCGGAGCCGCCTTCTTGATCGCGTCGCGCACCTTCACATAGGAGCCTTCGGTGCCGGGGACGGCGCCCTTGATCAGGATCAGGCCGCGCTCGACGTCCACCTTCCAGACCGTGAGGTTCATGGTGGTGACGGTTTCCTGACCCAGGTGACCGGCCATCTTCTTGCCGGCGAAGGTCTTGCCCGGATCCTGGCGTTGGCCGGTCGAACCGTGAGCCCGGTGCGAGACCGAGACACCGTGCGTGGCGCGCATGCCGCCGAAGTTCCAGCGCTTCATGGCGCCGGCGAAGCCCTTGCCGACCGTCGTGCCGGTGATGTCGACCTTCTGGCCCGCCATGTAATGGTCGGCCGTGAATTCAGCGCCGACGTCGATCATCGCGCCTTCTTCGATGCGGAACTCGGCCACGACCCGCTTGGGTTCGACCTGAGCCTTGGCGAAGTGGCCGCGCATGCCGTTCGGCGTGTTCTTGGCCTTCTTGGCGCCGGCGCCGAGCTGGAGGGCGGTGTAGCCGTCCTTCTCAACCGTGCGCTGGGCCGTCACCTGGCAGCCGTCGAGGCTGAGGACGGTGACCGGAACGTGCTGCCCGGTTTCGTCGAAGAAGCGGGTCATGCCCAGCTTCCTGGCGATGACGCCGGTGCGTTGTGCGGGGAGAGTCATTGTTCTCGGCTCCCTACAGCTTGATCTCGACGTCCACGCCGGCGGACAGGTCGAGCTTCATCAGCGCGTCCACGGTCTGCGGGGTGGGGTCGACGATATCCAGGACACGCTTGTGCGTGCGGATTTCGAACTGCTCGCGCGACTTCTTGTCGACGTGCGGCGAGCGGTTGACGGTGAATTTCTCAATGAGCGTGGGCAGGGGGATCGGCCCCCTGACGGTGGCGCCCGTGCGCTTGGCCGTATTCACGATCTCGCGTGTGGAATGATCCAGCACGCGGTGATCGAAGGCCTTGAGCCGGATGCGGATGTTCTGACGATCCATATCGCTCGTGTTTCCCAAAGGGCTCCCCAAGAAGGGCGGCGCCCGCGTGCTTCAGACCATTTCAAAGACCAACCCGACGTCATCCCCGAGGGGATGGGTCGGACAACGCCAGTCCGCAAAAACGAAAGTGGTCCAGGCGGACATCCGCGAGGACCTGCTCCCCAACCGCGATTTTCCTTTGATGGAAAGCCATAGGTCGGTTCGTTCCGCGGGCCGCGTCTGCACCGAAGTGCACTGCCGGTCCAACAGAGGGGCGGTTACTAAGGCAGCGACTCGGGAAGGTCAACCCGGCAAGGGCCTCGAATGTCCTTTCCGGCCCGAATTCCTTCCCTCTTGCGGCGACAGCCGGCCAAGGCGGTCCCTCCAGGCGGCGGAACTCCTGCCGACCGGCGCCCTTGGAGGGATAGCGCCGATCGGAGACGGGCGAACCCGCGTCCGGCTCGTCAATGTAACGGAGCATGGACCAGCCGGAGAGTTCCGCACCACCGAAGCCTAGAGACGCCGGGCGCGGGGCGTACCCCCTGTTCGGGGGGTGTCGCGTCAGTCGGCGTCGTCGATCGGCCCGACGACCACGTCGCCCGAGCCGGCCACCTTCTTGCTGACCGCTCCGGACACGCTGAGCACGCGGATGTCGCCGGATCCGGCGACCCTGGCGCTGAGGCTCTCGGCCGGGGCGATGATGACGATGTCGCCCGATCCGGCGATCGACGCAGCGATGGCGCCGACCTTGCCGCCGCGAACCTTCACGTCGCCCGATCCCATGATGTTGGCGCTGACCGGCCCGCTGACGGAGGCCGCTTCCGTGTCGCCCGAGCCTGCGATGTTGACCGTCAGGGCGCCGCCGATGCCGGCGGTCTTCACGTCCCCGGATCCGGCGATGTTGATGGCGGTGGCGCCGGCCGTGCCGACCGTGACGTCGCCTGATCCGGCCAGATTGATCTTCAGCTCACCCGCCACATTGGCCACCGTCCAGTCACCGCAGCCGGCGCTGGCCAGAACAAGGCTGTTGCTTCGCCCGACGCTGCCGAACACCGCGCCGCCGCCGGCCACCTCGGCGTCCATAGGCGTATGGATGACGATCTGGGGCAGGTTCGCCCAGTCATAGGTCTTGCCGTTGACCGTGACGGTCGCGTCGCCGTTGGTGGTGCGACAGGTGCGGATGGCGCCGAAGCGCTGCCCGCCGTCGACAATGGTCTTGTCGCCCTCTGCGCGGACGGTCAGCGGCAGGCCGGGATTGGTGGTCAGGAACTCGACCTTCACATCGCTCCGGTTCTCCGGAATGACGACGACGCGGGCGGCCGCGTCCTTGATCTCGACGGAAGCGGCCTGGGCGGCCGTGGCCCCCAGGAGCGCCGCGGCGGCGACGCCGGCGGTCAGGAATGCGCGCATCGGAATGTCTCCCCTCAATGCATGGTGAGGGGACGCTATGCCGGACTCCCGCCGGAGGCAGCTTAATTCGCGGTCATGACAGGGGCGTCATGTTGGGGGTCGCCGGGGCGCAGGGGCAAGGGCGTAGGGAGTAGTTCGACCTGCGCACGCCGTTGGCGCCGCGTCCCTCCCTGGCTACTCCCCAAGCCCTACTCCCTACTCCCTACCCGCCCCCGGCCAGCGCCAGCAGCAGCGTCTCGGACTCATCGTCCGACGGCAGGAAGGCTTCGACGCGCAAGCCGTCGAGCGTGGCGTCAACGGGGGTGGCGAAAGCGATGGTGGTCGGGACCAGGCCCAGTTCGCGACTCTGCGACATGAAGCGCACCTCGCAGAGCGGCTCGGGTGACGGCGCGGGGTCGGCCATCAACAGTCCGGCGACATCCGGCACGGCCAGCAGGTCGCTCCAGACCGCCTGAAGGCGCGCGTCGTCCGGCCCGGCAGCCGCCTCGATCGAAGCCCGCCGCAGCATCGCGCCCGCGAAAGCCTGCCAGTTGAGAATGTGCCGTCGCAGTTCGTCCGGCGCCAGGAACAGCGTCATCAGGTTCATCGGCCGGCTGACGCGGCTTTCGCCGAGCATGAGCCTCAGCAGCCGCTGGGCCGCGTCGTTGGCCGCCAGCACCGTCCAGTTCCGGTCGATCACGAACGCCGGCCAGGGCTCATGGCGCGTCAACACCAGGGTGATCGCGCGGCGGACCTGCGCCATTCCCGGAGCGGAGAGATCGGTCACTCTATATAGGGGCTCGTCGGTCACGGAGGGTCCTCGCCACACACAGGATGGCTTGGTTCGGCGCCCCGGCAAAGAAAAAGCCCCCCGGTGTTTCCACCGGAGGGCCTGATCTGTG
>CAZISF010000183.1:0-5596 GCA_964541915.1 uncultured Caulobacter sp.
GGACCGCGAGGCCCAAGGGGATGCCGATCATCGGGACCTGGAGCCCCAGGGCGAGGGTCGCGGTCACGGTGCCGTTCAACACCGCGATCATCCGGGGCACGCCGCCGATGGTCACCGGCTCGGACAGCGAACTGTGGAAGCCGATCTCAAAGCCTTCGATCCGGGATCCCGCCATCCTAAAACACCGCGCCGGCGGTCAGGTTGAAGAAGCTGGTCACGAAGGTCGTCGCCGTGAACGCGATGGCCAGGCCGAACACGATTCCGATGCCTTTGCGCATGGCCGACCCGCCCTCTGCGAAGGCAAAGCCAAGTCCGGTGATGACGATGGCGATCACACCGATCGCCTTCGCCACCGGCCCGGCGAGCGAATTCATGATCGTGGTCAGCGGTCCTTCCCAAGGCATGGCCGTGCCGCTGCCGGCCGCCAAGGCCGGCTCCGCCATCACGAGAGCCGCCCCGACGGCGAGCAGCAGAACAGCCCCCATCGGGTGGCCCAAAGTGATCCAACGACAATTTCTGGAGATGGGTCTCATCACTGGATCCTTCCGTCTCGACAGCCCGTGAAGGCCGGGCCGCCCAACCGTGGGTTGGAGCAGACGGTGGGTCAAGGCCTTTTATTACCTAAAAGGCTCCTAATGTGCTTATTTGTGTAATTTAGAGTTGTGCCAGCAGACGCGGCTGCGGGGTCACTCCGGCGATCAATCAGATCGGCGCGAGCGACAGCTCCATCTCGAAGGGGCCGCCCTCTTTCCCCTACGTAAGGGGCCATTTTTAGGCGGAAGCCCGAGTTCTGTGGGCTGTTGATTCGCCGTGCCAGATGGATCGCCTGAGCCGGGCGGCCGACTTCCCAGACCATCACGTCGTTCGGGTTGATCAAATAGGAATAGGCGGCCGCAACAACCGCGCGACACGCACTGTATGCGTGATCCCGGCACCGGATGGCGCATCGGCGATCGTTAGAGCCGTTCGAGCGAGGCTTTCAGCTTCTCGCCAACGATGGCGGCCTGGGTCTTTAGGGCGGGATTGTCGATGGACTGCATGGATGCGGCGGGATCGATGGCGGCGACCTCTACCCGACCATCATCTGCTTCCTGAACGATGACATTGCAGGGCAACATCAGGCCAACCTTGTCCTCCAGCAACAGGGCTTCGTGGGCCAGGGCTGGGTTGCACGCGCCGAGGATCAGGTAGGGGCGGAACTCGACGCCGATCTTGGTCTTGAGCGTCTGACGGATGTCGATCTCGCTGATGACGCCGAAGCCCTCGTGGGCCAGCGCCGCCTTCACCCTGACGACGGCGTCATCGAAAGGCGCGGCGAGCGTCTTTGAGAAATAGTAGCTCATGGCGGGTCCGATCCGTTGAGGCGAGGCACGCGACCTAGTGCGCCATTCCGCCGCAAAGGCTCTTGTCGGCCATGACCCGCTGCTCGGGGGTCAGGACCCGATAGAGGCCGGTGACCGCCGTCCGGACCTTGTGAAGCGCCTTCAGGTGCTCTTTCATCATCATTTCGTGGTGGGCGAGGCGCTCGGGAAGAGGCTTGGACATCATCATCGCCATCATGCCGTCGCCGCCCATCATGCCGGGCATGCCGCCGGGCTTTATGGGCATCGGCATGGTCATGCCGGCGGGCATGGGGTGCGTGTCGGCCTTCACGGCCGCCGCGAAGGCGTTCGAGGCCCGGAGTTGCCTGTCAGTGATGCTGAGCTCGGTCCTCAGGCCTGACAGGCGCTGCTCGGACAGGCCCATGCAGTGCAACGGCCCCATGCCCATCATTCCATCCATGGCCATCATGCCGCCCTTTGCGGCGGGGGCGGCCGGTGCGGCGGGAGCGGCTGCTGGATCGGCGGCCGGGCCGTGATCACGAGGCGGCGCGGGTTGTTCAGCCGCATAGGCCGAGGTTGCTAACCCGAGGGCGGCGACGAACAGCAGGGGCTTGAAGGACATGGACATGGCGTTTGGCTTTCTGGACCAGGCTGGTCCGATCAGCGCAATATCCACCGACCTGTCCCTGCATCCTTGATCTGTCGCAATCACACCGCCGGGCGTTACGTTCCAGTTTGAGCGAGAGATGGGCGGTCGGACGCCGCTTGGTCTGCCAGATCACCGGTTCATGCGGCGGCTCCGATTCCGGCTTTCGCGCGAATGGGTCATGCGCGTGGATCCAAATTCGCGCCGGACGTTCATCCATGTGGTCCAAAGGGAAGCCTTGGGGACTGAGGTCGGCCTTCCCAGGTTGAGCATGCTGGGAAACACGGGCGGAGAATGACAGTGGAATCCTGGGCCGGAGCCGAGCTGCTGAACAGAGGGTGCTTCTGCATCACGCTTGATCGCAAGGCTCTGCAAAGTTCGCTGGATCGGGAAGCCGGGGCCGCGGGATTCGCGGCGAGCCTGGCTCGCTCTCATCCGCTGCTGTTTTCGAATGTCCCGGTATTCGTGCCGGCCGAGACCATGGCCGAGATGGCGCGGGTGGTGACCGCGGTCGAGGCCGCCGCCCGGTTGCCCGGATACCAGGACGCGGCCCTGGCCTGGGCGCCGGCGATCGCCCAGGCGGAGTTTGGCCCCCTCGGCGCCCTCATGGGCTACGACTTTCACGTCACGCCGGACGGTCCACGGCTGATCGAGGTGAACACAAACGCCGGCGGCGCCTTTCTCAACGCCGTCCTGGCGCGGGCCCAGAGCGCCTGCTGCGCCGAGGTCCTCGCGCCGTTCGATATTCGTCCCTCGGAAGGGTTCGGAGACCGGATCGCCGACATGTTCGTCGCTGAGTGGCGGCGTCAGGGACGACCCGGCCGGCCGGCGACGATCGCCATCATCGACGACCAGCCGGAGGAACAGCATCTCTATCCGGAGTTCCGGCTGGCAAAGGCTTTGCTGGAGTCGCGGGGGTTCAGGGCCATCATCGCCGATCCGGGCGATCTGACCATGACCGGGGGCCGTGTCGCGGTTGGCGGCGAGCCTGTCGATCTCGTCTACAACCGGCTGGTCGACTTCGCCCTCGACGAGCCGCGACACGCGGTGCTGCGGGCCGCCTACCGGGCCGGCGCGGTGGTCGTGACTCCAAATCCGAGGGTCCATGCCCTCCTCGCCGACAAGCGCAATCTGACGCTCCTGTCCGACGCGGACCGCCTCCGGCGCTGGGGGCTCCCGCAAGCTGATATTGAGCTTCTCGACAGCGCCGTACCAAAAACCGTGATCGTCTCGGCCGCCAACGCCGATGACCTCTGGCGGGACCGGCGGCGCCTGTTCTTCAAACCGGCCGGCGGCCACGGCAGCAAGGCCGCCTATCGCGGGGACAAGATCACCCGCGGGGTCTGGGACAGCATTCTGGCGGGCGCCTATGTGGCCCAGACCTTCGCCGCGCCGGGACCGCGGATGATCGAGCACGGAGAGACGCGCTCGGAGCTGAAGGTCGATGTGCGGCTCTACGCCTATTCCGGGGAGGTCTTGTTGGCCGCCGCGCGTCTCTACCAGGGCCAGACCACGAACATGCGAACGCCTGGCGGTGGGTTTGCCCCGGTTCTGGAAGTTCGCGCGGCGCCGACGGCCGTCTGTACCTGAAGAGGCGCAATCCACGCCCGATGGCTGGCCAGATAGGCGCGGGGCCGACGATCGGCCGCCGCGCGCATCTGGCCCGCAAGCCGAACCTCTATTGAGGCGTGGGGGCCGGCGCCGTGGGAGCGCTCGCCGACGTCATCATCGCCGCGCACTTGTCGTGCATGGCTTCCATCTCGGCCTTGGTCTGCGGCTTGCCGCCGGGCCAGGTCGGGGCGCCGGTCTTGTCGCGGCCGTGGTCGTGGGGCGCCTTCGGGGCCATCTGGTCGCCCATGACCGACTTGCACATGTCGTGCATCTGCGCGTCGGTAAGCGGCGCGGCGGCGGCAGGCGTCGCGGCTGTATCGGCCGGGTGGTGGGGATCCTGGGCCAGCGCGGGAGCGGCCATCAGCAAGGCGGCGCTGGCGGCCGCCATCAACATAGTTCTCATTATCGGGCCTCCCTATCGCGCTCAACCAGCGCTGCCCGGTACGACGTGTTCGGCGCGGATCATTACGGGTGGCGGGACGCCAGCGACGCCGCTCGGAGCGTTGGCCGCGCTGTAAGAGTTCGCCATCGGCGACGTCATTCCTCCCTGTTGGTCGTGGGCGCCGTGGCGCCGATGCGGCTCGATTGAAGGGCGGTTTCATGGCTGAGCTTTGGGTCGACCAGTGGAGGCCGGGGTACGGGCCGCTGCGGCGCGACGCGGCGACAGTAGTGCGCATCGAGGCCCTCGCGGCGCGCCTGGTTGAACGCCACGCCTGGCCGGACCGGGAGTCGGTCTACCGGGTTCTCGCCGCCGCCGACCGACTGACCAGCGCAGCGATGTGGGTCGTCGGCCATATGACCTATGCCCGAAAGGTGGACCTGAGCGGTGCACCGCTCCCCGCCGAAGACTTCAAGGCCGCCCCCGAAGGCCACATGGGCGGGTCGCTGAACATGGTCCCGGCCTTCGTGGGCTATCTCGCCGCCAACGTGCTGTCCGGCAAGACGCGGTCCTGGATCATGGGGCAGGGCCACTGCGTGGCGGCGATCGAGGCGGTCAACACCCTGACCGGCGATGTCTCGCCCACGCAGAAGGGTCGCTACGACCGCACCGAGGCCGGCCTCTCGCAGCTGGTCTCCGACTTCTATTCCTACGCCATCGGCGCTGACGGGCACCCCTCCGTTCCCCTCGGCAGCCATGCCGGTCCCAGCACGGCCGGAGCCGTGTCCGAGGGAGGTTATCTGGGGTTCGCCGAAGTCGCCGAGACGGCCTTGCCGTCGCCCTTGTAGGCTCGCTGGGCCAGGACCTGGACGTCCGACGCTGACATCGCCCCCATCGGCTTTCCGGTGGTCGCCGACAGAATGACCGGATCGCCACTGGCGGGTTTCAACGACCACACGGGTCCGCGCGGAGTCGCCTTCAGCTGGGCCTCGACCGGCTGAAGACCGGCCCGCCGGGTGACCTCCGCGACAGGCATCGCCGCATCAATGGCGAGCGGCGAAGGCTTTGCGTCTGCCACATGATGCTCGCTGCGCACCCGTTCGATGGGAATGGCCGTCATCACCACACCCCCGGCGACCCAGAAGAGCACCTGGATGCCGACGATCAGGGCGATCTACTTGTGCAGCTGTATCGACCAACGAAGCATGGCTCACTCATTCAGACAGGGCGCGCGCAGACAGGGCGCGCGACAGGATGCTGGCTCCCGGCTGCGCTCACAATGGCAATGATCACCGCTCTCGGGCGGCAGGTTGAGTCCGGCCCATAGTCAGACGGGCGGCCACGGTCCGGGTCATTCAGATCACCGGCTCGTGCGGCGGTTCTGGCGGAGGTTTGCGCATGAAAGGGTCGTGTGCGCGCATCCAGTTCCGCGCCGGGCGCTCGACCAGATGGTACGTCGCCATGGAAACAACCAGCGTGGCGGCGAAAACGCCGATCCAGGCGAACCAGGCCGCCGCTCCGCTGATCCCGGGCGCGACCCTGTCGAGTGCGTGGAAGTAGGCGATGTCGACCGGCAGGTGGGTCATGTAGACCGAGTAGGAGACCTCGCCGAGGTAGACCAGCCAGGCGGCGCTCATG
>CAZISF010000184.1:0-5534 GCA_964541915.1 uncultured Caulobacter sp.
GGCGCGAGGATCATGATCATCTGGCGGCCTTCCATGCGGGGTTCGTACTCGCACTTGGCCACGATCTCGAAGTCGGCGCGGACCTTCTGCAGCAGCTTCATGCCGAGCTCGGGGTGCGCCATTTCGCGGCCGCGGAAGCGGAGCGTGACCTTCACCTTGTCGCCCTCTTCGAAGAAGCGGGTCATCGAGCGCGCCTTCACCTCGTAGTCGTGCACGTCGATGTTGGGGCGGAGCTTGATCTCCTTGATTTCCACAACCTTCTGACGCTTGCGCGCTTCGTTCTTCTTCTTCTGCTCCTGGAACTTGAACTTGCCGTAGTCCAGGATCTTGCAGACGGGCGGGTCTGCGTTCGGAACGATCTCGACGAGGTCCAGACCGGCTTCCTCGGCGGCCTCGAGGGCGGCGGAGGTCGGCATCTCTCCCTGCTTCTCGCCGTTCTGGTCGATCAGCAGGACGCGTGGGACGCGGATCTCGTCGTTGATGCGCGGCCCGTCCTTGACGGGCGGCGTATTGTTGGGACGGCGAATAGGCGGTGCTCCGGTGGCTGTTTACATGAGAAGGCCGCGGGACGCCGAAGCGTTCCGGGACTCTTGCGCGATATATGACCTTCCACCCCGCCCCGATCAAGCGCGGCGAGGCCACAGCGCGAAAGCGATTAACGCGGCAGCAGCGACCAGGCCGCCTGGGCCACGGTTTCGACCGACAGTTCCGCCAGCGTTGGCGCCTGGATCACCGCCACATGACCGCGCGGGGCGTTGCGCAGGGTGTCGGGCGCGCCGTCGAACAGGGCGATGGTCGGGGCCCCGGCGGCGGCGATCAGATGCATCGGTCCGGTGTTGTTGCCGATGGCCAGCGCGGCCCGGGCGCCCAGCACGGCGATCTGGGCGAAATCGGTGCGGCCGGTCAGGTCGCGCGCCTGGCCGACCGTCTTCTGGATCGCGCGGGCCATGGCGCTCTCCTGCGGTCCGCCGATGATGACGATGTCAAAGCCGCGCGCCTTCAGACGGCTGGCCAGCTCGGCATAGTTGGCGATCGGCCAGCGCTTCTCCGGCTTGTTCTCGCCGCCGCCGGGCACCATCAGCACGAAGGGCTTCGGCGCGGCCGCGCCCGCCACGGGCCGGGGCTCCTGGGCGCGGCGCAGGATCCAGCTCAGGTCCGGGGGCGGGGCCTCGCCGGGCCCCGTTGGCGCGTCCGGCCAGGCCCCGGCGACCATCAGCTGCTCGGCGTGGCGCTCCAGCGTGTGCATCTGCTCGCGCGAGGGATTGCGATGCCGCAGCCGCGCGCCCGGCGCCGCGCCGGACCAGGCCGGCGGGAACGGGCGCAGCATCTGAAACAGGAAGCGGCTCGTCGGCGTGCTTTCGAGATCATAGACGCGGTCGTAGCGGGCGGCCTTGATCTGTCCGCGCAGGGCCAGCCATTCGCCGGGCGATCCCGGACGCGCGGTTGTCTCGATGCTGTTGAAATAGGGGCTGGCCTTGGCCAGCGCCTCGAACTGGGGAACCGTGAGCAGGGTGATGCGGGCATGCGGGTGCGCCAGCCGGATCCGCTTCATCGCGGCCAGCGACAGGACGAACTCGCCGATAGAGCCCGCCTGGATCACCAGGACCTTCTTGATCTCGCGCGTCACGCTCTCGCCTCCAGCACGCGTGCATAGACTGCAAGCGTGGCGCCGCACATGGCGTCGACTGAATAAAGACGGCGCGCGCGTTCGGCTGCAACCTCGCCCATGGCCTTGCGACGAGCCGCGCCGACGTCGATCGCGGTGGTCATGGCCGTGGCCCAGGCCTCGACATCGCCGGGCGCGACCTTCCAGCCGGTCTCGCCCTCGACCACCGTCTCCACCGCCCCGCCGTGGGCGGAGACGATCACCGGCCGTTCCATGACCTGGGGTTCGACAGCGGCGCGTCCGAACGACTCGGGCTTCAGTGTCGGCAGCAGCGCCACGTCCGCCAGCCGGAACGCGGCCGGCATGTCGTCGCAATGGCCGACGACCTTGACCACGTCGGTCAGGCCGGCGTCGGCGATCGCGGTCAGGATTTCCGCGCGATAGTCGGTGCGGCCCTGATCGTCGCCGGCGAAGACGATGACGAAGTCCTCGCGCCCGGCGGCCTTCATTGTCGCGGCGGCGGCGATGATCGAAAGGTGCCCCTTGATCCTTGTGAGCCGGCCGCCGAGCACGAACACGACCTTCGCCCCGGCCTTCGGCAGGCCCCAGGCCTTGCGCAGGGCGGAGACGCGCGTCGCCGGAACCTTGCGCGGATCGAACCGGGTCAGGTCGACGCCGCGCGGGATGGTGACGATCTTGTCCGGGTCCAGATGGTGCTGCGCCAGCACATGGTCGCGGGTGTAGTCGGAGTTGGCGATGACCAGATCGCCGCGCGTCATCACCGCGTTGTACCAGCGCTTCAGGCCGTTATGGGCGTTGTAGACCCCGTGATAGGTGGCGATGAACGGCACGCCCGTGGCGTGGGCCGCCCACAGGGCGCTGAAGGCGGGAGCCCGCGAGCGGGCGTGGACCAGGCTGACCTTTTCGCTGCGGATCACGTCGATCAGCCGGGCGGCGTTGCCCAGGATGACCAGCGGGTTTTTCGACTGCACCGGCATCTCGATCAGGCGTCCGCCGTCCGCCTGCAGCCGCGAGGTCATGCGGCCACCGCGCGAGGCGACCAGCGCCTTGCCACCGGCGGTGATCACGGCCTGGGCGATATCGATCGTCGTCTGTTCAGCCCCGCCCGTCTCGAGTTCGGGCGTGACCTGCAACAACGTGAAGTCTGGCGGCAAGTTGGACACAACGCCTTGCATAGCGGGTGTTGTCCGAAGGTAAAATGGCGCTTTCATCGACGCGCCCCGGAGCCGGCATGACCGAGACCAGCGGATACCTTGATCGGGGCGACGGAGAGCGTGTCGCCTGGCGGCACGTGGCGGGGCGCGGGCCGACGGTGGTCTGGCTGGGCGGCTTCATGTCCGACATGACCGGAACCAAGGCCCAGGCCCTGGCGAACTGGGCGCTGGCCAACGGCCGGGCCGTCCTGCGCTTCGATTACCTGGGTCATGGGCAGTCCAGCGGCGCTTTCCGGGCGGGAACGATCACCCGCTGGCGGGCGGATGCGCTGGCGGCCATCGCCAGTCTGACAGAAGGTCCGTTGGTGCTGGTCGGTTCCTCGATGGGCGGCTGGATCAGCTGTCTGGTGGCGGCGGAAATCCCCGACAGGCTTCACGCGATGGTGCTGATCGCCCCGGCGGCGGACTTTACCGAGGCCCTGATGAAGCCCGGCCTGCCGCCCGAAGCGCATGAGGCGATCGCGAGAGACGGCGAATGGATCCGTCCCTCGCTCTACGAGCCGACCGGCTACCCGATCACGAAAGGCCTGCTGGATGACGGCGCTCGCTGGACGATTCTCGGCGGTCCCGTGCCGGTCGATGTCCCGGTCCGGATCCTCCAGGGCCGCGAGGACCCCGATGTCCCCTGGACCCACGCCCTCGAACTGGCCAACGCCATCCGCGGCGACGACGTGGTCTTCACCCTGATCAAGGACGGTGACCACCGGCTGAGCCGCGACCAGGACATCGTCCGGCTGATCGCGGCGGTGGCTGAGGTTAGCTAGACGCCATTTCTCCCCGCGAAGCGGGGAGGGGGACCATTCGGAGCAAGGTGGAGGGGCGCCGCCGCCCCCGGCGAAGGATCTACCCCCAGAACGCCCCGACCCTCGCCGCTTCCGCCTGGCCCTGTGCGTACCCCGCCCGGGCCACGGCCTCGCGGTTCGAGCTGTCCATCAGGTTGCTCCCGAACGCCTCGCCGCAGGCCGCGTCGGGGACCAGCAGCAGCGCCTCGCCGCCGTGGTTGCGGATCACGGCCATCTCGGCCTCGAGCCTGGGCAGCATCATCGGCGCGAAGGCCGGCGGCATGACCGCCACGACGATGACCTTGCCGTGGTCCTTCGCCAGATCGGCGTTGGTGCCCGAGCGCATGCCGCCGTCCATGTACCGCCGGCCGTCGATCGTTATGGCCGGGAAGATCGCCGGCACGGAGCAGGACGCGGCGACGCCCCGGCCGAGCGGTGCTGCGGTCTCGCTCGACCAGACCTGGAATTCGCCCGTCGCCGTGTCGATGGCCGTGCAGGCGTAGCGCTCCGGCCAGGGCTGTTCTTCGGCGATCGGCCCGAAGCCCTTGATGAACGCCTCTTCGCTGGCCGTCTGGCTGTTCAGCGACAGCTGTCCCAGTTCCAGCATCAGCGCGTGCGGCATGTCGCCCTGCGGCGGCCGGCGGCCCATGATGCTCATCAGCGGCATCAGGTCGGGCCCCTTGCCGGGCCCCTTCGCCTGGGCCTCCTTCGCCCGCTCGGCGTTGGCGAATTCGGCGTGCAGCATGGCCTGCGGCGTATGGCCGGTGGCCAGCAGCGCGCCGCAGACCGAACCGGCCGAGGTGCCGAGGATCCAGTCGGCGTGGCTGACATCGGCGCCGGCGTCGGCAAGACCCGCGATCAGCCCGGTCTCCCAGGCGATGCCGACCGGCCCGCCTCCGCCAAGAACCAGAGCGCGTGTCGTCATGTCAGTGTCCCCTCAGGCTCGGCGGCGAGCACCGCCGTCAGCCCTTCACGATAGGTTGGATACGCCGGGCGCCAACCCAGTTCTGCCTTGGCCAGCGCATTGGAGACCCGCTTGTTCTCGCCCCAGAACCGCCGGGCGGCGGGCGTCAGGTCGGCGTCATCGAAGGCGACGAGTAGCGGCGCGGGCTTGCCCAGCAGACGGGCGGCGAAGGCGTTGACCTCATGCGACGGCGCCGGCTCGTCATCACAGAGATTGTAGCTGGCCCCGGCGCGCGGCCGGGCGATCGACGCGGCGAGGCCGGCGGCGATGTCGTCGACATGAATGCGGCTGAACATCTGGCCCGGCTTGACGATGCCGTGGGCCGTCCCGTCGCGGACGCGGTCCAGCGCCGACCGGCCGGGGCCGTAAATGCCGGGCAGCCTGAACGCCGTGACGGTCAGCCCCATGCCTCGCCCGACCTGACGCCAGTCGCGCTCTGCGGAGACCCGGCGCGCGCTCTCCACCGACCGGGCGCTGAGCGGCCCGGCCTCGAACACCCAGCGGCCCTCGCGGTCGCCATAGACGCCGGTGGTCGAGAGATAGCCGACCCAGTCCGGGAACGCGTTCGCCTCGGCCAGCGCGGGAATCAGGGTGTTGAGCCCCGGACAGCCTGCCTCGGTCGGCGGGGCGGTGATCAGGATGGCGGCGGCGGTCTTCAGGGCCTCCACGAGGCCGCGTCGGTCGTCGGTCGCGACCGGCGATACGCCCTGCGCCCGCGCCTTGGCGGCCGTGGCTTCGGAGCGGACCACGGCGGTGACGCGCCAGCCGTCGGCCTTCATCCGTCGCGCGAGCGCCTGACCGGTGAAGCCGTAGCCGAAGATCAGAAGGTGTTTCACGACCCCTCTCCCGTCGGGAGAGGGAGGGGCCCATGCGCAGCATGGGAGGGTGAGGGGTTACGGCGCGGAAGTGGCCCGTTCCGTAAGCCCTCAACCTCCCACTCGCCTTCG
>CAZISF010000185.1:0-5476 GCA_964541915.1 uncultured Caulobacter sp.
ATGATTGGTCTGACGAACTACCTGACCGTCGCCGCGATCCTGTTCACGATCGGCGTCTTCGGCATCTTCGTGAACCGCAAGAACGTCATCATTATCCTGATGTCGATCGAGCTGATCCTGCTGGCGGTGAACATCAACCTGGTCGCCTTCAGCGTCTATCTGCACGACGTGGTCGGACAGATCTTCGCGATGTTCGTGCTGACCGTCGCCGCGGCCGAGGCCGCCGTCGGCCTGGCCATCCTGGTGACCTTCTTCCGTAACCGCGGCGACATTGCCGTGGACGACGCCTCCGTGATGAAGGGCTGACCCGTTGCAACAGCTCCTCACCGTCCTTCTCTTCGCCCCGCTGCTGGGCGCCCTGATCGCAGGGCTGTTCGGCCGTCGCTTGGGCGACCTCGTCTCGCAGACCATCACCACCGGCCTGCTGCTGCTGACCTGCGGTCTCAGCTGGTACGTCTTCAGCCAGTGGACGTGGGGTGGCCTCGAACCGGTCACTGTCGCGCTGGCGCCGTTCATCAATGTCGGTGACTTCCACTCCGCCTGGTCGTTCCGCCTCGACGGCCTGAGCGCCGTGATGCTGGTGGTCGTGACCACGGTCTCGGCCCTCGTGCACCTCTATAGCTGGGGCTACATGGCCGAGGACGACAGCCGTCCGCGGTTCTTCGCCTATCTGTCGCTGTTCACCTTCGCCATGCTGGCGCTGGTGACGGCCGCCGACTTCATGCAGTTGTTCTTCGGCTGGGAAGGGGTGGGGCTGGCGTCCTATCTGCTGATCGGCTTCTGGTTCAAGAAGCCCACGGCCAACGCCGCCTCGATCAAGGCCTTCGTTGTCAACCGCGTCGGCGACTTCGGCTTCGCGCTGGGCATCATGACGGTGTTCTGGGCCTACGGCACGATCCAGTTCGCCGACCTGTTCCCGATGATCGCGGACAGCGCCTCGAAGACCTGGACCTTCGCCGGCCACACCCTGCCGCTGGTCGACCTCGCCTGCGTGCTGCTGTTCATCGGCGCCATGGGCAAGTCGGCGCAGTTCTTCCTGCACACCTGGCTGCCGGACGCGATGGAAGGCCCGACGCCGGTCTCGGCCCTGATCCACGCGGCGACCATGGTCACCGCCGGCGTCTACATGGTCTGCCTGCTGTCGCCGATGTTCGAGTACGCCCCGGTGGCGCGCAACGTGGTGACCCTGATCGGCGCGATCACCGCCCTGTTCGCCGCGACCGTCGGCCTGGCCCAGAACGACATCAAGCGGGTCATCGCCTATTCGACCTGTTCGCAGCTCGGCTACATGTTCTTCGCCGCCGGCGTGGGCGCCTATGAGGCGGCCATGTTCCACCTGTTCACCCACGCCTTCTTCAAGGCCCTGCTGTTCCTCGGCGCCGGCTCGGTGATCCACGGGATGCACCACGAGCAGGACATGCGGAAGATGGGCGGCCTGTGGAAATACCTGCCCGTGACCTGGGCGGTCATGACCATCGGCACCCTGGCCATCACCGGCTTCGGCATCCCGGGCGTCGATCTGGGCTTCGCCGGCTTTTACTCCAAGGACACCATCATCGAGGCGGCCTGGGCCGCGGGTCGCGACAACGGCATCGCCAACTTCGCCTTCATCGTCAGCCTGCTGGCCGCCGGCCTGACGGCCTTCTACAGCTGGCGTCTGGCCTTCATGACCTTCCACGGCACGCCCAAGTGGGGCGAGCATGCGGCGCACGGCCATGACGACCACCACGCCGACGCTCATGCCGCCCTTGACGATCATGGCCACGACGAACACGCTCATGGTCACGCCCACACCCCGCACGAGAGTCCGCTGGTGATGCTGGTTCCGCTGCTGGTGCTGGCGGTCGGCGCGCTCGGCGCAGGCTACGTCTTCGTCGAGAACTTCGTCGGCGAGAAGCAGGTCGAGTTCTGGCGCGGAGCCATTTTCAACGGCCCGCACAACCACGTTCTGCACGAGATGCACGGCGCGCCGGCCTGGGTCATCTGGGCCCCGCTCGTTGTCTCGATGACCGGTCTGGCCATCGCCTGGTGGGTCTATATCGCCAGGGAGGGTATGGGCGCCCGGATCGCGGCCCGCCGCGGCCCGCTGTGGTCCTTCCTCTACAACAAGTGGTTCTTCGACGAGCTCTATGACGCCACCTTCGTTCGGGCCGCCCGGTTCCTGGGCGACCTGTTCTGGAAGGGCGGCGACCAGAAACTGATCGACGGTCTGGGCCCGGACGGCGTGTCGGCCGTCTCTCTGGCGGTGGGCAAGCGCACCGGCCGGCTGCAGACCGGTTACGTCTACCACTACGCCTTTGTCATGCTGCTGGGGGTCGCCGGTCTGTTGTCCTTCGCGCTCTATGCCTTCTCGCGGGGAGGCTGACCGATGACCGGCCTTCTTTCGCTCGTTACGTTCCTGCCGCTGGCCGGTGTCGCCGCCATCCTGGCGCTGCGCTTCTTCGGCCAGCCGGGCGAGGCGCGTGACACGGCCAGCAAGTGGATCGCGCTGGCGACCACGCTGGCGACCTTCGCCCTGTCGGTGAAGCTGACGCTCGACTTCAACCCGGCCAACCCGGGCTTCCAGTTCCTCGAAGAGATCCCGTGGTTCGCGGGGCTCAGCTACCGCATGGGCATCGACGGCATCTCGGTGCTGTTCGTGCTCCTGACGGCCTTCCTGCTGCCGCTGTGCATCATCGCCAGCTGGAAGACGATCGAGAAGCGCGTCCTCGAGTACATGATCGCCTTCCTGATCCTCGAGACCCTCGTCATCGGCGTGTTCTGCGCGCTGGACCTGGTGCTGTTCTACCTGTTCTTCGAGGCGGGCCTGATCCCGATGTTCCTGATCATCGGCATCTGGGGCGGCAAGAACCGGGTCTACGCGGCCTTCAAGTTCTTCCTCTACACCCTGCTGGGTTCGGTCCTGATGCTGGCGGCGATCCTCGCCATGATCGGCATCTCCGGCACCAGCTCGATCCCGGACCTGATGCACTACCACTTCGATCCGGCGATCCAGACCTGGCTGTGGCTGGCCTTCTTCGCCAGCTTCGCGGTCAAGATGCCGATGTGGCCGGTGCACACCTGGCTGCCCGACGCCCACGTCGAGGCGCCGACGGCCGGCTCGGTGATCCTGGCGGGCATCCTGCTGAAGATGGGCGGTTACGGCTTCCTGCGCTTCAGCATCCCGATGTTCCCGCAGGCCAGCCACCTGTTCACGCCGCTGGTCTTCGGCCTGTCGGTCATCGCCATCATCTACACCTCGCTGGTCGCCTTCCGTCAGACCGACATCAAGAAGCTGATCGCCTATTCGTCGGTCGCCCACATGGGCTTCGTGACCATGGGCATCTTCAGCGGCAACGTGCAGGGCGAGCAGGGCGCGATCTTCCAGATGCTGAGCCACGGGGTGATCTCCGGCGCGCTCTTCCTCTGCGTCGGCGTGGTCTATGACCGCATGCACACCCGCGAGATCGCCTTCTACGGCGGCCTGGTGAACCGCATGCCGTTCTACGCGGCGGTGTTCATGCTGTTCACCATGGGCAACGTCGGCCTGCCGGGCACCAGCGGCTTCATCGGCGAGATCCTGACCATGGCCGGGGCCTACGGCGCCTCGACCTGGACGGCGCTGTTCGCGGCGACGGGCGTGATCCTGTCGGCGGTCTATGCGCTGAGCCTCTATCGCCGGGTCATCTTCGGCGAAATCACCAATCCGGCCCTGGCCCAGATCACCGATCTGACCTGGCGCGAGATGGTGGTGTTCGCGCCGCTGATCGTCTCGACCCTCTATCTCGGTGTCCAGCCGGACGTCGTGTTCCACATCACCGGAGCGTCGGTCGACGCCCTGGTCGGCGCCTGGCGCGCCGCGATCGCCGGGTGAGCCGCCGATGACCCTCACCGATCTCAATCTCGTCCGGCCGGAGCTGATCCTCGCGATCGGCGCCCTGCTGCTGCTGCTGGTCGGCGCTTTCCGCGGCAAGGGCGGCGCCCTGTTCGACGGCGCGGCGATGCTGGTGCTGGCGATCGCCGGCGCGGCCGCCGTCACCGGCGACCATGGCCGCGCCTTCGCCGGCGGCGTGATCGTCGACAACCTGTCGACCTTCGCCAAGGTGGCCATCTATGCCGCCAGCGCCCTGGCCATCCCGCTGGGCGGCGGCTGGCTCCGCGCGCGGGGTGACGACAAGTTCGAGTTCCCGATCCTGATCCTGCTGGCCGCGCTCGGCATGGGCATGATGGCCTCGGCCGGCGACCTGATCTCGCTCTATGTCGGCATCGAATTGCACTCGCTGGCGCTCTACGTGCTGGCCGCGTTCCGCCGCGACGACGCCAAATCCTCTGAAGCCGGCCTCAAGTACTTCGTGCTGGGCGCGCTCTCGTCCGGCCTGCTGCTCTACGGCGCCTCGCTGATCTACGGCTTCGCCGGCTCGACCCATTTCGACGTCATCGCCGCTTCGGTGCAGGGCCATGCCCACACCGGCGTGCTGTTTGGACTGGTGTTCCTGATCTGCGGCCTGGCCTTCAAGGTCTCCGCCGCGCCGTTCCACATGTGGACGCCGGACGTCTACGAAGGCGCCCCGACGCCGGTCGTCGGCTTCTTTGCCGGCGCGCCGAAGATGGCCGCCATGGTGTTGCTGGCCCGGGTGCTCTCGGAAGGCTTCGGCCAGGCGATCGGCCAGTGGCAGCAGGTGATCGTCGTGGTCGCCCTGTTGTCGGTGTTCGTCGGCGCCTTCGCCGGTCTCGCCCAGCGCAACCTCAAGCGCCTGTGGGCCTACAGTTCGATCGCCAACATCGGTTATGCCCTTCTGGGCCTTGCCGCCGGAGGCGAGAGCGGCGTGCAGGCCATGCTGATGTTCATGGTTCTCTACCTGGTCGACGTGACCGGCTTCTTCGCCTGCCTCAGCGCCCTGCGGCGTGACGGCAAGCCGATGGAGACGATCGACGACATGGCGGGCCTGTTCAGGGAACAGCCGGGTATCGCCCTGGCCATGACCGCCTTCGCCTTGTCGGCCCTCGGCCTGCCGCCGTTCACCGGCTTCTTTGCCAAGTACTTCGTGTTCAAGGCGGCGATCGGCGCGCATCTCGAATGGGCGGCCGTGGCCGGCCTGGTCGGGAGCGTGGTAGCGGCGTTCTACTATCTGCGCCTGATCAAGGTCATGTGGTTCGATCCGTCGGCCGGCCCTGTGGAAGCGCCGCCGCTGACCGCCAGGACCATCGCTGTCGTCGCGGCGCTGTTCTCCTTCCCGGTCGGCCTCGTGGCCCTGCACTGGCTGGAGCCGCTGGCCCTGGCCGCCGCCGCAGCCTTCGGCTGACGTGACCGCCCCGCGGATCGAGGCGCTGGAGGAAGTCGATTCCACCAACGCCGAAGCGCGTCGTCGGGCCGAGGCGGGGGAGGCGGGCCCTCTATGGATCACCGCCGCTCGCCAGACCGCCGGTCGCGGCCGGCGCGGACGCAGCTGGGAGACGGGGCAGGGCAACCTCGCCGCCACCCTGCTGCTGGTCACCG
>CAZISF010000186.1:0-5346 GCA_964541915.1 uncultured Caulobacter sp.
TCCTGCCGGACAGCGGGGCGGGGGTAATCGCCCACTTCGACCTGGCCCAGGGCGGGAAGATCATCGTCTTCCTGCTGGCGATGATCGGCTCCGGCCAGATCGGGAGCGGGCTCATCGACCTGCTGGTGGTGGCGCGCTATCGCGCCTTCGCCCGCCCGTTGCTGGCAATCGAACTCCTGCGGGCGCTGATCGCGCTCTATATCGCGTTCGTGTCCAAGTCGGTCGGGGCCGACTATCCGGGCGCCAAGGGCATCGTCGGTGCGGCGATTGTGCTGACCGTTGCCGTGCTCTGGGAGTTCGGACGACGCGGCCGCAAGGCCTGATCCCTTGCAGGATGCGCCGGTGATGATAGGCCTGATCGCATGACCGCCCCGACCAAACCCCCGCCCGTCGCCGAACCTGTCGTCGACGGTCGCCGGCTTCGGTCCGAGGCCAGTCGACTGCGGATCGTCGAGGCGATGATCGCCCTGATTTCGGAAGGACTGACCATGCCGCCGGCCGAGGCCGTGGCGGCGCGGGCCGGCGTCGGCCTGCGCACGGTGTTCCGCCTGTTCGAGGATATGGACGGCCTCTATCGCGGCATCCAGGCGGTGATGATCGGACGGCTGGGCGGTCTGCTGGAAGGCCCGATCGAGGCCGCCGACTGGCGCGAGGCCGTCAACATCCTGATCGACCGGCGCGCGGAGGCCTTCGAGATGATTCTCCCGCTGCAGATCGCCGCCGACAGTCCGCGCACCCGCTCGGCGGCGCTTCGTGACGGCCGGCTCCGACTGGTTGGCGCCCAGCGCGACACCCTGCTGGCCATTCTGCCTGCCGCGATCCAGGCTGATGCCGAACTGGTCCAGGCGCTGGACCTGGCGCTGAGCTTTGAAGCCTGGCGGCGGCTGCGCACCGACCAGGGCGCCGATATCGCCGGAGCCCGGGCCGTGATGCGCCGGACGGCCGGCGCCCTGACCCGCGACCGCGCATGAGACGGCTCGCGCTGGTCCTGGCGCTGGGCCTGACGGCCTGCGGACCGAAAGTCCCGCAACTGGCGACGCCGACGCGCGCCTGTCCGGTTCCGATGCCGGCCGGCGAGGTCGCGCTGAAGGGCGGGACGTTCACGATGGGCGCGATGCCGGAACACAATGATGAGGGACCGCCGGTCCAGGTGACGGTCGCACCGTTCTCGATCGACCGCACAGAGGTGACCAACGCGCAGTTCGCGGCTTTCGTGAAGGCTACCGGCTATGTCACCCTGGCCGAACGGCAGCCGGATCCGAAGCTCTATCCGGGGGTGCCGGCCGGCAAATTGAAGCCGTCATCGCTGGTGTTCGTTGGGGCAAAAGGGCTGGGCACGGGCGATCCCTCCGGCTGGTGGCGGGTCATCGACGGCGCCAATTGGAAGCACCCGGAGGGGCCGGGCAGCGATCTGAAAGGCCGCGAGCGGCATCCCGTGGTCCAGATCGCGTACGACGACGCCCTGGCCTACGCCCGCTGGAAGGGCCGCGACCTGCCGACCGAGGCCGAATGGGAATTCGCCGCCCGCGCCGGTCTCGACGGCGCGCGCTACGAATGGGGCGACGACAAGCCAGCTCCTGGACAGCCGCGCGCCAACAGCTGGCAGGGCGTGTTCCCGGCGGTGGATACGGGTGACGACGGCTACAAGGCCCGCACGGCGCCGGTCGGCTGCTATCCGGCCAGCACCTACGGCCTCTACGACATGACCGGCAACGTCTGGGAATGGACGAAGGACTTCTACGAGGCCCCGACGCCGAACGGCCGCACGCACCTGATCAAGGGCGGCTCGTTCCTCTGCGCCGACAACTTCTGCTACCGCTACCGCCCGTCGGCGCGCCAGCCGGGGCCGCCGGACACGGGGACGAGCCACGTCGGGTTCCGAACGGTGAAGCGGGGCTAGTTCGCGCCTACTATCGCCGCGAGCGGAGAGCATGAGCGCGTTGATTGTCTGGCCCCAGGCGGCGATCATACGGGCGACAAACAAGGGAGCCTCTCCATGGGCGGGATCACGGTTCAGAAGGTCGCCGGGGCGCTCGGCGCGGAAATCGGCGAGGTCGACCTGTCCGTCGCGCTGGACGACGCGACCATCGCCGCCATCCGCCAGGCGCTGGTCGAGCACCAGGTGATCTTCTTCCGGGATCAGTCCCTGACGCCGGCGCAGCAGCTGGCCTTCGGTCGCCGGTTCGGGCCGCTGAACATCCACCCCTACGTGTCTGGCATGGCCGACCATCCCGAGGTGATGGAGATCATCAAGGAACCGACCGACCGGATCAATTTCGGCGGCGGCTGGCACTCGGACATGAGCTTCCTCGAGACGCCGGCGATCGGCTCGATCCTGTATGCCGTGGAGCTGCCCGACTGGGGCGGCGACACCCTGTTCGCCAGCCAGGCGGCCGCGTTCGAGGCCCTGTCGCCGGGGCTGCAGGCGACTCTGGAGGGGCTGAACGCCATCCATTCGGCCGAGCGCGAATACGCCCCGACCGGCCCTTCGGCCCAGAAGCGGGAATCGATGAAGATCTCTGACGCCGAGGGCATGGCCGGCCGCTTCAGCCACCCGATGGTCAAGGTCCATCCCGAGACGGGCCGCAAGGCGCTGTACGTCAATCCGGCCTTCACGATGAACATCGAGGGCTGGAGCCGACGGGAGTCGAAGCCGCTGCTTGACTATCTGTTCGAGCACAGCCGCAAGGAGGCCTTCACCTGCCGCCTCCGCTGGCGCCCGGGCACGGTGGCCTTCTGGGACAACCGCTCTGTCTGGCACTACGCGCTCAACGATTACCCCGGCCAGCGCCGGCACATGCGCCGGGTGACGGTGGATCCCATCCCCGCCTAGACCACCTGCGTCGCCGTCCCGGCCACCACGTACCAGGTCACGAACAACCCGCAGATCAGCGCGCCGGGGACATGGCTGCCCGTCCGCCGCCAGGTAAAGGTCGAGATCAGGGCGACCACGGCCATCAGCGGCAGGAACTGGATCGCCACCACGGTGCTCAGTGGGTCGAAATCGGTCGGCAGGCGGCCTGTGAGGAAGAACAGGCCGTAGTCGACCGCCAGCAGCAGCAGGAAGCCGGACGCCATGGCGGCGATGGCGGACGCATACTGTTTGGCCGCGCTGTCACCGGACACCGACAGGCGACCATGCAGGGCGCGGGTGGCGACGAGGAAGAAGACGCTGAACGGCAGGACGTAGATGAGGGCGATCACGGCCTGGGCCGGGCTGAACGGCTTCAGCGCCACGACCCAGAAGCGGAAGTCGACCTTGAACAGGGCGTCGGCGGCGATCAGCGACAGGTAGCCCACAGCCGTCGTGGCCAGGGCGATCAGCACCGCCGGAGCCCAGCGGTCGACACTGTTCGCCATCGGACGCTTGCGGCCGAACCAGCCGATGACCAGAGTCAGCGCGGCGTTGACCAGCGCCCAGACGACCACCTGGTTGGTGATGCTCTGCGGCAGCAGGTGCGAGGGCTTGAGCAGGACCGTCACGGCGATGAAAGCCGGGAAGAAGGTCACGATCGGCAGCAGCGCCGTGGTCGCGAGGCCGCCCCACCAGCGACCCGTGCGCGCCTCGGCGGCGGCGGTCGGCGCGCCGCGCAGGCCGGCGAAGACCGGCAGGCTGAGGAGGCCATTGAACGTCCCCAGCAGCAGCAGGACGAAGCCGACGAACGCCACACCCGTGCCGATCTCCTTCCAGATCCAGATCTGGTCGCCCGCCGGCCTCGGCGTGCCGCCGACCAGGGTCTTGCTGAACCAGTCGAGCGCGTCGCCGACGGCGGCAGGCAAGATGTGATCGCCGGGATGCGTGGTCACCGGTGTCGATAGCCGACGCGCCGTGCCCGCGGCGATCGAGCCGTAGACCTGGCCGGGGACAATGTCGGCGGTTGTGCCGAAGACGCTCTTGAGCTTGGCGCTGCCGGTCACGTCCTGCGCCCGGGCGACGCCCCACATGATCTTCGAGAATTCGTCGTAGCGGCTGTAGACCAGCCCCAGATTGCGCGGCCAGGCCGGCGTGCCCTCGGCGGCGAACGGGGCGCCGGTGGACGAGCCCTCGAGCACCACGGCCTTGTAGGCGTCCGGCATCGCGGCGGCGGCGGCCAGCACCGTCCAGCCGCCCATGCTGTGGCCCTCGAGACCTATGTTGGCCTTGTCGACGTTGGGCAGGCCGCGCAGGTATTTCAGCCCGTCAGGACCGCCGAAGCCGTTGGAGAAGGCCGCCCCGCCGCTGTAGCCGTGGCCGGTCTGGTCCATGGCCAACACGACGTAGCCACGGCGGGCGAACTCGATGGCGAAGGCGCTCTGGGTTTCGCGGCTGTTGATGTAGCCGTGCACGGCGAGGACGCCGGGCGCAGGGTGTTCGGCCGTGGCGTTTTTCGGCGTGTAGAGCAGGCCGCTCATGGTCACGCCGCCGGCCCCCGGGAACCGCACGTCGGTGACGGTCACGCCACCCGACGTCTGCACCGCGCTCGCCATCCACGACCCGGCCAGGATCAGCAGCGCCCCCGCCGCGAACAGCCCCCACTTGCGCATCGTCGTCTCCCCCGACCTGTTTTGCCGGAGCATTGCCCGGACGGCGGGGTTGCACAATCGGCAAGGCAATGGCGATGGTGGGGGATGATCACGCTTTACCACTGCGCCGATGCGCGCTCGTTCCGGCCGTTGTGGGCTCTGGAGGAGCTGGGGCTCGCCTATGACCTGCGCATGCTGCCGTTCCCGCCCCGGTTCCTGAAGAAGGAATACCTGCAGGAGAACCCGCTCGGGACCATCCCGTTGTTGGTCGACGGCGAGACGCGGATGACCGAGTCGGCGGCGATCGTGGAGTACCTGAGCCGCAGATACGGCGCGGGCAGCGGGCTGGCGGTCGAGCCCGACGAGCCCGGATTCGGCGCCTGGCTCAACGCGCTGCATTTCGGCGAGGCGACCCTGACGTTCCCGCAGACGCTGGTGCTGCGCTACACGCGGCTCGAGCCGAAGGAGCGCCGCCAGCCTCAGGTGGCGGAGGATTACGCCAAGTGGTTCCTCGCCCGGCTAAGGGGGCTGGAGGCCATCGTCAGCGAGAACGAATTCGTCGCGGCGGGCCGGTTCACGGGCGGCGACATCTCGGTCAGCTACGCCCTGTTGCTGGCCAAATCGCTGGGACTGGAAGACAAATTCCCGCCGGCCGTGGCGGCCTACTGGGCGCGGATGCAGGCGCGGCCGGGCTTCGTCAGCGCCAAGGCGGCCCAGGCGAAGGCCTCGGCCGAGCAGGGGCTGAAAGCCGTGCCGCTGGATCAGCTTTAGCTGGGGACATGTACCGCAGGTACGTGTCCCCCAATCGAGCTTCCTGGTTTAGGGGACACGTACCTTCGGTAC
>CAZISF010000187.1:0-5334 GCA_964541915.1 uncultured Caulobacter sp.
TCATCGACGCCGCGCGGACCCTGGGTATCGCGGTGCATGACCACGTCATTGTCGGCCGCGCCAAGGTCGCCAGCTTCAAGGCGCTGGGGTTGATCTAGGGGGCCAGCGCGTTGTCGGTCCGCAGGGTGTGCACCTGGCGAACAGTCCGGTGCGGAGGATGCTGGCGGCTATTTGGCTTAGGTTCCAGACGCGCGATGGTCGTCTTTGGCGCCGTCACCATCACCCGACAACCGAGCAAGCCTACGTCGCAACTCCTTCGTGAGCACTTGCCGGGCGCGGGGCTGCATTTTCCGCCAGCTCCGGATCTCCGGGACCGTGCGCCCGCAACCCTTGCACCAGCCTGATCGACCGTCAAAGCTACACACGCTGACGCACGGGTCGTCGGACCTCACGGGCGGACCACCGCCAGCTGAGCACCGATAACAGCCGGAGTGACGGTTCTCGCTTCGTAAGCGCCAGCCTTGCGAGGCAGGAGCCGGGCCGAGTTGAGGATGAAGGCCATTTCGGACGCGACGTGGATGAATGCCGCCATCAGGGGATTGAGAACACCCACGGCTGCCAAGCCGATCCCGATCGCATCGATGGCGAGCGTGCCGGCGAAGTTCTGCCAGATGATGCGCCGCGTGCGCCTAGCCACCTTGAGGGTCTCCACCAGACGGACCAGATCGTTGCCCAGCAGCACGACGTCGGCGCTCTCCTGGGCGACGTCCGTCCCAGAACCCATGGCGATACCAACGCTGGCTTCGGCCAGGGCGGGCGCATCGTTGACGCCGTCGCCGACCATGGCCACCGTCCGCTTCTGTTGGATGAGCGCCTGAATCCGCGCGAGCTTGTCTTCCGGCAGGAGACCCGCTTCGATTTCCTTGATGCCGAGGCTGCGGCCCACAGCGTGGGCGACTGGAAGCGCATCGCCGGTCAGCAGGATGGTGCGTATTCCGAGGGCCGTCAGGCTCTCTATGGCCCGCTTGGCTTCAGGTCGAACGGTGTCGGCCACCGCAATCGCGCCGAGCAGCGCGCCGTCCCTGGCCACATAGACCTCTGAGGCAGCCTCGACGCCGAGGTTCAGCGGCGCCGCGATCGCCACGCCATTGTCCCGCATCCAGGCTTGGTTGCCGACCAGGATCGTAGCGCCCGCCACCTTGGCGGCGATGCCACGCCCGGGCGTGTAGGCGAAGTGTTCAGGCTCAGCAATCTGGCGACCTTGGGCCTTGGAATGGGCGATGATTGCCTTGCCCAGCGGGTGCTCGGAGCGCAGTTCGGCCGCGGCAGCCGCATCGAGGAGGTCCTCCGGGCTGGCGCCAGGCGCGGCCACGACGGCCTGGACTTCGGGCCGCCCGAAGGTGAGCGTGCCGGTCTTGTCGAGCACCACGGTGTCTACCTTGCCAAGCGTCTCTAGATGGACGCCGCCCTTGATGATCGCGCCCAGCCGAGCCGAGCGCCCGATCCCGCCCAGGATAGCGAGAGGGGTGCCGGCCGCGATGCCGCAGGCGCCGGCGACGATGATCACGGAGATCGTCGAGTAGATGTTCTGGGTGATCAGATAGGTCAGCACCGCGGAGCCGAGAGCGAAGTAGACCAGATAACCCGCCATGCGGTCGGCGAGCCGCTGGACCGGCGCCCGCGAGCGCTCGGCCCGCTCCACGGCTTCGATGATCTTGCCGTAGCTGGTGTCGCGGCCGATGCGCTCGGCGCGCACTTCAAGCGCACCCGACTGATTAATCGACCCGGCGAAGACCGCGGCGCCCTCGACCTTCTCCACCGGCATCGATTCGCCGGTGATGCGGGATTCATCGACGAAGGAATGGCCGGACAGGACCGCGCCATCGACCGGAATACGGCCGCCCGGAGCCACCAGGATGGCGTCACCAACGCTAAGCTCGGCAGCTGAAATCGTCCGAATGGAACCGGTTCGGCGGACGGACACCTCGCTGGGCAGGAATTCCAGAAGATCTCGGATAGCCTTGCGTCCTCGCCCGACGGTTAGGCCCTCCAGAACCTCGGCCACCAGCACGAACAGGGTGATGACGAGGGCGGTGAAGAATTGACCGATGGCGGCAGCCGCTACGATGGCGATCGTCATCGACAGTTCCATCGTCATGCGCCGCTGCAGGACGTTCTCGAACGCCTCTTTCAGGATCGGCCAGCCGCCAATCAGGAGCCCGACGACACCGATCACGCTGACCGTGGGGATGGGCTCCCAGACCCGGAACCAGACGAGCGCGGCGGCGATCGCCACCAAGCCGATACGCAAGGCTTCCTGCCACTCGAACGGATGCTCGTGGTCGTGGCCGTCCTCATCGCCATGATCATCATGGCCGTGGTGATCATGCCCGTGATGCGGGTGCTCGTTCTCGTTCAGCGCCGCAGGGGCCGTCGTTCGGGCTTCAGCCTGATCGGCCAAGTTGGCGCGATCACGGTTCAATTGGTCGGCCATCGTTGGCTTCCTTGTCATTTCAGGTAGGTGCGCACGACGTCGATGAGTTCTTCCGCGCCCTTGGCCCGTTCGGGATCGGGGTCGCTGGCTGGATCGACGACGTGCATCCGGATGTGATCTTCCATCACCTCGGCCATGAGGCCGTTCATCGCCCCTCTCACTGACGCGATCAGCTGAAGGACGTCAGCACAGCCGATCTCAGCCTCCAGGGCGCGTTCGACCGCTTCCACTTGGCCGCGAATGCGCCGCACGCGAGCGAGCAATTTCGATTTTTCACGAACCGTATGCGCCATAGTCTCCCCTCAGGCGTGCAGAGATAATATAGAGGGGTAGTCTATAATTGCCAGAGTTGGAATGGGGTGGCGGGTCGGCGGGGAATCTGCAGACGGAAAATCGGACCGCATGTCCAGACGCGGACACACCTACATGGCGGCGCGAGCCCCTGCCCCGCCCACCGGTGTTTGCGTTGATCTTGACGCTGAACGCGCCCTAGGCGCAGTCGGCCCCTGAGGCTGGGGCTCTGACGATCTACAGCCGATGCGCTGCCCAACCGGCGAGATCGCCGGAGCCGAGTCAGAGTTCCAATGCCCGCTCCAGATCCGCATGCTCGAAGGCGCTTTGCATTCGCCGGACCTCAGCGGGCCGCGCGCCGATCTCGGCGGCGACATCGCGCCAGACCCGTGTGGCCTGGCCGACCTGCGCGATGATCTCGCGTGCGGGCTTTGGACCCAGGCCGAAGAGTTCAGCGACCGATTCCGCCAAGCCCAGGTCGCAGGTGCCTTCATCCAGATCGATGTTGGTGGTGAGTATGCGCGGCCGGACGTCGGTCGGCGTGGGGTTGAGGTCGTAGGCGGGCGAAAGCGTCCAGCCGCTTTGTCCCGCCCACAGGAAGCCGTGGTTTCGCAGATGGTCATCGACGTTGGAGATCAGGACGTTGAACACCATGCGCCGGTAGAGTTCGACGGCGTCCTGCTTGGCCTGGGCGCCATGTTGGGTGAGCACATCGACCAGCTCGGGATAACTGCCGCGTTCGCCGTCGCGCAGGCCCAGCATCGACAAGGCCGATAGAAAGGGAATGCGCGTTTCGCCATCCCGGTCGAAACGTCGGGACAGCAGAATGGACTTGTCCGCGACCTTCACCAGATCATGACGCGGCGTGCGGATGCCGGCACGCTCGGCCAGCCTAAGCGCCACCTCTTCCCAGAGCTCGATGCTGTAGTCGTCGGTCTCTTTGGGAAACTTGGCGATCGACAGGCTGCCATGCTGGTCGATCACCGAGGCTTTTGGGCGCGCGCCGCCAAGTGAGGAGCCGGGCGCGAAGATCATCGCGAGATCTTCGTCGGTCTCTTCATCGCGCAGGATGCGCTCGGTGACGCCCATCAACCGACCCAGCTCGACGAGGCCCGGCACACCGGTTTGGGTCGGAGCCCGAAAATCGGCCTCACCGGGCTCGCGGAAGCGCAACGCGCCCAGCCGGGACACGTCGGCCACGCCCAGGAGGTAGTCGGCGTCCGAAAGGGCGCGCACCGGGCGGCCGTCACGCTCGGCCTGGCGGCGTTCGGCGCGCTGCATCAGCCGGCGGCCCCAGGTATCGGGCGCGGAATCGCCAATCGAGCCGAACATCGACAGGCCCGCGGCCGGCGCAAACGCGCCCTGGCCCAGGGTCAATGCGGGCTCTAGTGAAAAGCGGGCCGCGTCCGCCAACCAGGCGGGGTGATATTCGAAGACCACGGCTTCCCCGCCGCGTCGCGGCTGACGATGGAGCGTGCCGACCCGGCGCAGGCCGGCGGAGAAGTCGATATGAACCTCAACGTCAGCCATGGTCGCCCGCTCTCACCCGCTTGAGCCGCACGCGCATGGGCAGGGCCTGGGATGCCATCGAGAGGCCGACCTCGTCCTGGCCCGGCGCGGCCATGTCTCCGAGCCGGTTCAGCAGACCCAAAGCCTGAAGCACCGCTGCATAGATGCCGATGCCCACGGCGTTGTCGCCAGCCTCTATCCGGCGCAGGGTGGAACGTGACGTGAAGGCGCGCTCGGCGACGACCTCCGCCGGCAAGCCACGACGCCGGCGTGCGTCCTTGATATCGCCCCCCAGCTTGCGAAGGCTGTGGCGAACGGCAGTCGAGGGATGGTGTGGCGTTGCCATGATGGCACCTTCGCGCTCCGCTAATGGCGGATTATGTATCACCAAGCTCTCATTAAAGTAAGTCGCTTGGAGAAAAGCCGTCTGTCCTAGCGCGGCCTATCCGCGAGCGGCGGTGTGGGAATCTGCACGATGGCTTGCGCCATCAGGCCTAGAAATCGTTGTCCAAGGCTTCGCCGCGTCGTGCGCGGACGCGGGCTTTTGAGCGTGAGAGGATCAGCCCTTCCTGGTCGCGGGCGGGATCGGCCAGACTGTGTACATCGGCGAGGAGGTCGAAGGCCCAAAGCAGGGCGGCATAAGTCGCGACACTGGTTGATGGCTTGCCACGTTCGGCATCCGACACGGCGCGGCGACCCACGCCAATCTTCTGGGCAACCTCCTCGATCGTCAGGTTTCGTCGCAACCGCGCTGTCCGCAGGTTCGCCCCGAGTTCCTTGAGGGCAAGTTCAACGGGATGGGGCGGAGCGAGGAGCAGCATGTTGCGGGCTGGCATGGGCGATCAAGAGCCAATGGAGCGACCTACGTCGCGGTGAGAAGCAAATCGCAATTCGGCGGGGCGGCAGATTATGCGCCTTTGAACGTACTTAAAGCCGATTACTGATCTCTCAATAGCATATTATGGGGCGACGGCTGTCGGCGCGGGCCTTCTGGGTGGCGGCTGCCGGATGTCGGCGAGGGAGCCGGCGCGGCCGGCGTTGTGACCAGCCCGGTCGGCTTCAGCCTGTGCTGACGGCGGAGAGGCGCAGTGTTCTCGGTG
>CAZISF010000188.1:0-5317 GCA_964541915.1 uncultured Caulobacter sp.
AGTGCGAGTACGAACCCCGCATGGAAGGCCGCCAGATGATCATGATCCTCGCGCCCCGATAGGCGCGACCGGATCGAAAATCGCAGCGCCCCGGCCTCAACGCCGGGGCGTTTTGCTTTGCGGGGGCGCTTATCCGGCGTAGACCCGCGCCCCTGATGACAGACGCCGCCCCTCCCACGCCCGACGATACAGCCCGCAGCGACAGCAAGGCGCTCTACGTCCTGTTGGCGGTGGTGTTCGTCAACATCGCCGGGTTCGGTGTGATCATTCCTCTGCTGCCGTTCTACGCCAAGTCGTTCGGCGCGCCGGACTGGCAGGTGTTCGTGCTTTTCGCGGCCTATTCGGTGGGCAACTTCTTCGCCGAGCCGCTGTGGGGCCGGCTGTCGGACCGGATCGGGCGCCGGCCGGTGCTGATGATCACCATCTTCGGCAACGCCCTGACCTATGTGATGCTGGCCTTCGCGCCGAACCTGTGGGTCGCCTGCCTGATCCGGCTGACCGGCGGGGTGCTGACCGGCAACATCTCGACCATCCAGGGCTATATGGCCGACGTGACGCCGCCGGACCGGCGCGCGGGGCGGCTGGGTCTGATGGGCGCGGCCTTCAGCCTGGGCTTCATGACCGGCCCGTCGATCGGTGGCCTGCTGGCGCGGGCGGACCTGGGCACCGTCGGCTTCCGCCCGCCGCTGTTCTTCGCCGCCTGCCTGGCGCTGGCCGCCGGGATCGGCATCACCCTGTTCGTGCGCGAGACGCGCCACGGCCACCGCGACGCGCCGCAACGCGGGCGGCTGGAGGGGCTGGGCGACGCCATGGCCCATCCGGTGATCTGGCGCACCCTGCTGGTGACCCTGATCTCGATGGCCGGGTTCGCCGGGATGGAGGCGACCTTTGGCCTTTGGGCGCACGCGAAGTTCAACTGGGGGCCGAAGCAGATCGGCTTCTGCTTCTTCGCCATCGCCATCACCGCCACCTTCGCCCAGGGGCTGCTGACCGGGTTCCTGGCGCGGCGGATCGGCGAGACCGTGACCATGATGATCGGACTGTCGCTGATCTTCCTCGGCTTCGGCCTGCAGCCGTTCGTCGACACCTGGCCGCTGGCCGTGGTCGGGATGGTCACCGTGGCGCTGGGCCAGTCGCTGGCCTTCCCCAACATCGGAGCGATCATCTCCAAGTCGTCCTCGCCCGAGCGGCAGGGCGAGATGATGGGCCTTAACACCGCCGCCGGCGCGCTGGCGCGGATCATCGGCCCGCTGATGGCCGCGCCGCTGTTCATGAACTTCGGCCCCAGCGCGCCGTTCGCCGTCGCGGCGGGGCTCTGTGTGCCGGCGCTGTTCATGGCCTGGCAGGTGAGCAAGGCGGTTCGGCGGAGCGCCTAGGTCCTCCCCGTCGGGGGAGGTGGCGCTGCGCAGTAGCGACGGAGGGGGTCCGCTCAGATCTCGGGTGACCCCCTCAGTCCGCTTCGCGGACAGCTCCCCCGATGGGGAGCATCCTTCTTGCCTTCCCGCCCCCTTTCACGTATTAGCCCCGCCTTCCTGAACCGCCAGGCCAACGGCATGCCTTGGCGGTTCTATTGCGTCTCTCCAGAGGACAGGGCTCCGGCCCTGAGCAAAATGCCCAAACTGAAGACCAAGTCAGGCGCCAAAAAGCGCTTCAAACTGACGGCCACCGGCAAGCTGAAGGCCGGCGTCGCCGGCAAGCGCCACCGGCTCATCAGCCACAACGGCAAGTACATCCGCCAGCAGCGCGGCACGAAGGTCATGAGCGCTTCGGATTCGAAGACGATCAAGTCCTACCTGCCCTACGGCCTGTAAGAGGAGCGCTGAGATATGGCTCGCGTCAAACGGGGCGTCACCGCCCACGCCAAACACAAGAAGGTTCTTGAACAGGCCAAGGGTTTCTACGGCCGCCGCAAGAACACCATCCGCACGGCCAAGGCCGCTGTCGACAAGGCCGGCCAGTACGCCTACCGCGACCGCAAGGTCCGCAAGCGCAGCTTCCGCAGCCTGTGGATCCAGCGCATCAACGCCGCCGCGCGTCTGGAAGGCTTCACCTACTCGCAGTTTATCCACGGCCTTGATCAGGCCGGGGTCGAAATCGACCGCAAGGTTCTCTCCGACATCGCCGGTCAGGACCCCGTCGCGTTCAAGGCCATCGCTGACAAGGTTCGCGCCGCGCTGGCTTGATGGTTGGGGCTTGCCCCTGAAAGACCTGAAAGAGCCCTCCGGTGCGAACCGGGGGGCTTTTTTGTTGCGCGCACGCGGCATGTGCCGACTTCCAGACCCCGACAGAAACCCGGATCAGGCGCACGATGACCCTCCGCCCTCTCCTCGCCGGCCTCGCCGCCGTCATGCTGCTCACCGGACATGCCGCCGCGCAGACGCGCAGCGTGGCCGTGACCTTCGACGACCTCCCCTACCAGGCCGCCGACGCGCAGCTCTGCGACCCGAAACAGGCGATGAGGCTGACCCGCGATTTCGTGACCATGCTGAAGCCGCTGGATGCCCCCGCGGCGACTGCTTTCATCAACGAGGGCAAGGTGTGTGAGGCCCGGCGCGCGGCGCTGTTGCCGAAGGTGCTGAAGGTCTGGCTGGACGCGGGCGTGACGCTCGGCAACCACACCTTCAGCCATCCCAACGTTCACAAGATGACCGCCGACGCCTGGCTGGCCGACGTGGACGCCGGCTCGGTCGTCACCCGGCCGTTGCTGGCCGGGCGCGGCAAGACGCTGACCTACTTCCGGCACCCGTTCCTGTTCACCGGGGAGACGCCGGAGAAGAAGGCCGCCATGGCCGCGGGCCTGGCTGAACGCGGCTACACGGTCGCCCCGGTGACCCTCGACAACAACGACTGGATGTTCGCCGCCGTCTACCGCCGGGCGGAAGCCGCCGGCGACAAGGCCTTGATGCGGCGTGTCGGCGGGGCCTACGTCGCTCACATGGCCACGGTGCTCGACTTCTTCGAGCCTTACAGCGCCGAGTTGACCGGCGGGCGTGAGCCGGCGCAGGTCCTCTTGCTGCATGCCAACAGCCTGAACCGGGACTGGTACCCCAGAATCCACGCCCTCTACCGGGCCCGCGGCTACCGCTTCGTGACACTGGGCGAGGCCCTGCGGGACCCCCTCTACGCTCATCCGGACACCTATGTGGGAGCCAACGGCATCTCCTGGCTGCACCGGTGGACGAAGACCGACGGCCGCAAGATCCGCTGGGAGCCCGAGCCTCCGGACTGGATCGTCGAGGCCTACAACCAGCCCAATTGACCCTTGTCGCCCTTGCCGGGTGACGAACCCCCTTCCGAGCGCTAGACGGATGCCGTCATGACCGATCTCTCCACCCTCGAAACCCGCGCAATTACACTCTAGGCAAACCATGAACCATCTGACGCCAACAGGAGCCGCGTGATGAGCAGTGTCCTAGATGCCTACCGTCGGGTACTTGAGGATGAGAAGAGCTTGCGAGCTGCTAGGCAAGAATCTCAGCTTATGCAGCACGTCTACAAGGAGATTGAGCGGGACAGGCAGCTAAGGGAGCTCGCGCTAGAACCCACTTGGGTCCGGCGAGCGATTGAGGCGAGCAGCGGCTTGTCGTCACATCTCTCAGAGATTTCGAAACTCGCGTCATCCACAAATCAGATTGCTTCGCACCTAGCTTCTGTAGTCGATATTTTTGATGCTCAATTCAAGGCAGCTAATGATTTGAGATCGTTAGAAACTTTGAGGGTGGAGACGCTTGGAAAGTCGGGGTCCTTGACCCAGCTCCTGAGGCAACTTGGAACGCTTCCTCCTTCTGATCGACAGGTTGCAGGGCCAGCCCTAAATGGAGTTCGCGACAGCACATCGGAACTGCTTTCCGTTCGTCGTGAAGAACTGGAAGCCGCCGAGCTCGACGCCCGCCTGGCCGCCGAGACCCTCGATCTGACCCTGCCCGCACCCGCCCGCCGCAAGGGCTCGGTGCATCCGACCATGCAGGTGATGGAGGAGATGACGACCATCTTCGCCGAGATGGGCTTCGCCGTCGCCGAAGGTCCGGACATCGAGGACGACTTCCACAACTTCACCGCCCTGAACTTCCCCGAGAAGCATCCGGCGCGGGAGATGCACGACACCTTCTTCTTCAATCCGGGCCCGGACGGCGTCCGCAAGCTGCTGCGTACCCACACCAGTCCGGTGCAGGTGCGGGCCATGCAGCGGACCAACGAAAAGCCCGCCGCGCCGTGGATCGCCACCGCGATCGAACCGCCGATCCGGATCATCGTGCCTGGCCGCACCTATCGCTGTGACAGCGACGCGACCCACACGCCGATGTTCCACCAGATGGAAGGCCTGGTGATCGACAAGGGCATCCACATGGGCCACCTGAAGTGGACCCTGGAGACCTTCATCGCCCGCTTCTTCGAGGTCGAGGGCGTGGTCAGCCGGTTCCGGCCGCACCACTTCCCGTTCACCGAGCCCAGCGCCGAGATGGACATCGGCTGCGACCGGTCCGGCGGCGAGGTCAGGATCGGCACGGGCAGCGACTGGCTGGAAATCCTCGGCTGCGGGATGGTCCATCCCAATGTGCTGCGCTTCTGCGGCATTGATCCCGACGTCTACCAGGGCTTCGCCTTTGGCCTCGGGATCGACCGCCTGGGCATGCTGAAATACGGCATGCCCGACCTGAGAGACATGTTCGAAGGCGATACCCGCTGGCTGAGCCACTACGGCTTCTCGGCCTTCGCCGCCCCCAACCCTGCCACGGGACTGAGCTGATGCGTATCGAAGACCCCAAATCGCCCTACCGCCGCGCCACCGACCTGACCAAGGCCACGTTCGACGGTGAAGCCATCGCCCTGTTCGACCTGTACCGCTCGGTGCTGGAACAGGGGCAGTCCGTCATCCTCGACCGGACCTTCACCAACTGCGGCCTCGACGGCCCGGCGGTGGCCCTGATCCTCGGCGGCAACAACTTCGACCGTACGGACTTCGGCTACGCCTCCGGCGACATCCGCAACATCCTGCTCAAGCCGATGTCGCCGCAGAAGGTCATCGGCACGATCCCGATCGGCCGCTGCAGCTTCATCAACTGCAAGTTCTTCGCGGTCGGCTTCACCGGGACCGACACATTCCTGGACATGATGCTGCAGGTGAAGACGGTATGAAGTTCACCCTGTCCTGGCTGAAGGATCACCTCGACACCACCGCCACCACGCCCGACGTCGTCAAGGCCATGACCATGGCCGGGCTGGAGGTCGAGTATGTCATCGATCCGGCGACGAAGCTGGCCGCCTTCACCGTGGCGAAGATCGTCGAGGCCGTGCAGCATCCCAACGCCGACCGCCT
>CAZISF010000189.1:0-5286 GCA_964541915.1 uncultured Caulobacter sp.
GTGGTGATCGTCCTGATCGGCGTCTTCGTCTTCGGTGTTGATCCCCAGCAGATGATCAGCGCGGTCACGGACGGCGGCGCGGTCAGCGCGCCGGCCCAGGAGGGCAAGCGCGGCGCCGTGACCGACGAGGGCGGCCAGTTCGTCGGGGCGGTCGAGACCTCCACGACCGATGTCTGGACCGAAATCTTCCGCCAGTCCGGCGCGACCTACAGCCCGACGGCCGGGGTGGTGCTCTATGACCAGGCCACGGCCACCGGCTGCGGCGTCGGTCAGGCCGCGATGGGCCCCTTCTACTGTCCCGAGGACAAGAAGGTGTACCTCGACCTGACTTTCTGGACCGAACTGGAGACCCGTTTCGGCGCGGCCGGCGATTTCGCTCGCGCCTATGTCATCGCCCACGAGATCGGCCACCATGTCCAGGACCTGCGCGGCGAACTGTTGGCGGGGCAGGGCGCGCAGGCCCGCGGCGCGGGCGGCGGCTCGGTCCGCGTCGAGCTGCAGGCCGACTGCTACGCCGGCGTCTGGGCCGCCCGCACGGGCGCGGCGACGCAAGGTCGCGTGGCGCTCGAGGCGGGCGACATCGAGGAGGGCCTGCAGGCCGCCAGCGCCGTCGGCGACGACACCATCCAGCGCCAGACCCAGGGCCGCATCGTCCCCGACGCCTTCACCCACGGCACGGCGGCGCAGCGCATGCGCTGGTTCAAACGCGGCTTCGACAGCGGCGACCCCGCCCAATGCGACACGATCCGGGCGCCGGCGCTCTAGGCGGGCAGCCGAACGATTCCGTCAGGCGCGAGGTTCAGGCGGAGCCAGCCGTCCCGCTGCGCGACGGCGCCGGTCACCCGCACGGGATCGGCGACGAAGGGCAGCACGTCCGTGTCCAGAATTGCCCCGTCAGGGCCGAGCGCGATGAACACCCGCTTTGTCCGTTCGGGCCCACCGGTGACGAACAGCAGCGGCAGGCCGGACCGGACACACAGTTCCGCGCAGCCCTTGTGCGTCAGCCCCTCTCCCGGTCGCATGGACCCCAGCCAGCATTTGGCGTCCATCAGTTCGCCCTCGAGGCTCACAGCGCCGAGGGTCTGACCTGGCGGTGGCTCCGGCGGCGGAGCCTCAGCGATCTCGCGAATCCAGCCGAACGGCTTCGACGCTGTGATCATCAGATGGTCGCCGCGCACGGCGGCCGAGCCGCTGACCTCGACCACCTTCCCGACGAACGCGGACAGCTCCAGCGCCACGCCGCATTTGTCGGGGCAGCCGATCAGGGCGGTGCGGGATCGCCCCTCCGCGTCGACGAACCGCAGCATCGGGTAGGGGTCCATCACCAGCCGGCCGCGCCAGGTCTCGACCTTCGTGGGATCCCAGCGGCCGGGGCCGGGCGGCGTCATGTGACCGCCCAGCGCCACTCCCGCCAGTCCTGCCGCGCCGGCGGTCGCCAATCCGCCGAGTAGCAGCCCGCGCTTCACGCCGTCGGTCGGGGCGTTGTAGCCGACGAACAACGGACCCTTTCGACGGGTCATCAGGGGTTTGCGGCTCATCCGGGCGCGCCTTCGATCAGGGCGCCGGGGCTGACCGCGCCGATCGGCAGCGGATCAACACCGACCATCGCCCGCCCGCCCTCGATCCGCACTGGATAGGTCGCCACCCGCTCCTCGAACGGCGGCGGCGAGATCCCGTCGTTGGGCCGATACTGCCAGCCGTGCCACGGGCAGGTGACGCAGCCGTCGATGATCCGGCCCTCGCCGAGCGGACCGTTCTGATGGGGGCAGACATTGCTCAGGGCGAACACCCGGTCGCCGTCGCGGAACACGGCGATCCGTTCGCCGCGTTCCGGCGCGACGATCACGGCGGCTCCATCGGGAATGTCCAGCGCGGGACCGGCGTCGAGCCAGTCGCTGGCGCGCCCGGCCTGCCGGTCCCGCAGCGCCTCGCGCACGCCGGCGACGAGATGCAGGACCGCCAGCCCGCCCGCCGCGCCCAGCAACAGGCGCGGATAGACGTCGGCCCGCTCGACCAGCAGGGCGCCGAACGCCACATGCGCCACCAGCAGGCCGTAGGCGACGTAGACCGCCATATGCAGGCCCTTCCACCAGCCCGGCGTCAGCACCTTGAGCCAGTGGTCGTGACTGGTCGCGGCCATCAGCAGCAGGATCAGAAGCGCCGCCAGACCGAACAGCTCGAACGGCACGGCCGTGATCGCCAGCGCCGGCGGGCGCGAGACCAGCAGGGCCACGAACGGGTTGTAGGGCGAGGCGCCGTAGTACCAGGCCAGCACCAGCCCGGCGTGGACCAGCGCGATCAGGCAGACCATCACCCCGAAGTGCCGCCGGTTGTACAGCAGCGGCGTCGCGGCGGGGACCAGCCGCGCCATCGGGCCGATCGCCAGCACCACCGTCAGCAGGGCAAACGCGGCCGCGCCGGTCGCCCGCAGCACGATCTGCACCGGATGAAACGCTTCCCCGGCCGGGACGGCCAGGCTGGCCGCGATAACGAACGCGGCGGTGAAGGCCAGGGCGATCACGACCATCCAGGCGTCATAGAGCACCTTGAACGGGTTCCAGCCGATGGCGCTGTACCTGTGGGACATCAGCGGGGCGTCTCCGCAGACGCGGCGGCGGGCAGGGGCGGGCGATGCATCACCGCCGTCGCCACGGCCGCCAGCATCAGCGGCGTCAGGATCAGCCAGACGGCCAGGTGCCGCCGGCGCTTGCTCCGGGTCATGGCGCGAACCCTCGCAGCGCCTTCAGCAGCAGCACCGGCCAGAGCAACACGGCCGCCGGGGCGATGATCAGCCGGAAGCCGATCCCCGCGCCGCGCGCGCCCGGGTCGGCCCGGCCCGCCAGTACGGTGATCCATATCAAGGCGAAGACCGCGCCGGCGGCCAGATACAATCCGGCGCCCGTCACGATCAGTCCGGCAATGACCAGCAAGGTCCCGTCCATGGAGCCTCCCCCGGCGATGACAGTGCGAACCCGCCCGATCACAGTCAATCGCGCGACGGTCACAGGTTGCGGCGCGGTCGGTGAACGGCAGCTCGCGGCTTCCCCCGGCAAGCGCCGCACAAAGCGCTTGTCAGGCCACGCCACCGGGCCTACGCCGCGCGCCAGCGATCGCCCGGCGGCTCCCGGGTCAGGGGCGGAGAGAGCATGAGCAAGGACGCGACATCGGCGCAGACCGGGGCGCACGGCGCGGGGCGGTTCTGGCCGCTGGTGCTGGGCTCGATCGGCATCGTCTACGGCGACATCGGCACCAGCCCGCTCTACGCCTTCCGCGAAGCCCTCGGACAGGCTTCGCCCAACGGCGTGGTGCTGGCCGGCGTCATGGGCGTGACCTCGCTGGCCCTGTGGGCGCTGATCCTCGTCGTCACGGTCAAGTACGTCTTCTTCCTCATGCGGCTCGACAACCGGGGCGAGGGCGGGGTGCTGTCGCTGATGGCGCTGGCCGAGCGCGCCACCGGCGGCCGCACGATGCTGATCTTCGCGCTGGGCGTCATGGGCGCGGCGCTGTTCTACGGCGACGCCATCATCACCCCGGCCATCTCGGTGCTGTCCGCGGTCGAGGGCCTGCGCACGGTGCCGGGCCTCGAGACCGCGGTCACGCCCCAGGCCCTGATGATCATCAGCCTGATCATCCTCGGCGTCCTGTTCGCGGTGCAGTCGCGCGGCACGGGCGGGGTCGGCCAGTGGTTCGGGCCCATCTGCCTCGTCTGGTTCGGCCTGCTGGCGGTGCTGGGCGTCACCCATCTGGTCGGGCAACCGTCGATCCTGCTGGCGCTCAGCCCGACCTACGCGGCCGCCTTCCTCGCCACCCACGGGACCGTCGGCCTGTTCGTGCTGGGCTCGGTGTTCCTGACCGTCACGGGCGCGGAAGCCCTCTATGCCGACATGGGCCACTTCGGCCGCCGGCCGATCGCCTTCGCCTGGCTCTGGCTGGTGTTCCCCTGCCTGATCCTCAACTACCTCGGCCAGGGCGCCATGGCCCTGCAGGCCATCGCCGGGGCCGGCGGGAACAAGGTCGAGAACGCCGACTGGTTCTTCCTCATGGCTCCCGAAGTGCTGCGCGCGCCGGTGGTCATCCTGGCCATGGCCGCCACCGTCATCGCCAGCCAGGCGGTGATCACCGGCGCCTTCTCGATCAGCCGCCAGGCCATCCAGCTGGGCCTGCTGCCGCGCATGGTCGTGCGCCAGACCTCGCGGCACGAGGCCGGCCAGATCTACATGCCGCAGATCAACGGCCTGCTGCTGGTCGGGGTCGTGCTGCTGATCGCCATCTTCAAGACCTCCAGCGGCCTGGCCCACGCCTACGGCCTGGCGGTCACCGGCACCATGGTCATCACCACCTCGCTGGCCTTCCTCGTCGTGCGCCACAAGTGGAAATGGCCGCTGTGGAAGGCCGCCCTCCTGATCGCGCCGATGATCACGGTCGACCTGATCTTCCTCGGCGCCAACGCGCTGAAGATCCTCCACGGCGGCTTCGTGCCGCTGATGCTCGGCGGGGCCCTGTTCCTCGTCATGGCCACCTGGGCCAGGGGCAGCGGCCTGCTCAACGCCAAGGCCGCCCGCGACAGCGCCCCGCTGGCCGACGTGCTGGCCATGCTGACCGGCCGCCCGCCCCGCCGCGTCGCCGGCACGGCCATCTTCCTCACGGCCGACCCCGACCACGCCCCCTCGGCCCTGATGCACAACCTCAAGCACAACCGCGTGCTGCACGAGGTCAACGTCTTCCTGACCGTCCGCACCACTGACACCCCGACCGTCGCCGAGGCCGATCGCGTGATCACCCGCCGGCTCGACGGCGATTTCTGGATGGTCACGGTCGCCTGGGGCTACATGGAGACGCCGAACGTGCCGGCCGCCCTGACCGCCTGCCGCGCCGAGGGCCTGAAGATCGACCTGATGTCGACCAGCTTCTTCCTCGGCCGCCGCACGGTGGTCGCCTCGGCGAAGTCGGGCATGCCGAACTGGCAGGACCGCCTGTTCATCGCCCTGTCGAAGAACGCCACCACCCCGACCGACTTCTACCACCTGCCCCCCGGCCGCGTGGTCGAGATGGGCACGCAGGTGAGCATCTAGGGACGGGGACATGTACCGAAGGTACGTGTCCCCTAAACCCGCGCGCTCGATTGGGGGACATGTACCTGCGGTACTTGTCCCCATCCACCTTGCCCCCAAACCGAGCCGGGCCTACTCTCCGCGCGTTCTCCGGGGAGCCGCACCTGAGCGGCTGAGATTCGGCTATCGCCGTGACCCGCCGAACCTGATCCGGGTCATGCCGGCGAAGGGAGAG
>CAZISF010000190.1:0-5161 GCA_964541915.1 uncultured Caulobacter sp.
ACCCACTGCATCGCCTTCCAGCGTCGATCCTGATCCGGACCGGCGCGTTCGACGAAGGCGCGGACCATGTCCATGCCGAGGCCGTAGTTGATCACATAGCTGCGGTACTGTTCGGCGAAGGCCACCGTCTGGGCGGCCCGCTTGGCCGAGACCAGGCCGTAGCGTTGGGTCAGTTCGATCGCCTGGTCCTTCGTGATCCTGCCGGACAGGTAGTCGCTGGCGATCGTGAAGCGGGCGCCGGCCAGGGCCTTCTGGGCTTCGAGCATGGCGTCGTAGCGCGCCGCATCCTTCGGATCGAGGCCGGCGAGCGGATACAGGGTTCCGACCTCGAAGGCCCGCTTCTCGTCGCCCGGGAAGGCCAGCTCGATGCCGTAGTTGGCGCTGCCTTCGGCGATCAGCGATTCCGGTGAAAACAGCGGATAGACGGTGAACTCGACCCAGCCCTTGCCTTTGCTCAGCCGGTCCTCGAGCAGCATGTTCAGCACATGGTGCCCCGGGTACCCCTCGTGGCAGCCCAGATCGACCGCGCGACTCAGGCGCACCGGCAGGTCGGTGTTCACCTGGATCAGACTGGTCGCATTGCCCTTGTACCAGTTGTAGCCTGACCAGGACTTGCCGGTGACGAACTCCAGCGTGAACTGCTCCGTCGTCGGTAGGGCGATATGGGCCATGGTCCGCCGACGGCACTCGGCGATCGCCGCGTCCATGACGGGCTTCAGCCTGTCGGCCGGGATGATGAAGCGGTCGTTGAACGCGTCGACCCGCTGCCACAGCGGCCCGTCGCCGGGGACCAGCGCTTCGATCTGTTTCAGCGCCGGATCATAGGCCGACAGAGGCTTGAGCACGGGTCGCACCCCGAACAGGCCCTCCGCCTCGTCCTCGAAGCTCAGCTTCTCCCCCTGCATCATGCGCAGGCGGGTGCGCGCGGCGGTGAGCTGGGCCTGCAGGAAGGCCACGCGGCGGCGATCCTCGTCCGTCAGGTCCGTCGATCCCTTCGACGAGGCAAAGCCCAGGGCGAAACTGAGCTCATCAACCGCCTTCGCGAGCGCCGGCAGATCGCGCTTGCTCGCCTTCGCCGCCACGGCCCATTCGGGCGGCCCGTAGTAGGCGTCGATATAGCCGTCCTCGTGCTCGCCGATCTCCAGGCTGAGCTTCACATACTGCTCGGCCAGCTGATCGAGGTTCTGCGCGGCGAGCGCGGGCGTGGCGGCGAGAACCAGGCAGGCGGCAAGCGCGGCGAGCGGAAAACGGATCATGCGAGAAAGGCCTTTCGCGCCTCGACAGCCAGACCGGGGAAATCGCTGAACAGGCCGTCCACGCCGGCCTCGTACAGCGCCTTGAACATCGCGCCAACGTCGCCGTGCAGACGGGGCCGTTCAGGCCCCTGCGCGCCTCTCTGGAGGGCCGCAGGGAGGAAGTAGTTCTCCGCCCGCACCGTCCAGGGATGAACCTTCAGCCCGACCTTGTGCGCATTGGCGACTAGAGCCGTCGGCGGCAGCAGGATCTGGTCGTCGGTCGGCACGATCATAGACTTGTCCGGCCCCACGCCGTCGGCATAGGCGGCGATGGCCTTCAGGCCGGCGGCCGAGACCATCTCGGCGTACTTCAGGTCCGGAACGTCGGCAGGAGAACCCTCCGAATCGATCAGCTGGACCAGCGGCGCCTTCGTCAGGGCGCGGATGGTCTTCAGCGGCCCGACCTCGAAGCACTGGACGAAGACCTTCGCGCTCTTCGAATTCAGCCCCTCGGCCTTGAGGGCGTCCGCCATCCGCTGCTCGAACGGCAGGCCGACCGAGGCGAAGTGGCGCGGGTGTTTCATCTCCGGATAGACGCCGACCCCGGCCGCCTTCGCGATGGCCACGACCTCGGCGAAGGTCGGGATCGCTTCCTGTCCGTCGAAGGCTGTGTTGGCGGGCCGGAGTTGCGCCAGCCGCTCGCGGGCCCGCAGCGTCTTGATCTCGGCGAGCGTGAAATCCTCGGTGAACCAGCCGGTGATCGACTGGCCGTCGATCACCCTGGTCGTCTTGCGGGCGGCGAACTCGGCCCGTGCGCCGACATCCGTCGTGCCGCCGATCTCGTTCTCATGCCGGGCGACCAGATGGCCGTCCTTCGTGATGCACAGATCCGGCTCGATGAAGTCCGCGCCCTCGGCGATCGCCAGACGGTAGGACATTGGCGTGTGCTCGGGCCGCTCGCCGCTGGCGCCGCGATGGCCGATGACAATGGGGCGCGGCCTGTGTGAACCGGCGAGGGCTGGGCTGGCGGCCATGGCAAGACTCGCGGCGGCGAGGGAGCGTCGGGTGAGGGTCATGGGGCGGGATTAGCCGCGCCCCATGACGGGTTCGTCAAGACGCTGCGGACAGCTTTCATTTCGGCGCGGGCGCCCCTTGCCGGCCGATGGACCTGCCCCTATCTCCCCGTCGCGGGCCGGGCCCCTCTGACGCAGCGAAAGCGCGTGATGTCGGACCGCATCGGGTGAGCTCGATGCCGGGTCCGGACAGGAATCCTACGACACGGCGCCGCGCCACCCTCCAGACAACAGGAGGGTAAGCTGGAGAGTCTGTTTTTCATCCTACTGGGTCAGCCGCTGTGGATGTGGCTGGCGTTCGTCGCCGTCGTCGGGCTGCTGCTGGCCCTCGACCTCGGCGTCCTGCACCGCGGCAGCCGGGCCATCGGCGTCCGCGAAAGCCTGGCCCTCTCGGCCGGCTACATCGCCGTCGGCCTGGCCTTCGGCGCCTTTGTCTGGTCCCAACTCGGGGCCCGGGCGGGCGTCGAATACATCACCGGCTTTGTCGTCGAGAAGAGCCTGGCGATGGACAATGTGTTCGTCATCGCCCTGATTTTCAGCTTCTTCGCCATTCCCCGCGACCTGCAACACCGGGTGCTGTTCTGGGGCATCCTAGGCGTCATCGTGCTGCGCGCGATCATGATCGGCGTGGGCGCGACCCTGGTCAGCGAGTTCGCCTGGCTGCTCTATGTGTTCGCTGCCTTCCTGATCGTGACCGGCGTGCGCATGCTCTGGCCGGGCGGCAAGGAAAAGGACCTCGCCACGAACCCGCTGCTGCTGTGGATGCGCCGGCGGTTCCGCGTGACCGACCAGCTGGTCGGTGAACGGTTCTTTGTCCGGCAGCCGGTCAAGGCGGGCGGCAGGCCGGTGCTGTGGATCACGCCGCTGTTTCTGGCGCTGGTGATGATCGAGATGGCGGACGTCGTTTTCGCGGTCGATTCGGTGCCGGCGATCTTCGCCATCACCACTGATCCCTACATCGTCTACACCTCGAACATCTTCGCCATCCTCGGCCTGAGGGCGCTGTATTTCGCCCTGGCCGCGGTGCTGCACCGGTTCGCCTGGCTCAAGCAGGCCCTGGCCGTGCTGCTGGTGTTCATCGGCTCGAAGATCTTCGTCGCCGACCTGCTCGGCCTCGGCAAATTCCCGGCCGAATGGTCGCTCGCCATCACCTTCGCGATCCTGGCGAGCGGCGTCCTCTACTCGCTCTGGCGCACGCGTGGCGCCCAACCCCTCCCCTCAAATGACGGAGAATCGTAATGCCCCTGCTCGTCTGCCCAAACGACAACGCCGCCATGCAATCGGTCAGCCGGTCGGGCGTGGAGTTCGACTTCTGCCCCACCTGCCGGGGCGTCTGGCTGGATCGCGGCGAACTGGAGAAGCTGATGGAGGCCGGCCGCGCCGAGGCTCCGCCCAGCAGGCCGGCGGCCCCGCGCGGGCCGGATCCGACCTGGCGCGGCCCCGAACGCCACACGAACCCGCACTACCGGCGGGACCACGACCACGATGACGACTACCGCCGCCGCAGGAAGCGCGGCTTCGACCTGTTCGATATCTTCGACTAGGGTCCGGAGGGGCCCTGTCCCCGCTGGCTACTGCGCGACCTGCAGCTTCTCGAGAATCTGCGGGTGCAGTTCCAGGTTCGCCGCGAGGATGTCGCCGCGCTCGACGCTGTAATCGGCGCCATCGAGATCGGTGACCTTGCCGCCGGCTTCGGTGACCAGCAGCAGGCCCGCCGCCACGTCCCAGGGGCTGAGGTTGCGTTCCCAGAAGCCGTCCAGGCGGCCGGCGGCCACCCAGGCGAGGTCGAGAGCCGCGGCGCCGAAGCGACGCACACCCGAGACGCGCTGGCTGATCTGGTGCAGCTCCTTGAGGAACTGGCCGTGGCCCGGGCGGCCGATGAAGGGGACGCCGGTGCCCAGCAGGCTCTCATCGAGCCGGGTGCGGGCCGCCACGCGCAGTCGCTTCTCGTTGCCGAGCCAGGCGCCCTTGCCCTTTTCCGCCCAGAAGGTGTCGTGGGTGATCGGGTTGTAGGTCACCGCCGCGACGATCTGGCCCTCGCGCTCGAGCGCGATGTTGACCGCGAAATGCGGGATGGCGTGCATGAAGTTGGTCGTGCCGTCGAGCGGGTCGACGATCCAGCGGTGGGTCTTGTCGGTGCCTTCGATCAGGCCCCGCTCTTCACCGAGGAAGCTGTAGCCCGGACGCGCCTTGGTCAGGGCCTCGAACAGCGCCTGTTCGGCCTTGATGTCGGCGGCGGTGACGAAGTCCCCGGCCCCCTTCTTGGACACCTGGAGCTCGCCCAGTTCGCCGAAGTCGCGAGCCAGACCCTTGGCCGCCTTGCGGGCGGCGTCGATCATCACGGTCAGAAGTGCGGAAGCTGTGGACACGTCAGTCGGCCCTGCGCAGGTATTCGCCGGTTTCGGTCGAGACCAGCACGCGCTCGCCCGCTTCCATGTAGGGCGGGATCAGAATGCGCATGCCGTTGTCGGCCTTGGCGGGCTTGTAGGAAGAGGAAGCGGTCTGGCCATTGGTCGTGGCGTCGGCCTCGACGATGGTCAGAACGACGTGTTCGGGCAGCGAGATGCTGATCGGACGTTCCTCGTGGAACTCGACCTTCACCTTCATGCCGTCCTGCAGAAAGCGGACCTGGTCCTCGCCGACGAAGTCCTCGTGCAGGCTGATCTGCTCGTAATTCTCGGCGTCCATGAACACCAGCATCTCGCCCTCGGCGTAGAGGAAGGTGTTGTCGCGCTGGTCGAGGGTAACGCGCTCGACCTTGTCGTCCGAGCGGAAGCGTTCGTTGAGCTTGCGGCCGTCGATCAGGTTCTTCATCTCGACCTGGGCGAAGGCGCCGCCCTTGCCGGGCTTCAC
>CAZISF010000191.1:0-5128 GCA_964541915.1 uncultured Caulobacter sp.
GGCCGCAACATCCACAACATCCGCGACTGGATCCTGCGCAACAGCCCGGTGCCCATCGGCACGGTGCCGATCTACCAGGCGCTGGAGAAGGTCGGCGGCGTGGCCGAGGACCTCAACTGGGAAGTCTTCCGCGACACCCTGATCGAACAGGCCGAGCAGGGCGTCGACTACTTCACCATCCACGCGGGCGTGCGCCTGCCGTTCATCCCGCTGACGGCCAAACGCGTCACCGGCATCGTCTCCCGCGGCGGCTCGATCATGGCCAAGTGGTGCCTGGCCCACCACAAGGAGAGCTTCCTCTACGACCACTTCGAGGACATCTGCGACATCATGCGGGCCTATGACGTGTCGTTCAGCCTCGGCGACGGCCTGCGCCCGGGCAGCACGCGCGACGCCAACGACGAGGCCCAGTTCGCCGAGCTGCGCACGCTTGGCGAGCTGACCAAGGTCGCCTGGAACCACGGCTGCCAGGTGATGATCGAGGGCCCCGGCCACGTGGCCATGCACAAGATCAAGGCCAACATGGATGAGCAGCTCAAGCACTGCCACGAGGCGCCGTTCTACACCCTCGGCCCGCTGACCACCGACATCGCCCCCGGCTACGACCACATCACCAGCGCCATCGGCGCGGCCATGATCGGCTGGTTCGGCACGGCCATGCTCTGCTACGTCACGCCCAAGGAGCACCTGGGCCTGCCCGACCGCGACGACGTCAAGACCGGGGTCATCACCTACAAGCTGGCCGCCCACGCCGCCGACCTCGCCAAGGGCCACCCGGCCGCCCACCTGCGCGACGACGCCGTCTCCCGCGCCCGCTACGAGTTCCGCTGGGAAGACCAGTTCAACCTCGGCCTCGACCCGGAAACGGCGCAGAAATTCCACGACGCCACCCTGCCGAAGGAAGCGCACAAGACGGCGCACTTCTGCTCCATGTGCGGCCCGAAGTTCTGCAGCATGAAGATCACCCAGGAGGTGCGCGAGTTCGCCGCGGGTATGGCGCCCAACGAGGCGGCCGAGGGCATGGCGGCGATGTCGCGGAAGTTCCGGGATCTGGGCGGGGAGATTGAGGTGAAGGTGGAGTAGGGGGTGGGCGGGGAGATGCGCGTCCTCAATGCGGTCGGTTGTGTGAATTGGTAACAGAAATGCCTATTTTTTCCATTATAAGTCATTGATATAGTTCTCAAATTATAACTTAACGACAGTCACCATTAAGCCTGCACACAGATTTCGGATTTTCAGACCTTGAAACTGCAAGGGTGAGGATCGATATCGGCACGTGGAACAAATGGGGACCACGATGACGACGGATGAAGTGTATCTAAAAGCGATCTTGGCTACCGTTGCCAGGCAGACCTTTCCCGTCGGCCAGTTGGCCGAGATGGTTGCTCCGCGGTCGGATAGCACCAAGCAAATCGCAGCCTACAACCTCTGTGACGGCCAACACAGCCAGGCTCAAATTGCGGCGAAGTCCGGTATGGACTCCAGCAATCTGAGCAAGACCATCAGCCGCTGGGTCGATTTGGGCATTGTAGTGAAAGTCGGCGAAGGGGCCGATCAAAAGCCGGTTCATGTATACCCCCTTCCGGCATCGGCTGCGGAAAAGAAGGGAAGAGGCAATGGCTGACGCAGATTTATCAGGTCTAGGTGAGAAGCTAGACGTTCTCATTCGCCTTCAGGCGCTCAGCTTGGTGTCTAGGCTTGAGGCGCAGAAGGAGAAGGTCCTGTTCCTAAGCAAAGCTGGCATGGCACCGAAGCTCATCGGCGAGATACTCAACATTAGCGCTAATCAGGTTAGTGTGACGATATTCCAAGCGAAAAAGACGTCTGAAGCCAAAGTTGTTAAGGAAAAGAAATAGGTGGCTAAAGACATAGATCCAGCGATCAAGGAGCTTATTTCAATTCGGAAGCTCTTGGTTCTTGGTTTGCTACGAAGTGGTTTAACTCAAACCCAAGTTGCTGGGGCTCTCGATATAGATCGAAGCGCTATCAGCCGGATGTTCCCGAAGGGCACGCTGACCAGCCTATCCAAGCGAGAAAAATCTGATGAATGAAAAGGATTCTAAGGCCCTTATTGGAGAAATGACGGCCGTAAAGAAGTTGTTGATTCTACAACTTCTTGGTCAAGGCTTTCAACAACGACAGATTGCTTCGATGTTGGAAATCAGCGAGGCAACTATGAGTCGGATGCTTCCAAAGGGGCTCGTCAAGACACCTGGCCGAAAGGCGTTAGCCGTGACAACTCAGTCAATCGGGGATGCCCAATGAAACAAGCGACAGAGGAATCTATTTTAAATGAACTAAACTCTCTCAAGAAATTGATGATTATGACGCTGTTCGATAAAGGTTACACTCAGAATCAAGTGGCATTGGCGTTGGGCGTAAATCAGACAACTGTGAGCCGTATGTTCCCCAAGGGCGCATTGAAGATAGGCAAAGGCAAGAGGAATGCCGATAACGGTGAATGATGCTCAGGGCAATCGAGCGGAAACGCTCGATTCGTACGTTGCTGCCCTTGGGACTTCCGAAGTCCGTACTAGAGTTTGGTGTGAAATTTATCGGGGGAAGAAAAAGACAAAAACGGTCTCCGAAATCGCCGCCAAACTCGGTTTGGACAATAAGACGGTCCTGACGCATGGACTGCATCTGGCTCAGCGCCATGTGGTGATGCAGGGAAAGGCAGTCCCAAGAGGCGGTGGCGCGTTAGAGACGGCCTATACAAAAACGTCTTTCGGCCTTGCCCACCGAGATCAAATTTTGCGCCAAGCGTCGAAGCCGAAGGCGCAGATTCGGCAATCTCCGCAATCGCTTCACCCTGTTCAGGTGGGCTCCGGCAATCGGGCCAAGATTAAGAAGGCCGCCCCCCGCTCCCCACGAAGAGCCATAAATGTTCTCTTCGCGATGGCTACTCCAGCGGGCCAGCATCCACTGAGATTGGATGCAGAGGCGAAGAAGGTGCTTGAGCATGTGCGACGTTCAAATTTTAGAGACAAGATCAACATCATCCAATCTCCAGCAGTCGACACTGACAGCCTTCAGCAAGGATTGAATGACCACCGACCCGCGATTGTCCATTTTTCCGGACATGGAGGGAACGGCGCCCTGTGGATGGATGACGGAAGAGTCTCCAATTCAGTCGGCAGCGGACTTTCCTTTGAGATCTTCGCTAAGGTCATCGGTGCGACTGATACGCCGCCCAAGGTTGTCGTACTCAACGCCTGTCACAGCCATGGCGCATCCGACGCTCTCATTGAAGCTGGGGCGTTGGCGGTCATCGCGATGTCCGACTCCATCTCGGATGAGGCGGCGACGACATTTTCGACGAAGTTCTACGCAGGGATAGCGAGCGACCAATCGTTGGCAGCATCCTTTGCTCAAGCCAAAGTGGCCTTGGAAGCTACGGGGCTGGTTGCTGAAGCGGACACACCCATCATGCAGATCCGAGACGGCTTGGACGCTGCGAAGATGCGACTACTAGGCTGAACCTCGCGGATCGCCCAACAACCCCTTCGATCTCATGCCAAGATGATCGCCGACCGGCCCAGGTCACTCAAGGCCGGGCCTGCGGCCCGCCGCGCGCGGTGGCGCGAAGCGCCAGCCTTGACTGACCTGGGCCGGTCGGCAGGCTGGCCCGCGTGAGATTAGGAGCGTTAGAACTTGTCGCGATCAAGGGTGGCAAATCGTAACATGCGCGCTAAAGTAGCGCAATGGACGCCGTCCTCGACCCGGACAAGCTGAAGACCCTCGCGAGCATCCTCGCGCCGGGCCTGATCATGCTGACGATCCGGGCTTCTGTTCAGGTCGGGCCGAAGCCGGATCTGAAGGATCGGCTGCTGCACTACGCGGCGCTCTCTTCAATCTACTATGCGGTCGCCTGGCCGATCTTTCACTGGCCCGGCGGGATGATCCTGCCGCTCACGCTCTGGACACTCCTCCAGTATGTCATCGCGCCAACGCTGCTGGGCGTCCTGTTGGCCTATGAGATCAACGGGCAGTGGCTGCGCCGGCTGGCGGCGCGGTTCGGGCTCGATCTGGTCCATCCTGTCCCGACAGCGTGGGACTTCGCGTTCAGTCGAATGCGGCAGGGCACCTTCGTTCTCGTCACCCTCGACAACGACTCGCAGATCGCGGGCCTGCTCGGCAGCGCATCGTTCGCGTCGTCGAGCCGCGAGGAACGCGACCTGCTCGTCGAGCGGGTCTGGGAGATCGACAATCGCGGCGCCTGGAGCGAACTGTCGCCCGCGCGGAGCATTCTGCTCTGTGGTAAGGACATCCGGCACGTCGAGATCTTCGCGGAGGCGACATGAGCGAGAATACGACATCCCGGCCCGCGCCGCCGGTGGGTCGCCCCGAGCAACGCGGCTATGTGCCCGGCCGGGTCCAGGGCGGCTATCAGCCCTCGACCAGCCAGCACGGCAAACCGCCGACCGGCGGTTCCGCGGTGAAGCCCCCGAAGAAGTAGGCCGCGGTGGAATGACCTGGGCCGGTCGGCAGGCTGGCCCGCGTGAGATCGAAGCGCGACTCCCTTCCCCCGCGATGGGGGGCGGGGGGGCGGGGGTTTTTCCCCCGGCCCCCCCCCCCCCCCGGTGGGGGGTTTGGGGGGGGGTTGGGGGGGGCTCCGCCCGGTCCGCGGGGAGAGCGCTTCGCGGCGCGGCGCCCATCAAGAGTGATCGACAAACGCCCGGTTTACACCCCCAACCCAACCCTTCCCCCATTGAGGGGGAAGGGCTTGCTCCGTGCGTTCCCCGCCGATCCCCGCGCCCAACCCCCTGAAATCCCTCACCTCCATCGCCGCTACGCCACAGCGCAAAACAATCTGTCCCTCACCCCTCCGGCCCGCCCCCATACTCACCCCATCCCGCCGCACGGGGAGGGCGCCCCGGCCAGGCGATCCGATGCGGCGGCGGGGTGGAGTTCGAGCGGGAAGCTTCGACGGCGTCAGTCGTTCAGGTCCCTCATCGCCGGCGTTGGAGCCGGGTGGCGAGATCAGACCGGAACGGCCTCTGGCCGAAGGGGCGACAGGTGAGCGGGGGTTACGCTCACGGTCCGGGGAGGGCTTCGCCGCCCCCCGCCCGTCGGAGGCTTCTGCCGGCCAAGCCCTAAGAGGGCTGCCTACCGGCGGCCACCGGAT
>CAZISF010000192.1:0-4989 GCA_964541915.1 uncultured Caulobacter sp.
GCGGCGACGAAGCCGTCGGCCGTCTTGCGCTTCTTCAGGCCGGCGATCAGCAGGGCGACGACCTCGTCCCAGACCACCGGGTCGGTGACCTTGAAGATGCCCTCGTCGGCCACGACCTCGGCGCGCCGCTCGGCGAGCGAGGCGAACAGCAGGACGCCGGTCCGGTCGCGGGTCGCATGCAGGCCGTGGCTGAGGAACTGCTCCATGGCCGCCCGATGCACCCGCTCGGCCTTGAGGCTGGCGGGGGTCAGGGCTCGGCGGACCGGCGGAATAGCCACGAACAGCGCCGCGACGATGAAGACCGCCGCCTGCAGGGCCACATAGATGGTCAGGGCCGCCAGGATGGTCGAGTCGGTCGCCGCGGCGTGGCCCACCGTCCAGCCGCCGAACAGGGCGGTCAGGGTCTGGGGCTGGAACCCGAGCAGCAGGGCGCCGGCCGGAAGGATCAGCGCCGCCGCTGTGGCCCAGGCCAGAGGTGTTTCCCGGTAGTCCGACACCGCCGGCGCGAGCACGCAGTAGATTTCGCCGGCCGTCTTGAGCTCGGCTGCCGCGACCGCCGCGGCGATCCGATCGTGATCGGTTTCGGTCATCGCCATGTCACCAGCCTCCCGAGGAGCCGCCGCCGCCGAACGAGCCGCCGCCGCCGGAGAATCCACCGCCGCCGCCGCCGCCCCAGCCGCCGCTGTCACGTCCGCCGCCGCCCATCGAGCCCAGGATGATCCAGGGCAGGGCCGATCCCAGGCCGCCACGCCGCCGGCCGCGCAGGCTGGCGATGATCACCCAGAAGACGATGAAGAAGATGATGAAGGGAAGCGGCGGACCGCTCTTGTGCTCGCGCGCCTTGGCGGCCGCCGCCGTCGCGTTGGCCTTTGCCTGATCGTCCGGAAGGCTGAGCTGCTGAACCAGCGCGTCGGTCCCGGCGACGACGCCGCCTTCCATATCGCCGGCCTTGAACCTCGGCAGGATGGCGCTCTGGATGATCACGCTGGACAGGGCGTCGGTCAGGACGCCCTCGAGACCGTAGCCGACTTCGATGCGTACCTTGCGTTCATTGGGAGCGACGATCAGCAGGGCGCCGTCGTTGACCTTCTTGTCGCCGATCGCCCAGGCCCGGCCCAGCTGGTAGCCGTAGTCCTCGATCTCGTAGCCCTGCAGTGTCGGCAGGGTGACCACGACCAGCTGGTGGCCAGACGAGGTCTCCAGTCCGGACAGCTTTTCGGTCAGGGAGGCTTCGACGGCCGGCGACAGGATGCCCGCGTCATCAACGACCCGGCCCGTGAGCTTCGGGAAGGTCGGCGCGGCGAGCGCCGGCAAGGCGATCAGCAGGATGGTGAGCGCCATCAGGGACGCCCACATCCTTCCCCACGCGATCGTTGATCGCGGGGGAAGGACCTTGGTGGTGGCGGTCAAGTTACTTCGTCGCTGGCGCGGTCGTCGGGGCCGGAGCGGCCACCGGCGGCGTCGGCTCGAAGCTGACGGTCGGTGCGGTCTGCGCCGTGGCGGCGGCCTCGAAGGGCAACGCGGGCTTCTGCGCGCCGTAAAGCGTCTTGGCCCAGATCACCGTCGGGAAGGTCCGCAGGCTCGTATTGTAGAGCCGGACGGCCTCGTTGTAGTCGCGGCGCGAGACGGCGATGCGGTTCTCGGTGCCTTCCAGCTGGCTCTGAAGGGCCAGGAAGTTCTGGTTCGACTTCAGCTCGGGATAGTTCTCCTGGATCATCATCAGGCGGCCGAGCACGCCGCTCAGCTTGTCCTGCGCCGCCGCGTATTGCTGGAACTGGGCGGGGTTGGTGATGGTCGAGGCGTCGACGCGCACCTGGGTGGCGCTGGCGCGGGCCTCGGTGACGGCGGTCAGCACGTCCTTTTCCTGGGCGGCGTAGCCCTTCACGGTCGAGACCAGGTTCGGGATCAGGTCGGCGCGGCGCTGGTACTGGTTCTGGACGTCGCCCCAAGCGGCCTTCACCTGCTCGTCGCGGGTGGGAATGGTGTTGATGCCGCAACCGGCAAGGCTCGCGGCGATCGCGAGCACGGGAATGAAGCGGACAAGACGGCGGATGGCGATCATGGATGACCCCTCGATACAGCCGCGAGCGCGGCCCGAGGTCTTTATATAGGGGATATCGGCGGCGCGTGGGAGAACCCCGCTAGCCGGGATTTTTTCCGAACGTCGGAATTCCTTCCGGGATCGCCGTGCAGGCCATCGCGCTCTCGGTCCAAATGTGAATCTGAGGCGTCACCCAGCTCGGGTCGTCGAGCGTCCCGGCCTTGATGAACACCAGCGCCGGGTTGGCCGGCGCTTCAGAGAATACCGGCGAACCGCAGTCGGGGCAGAACAGCCGGTCGACCGTCCCGCCGCTGTCGCCCTTGTCATGAAAGGTCTTGAGCGTCCCGGTGACCGTCAGCGCCCCCTTGGGGACGCCGACGATCACCGAAAAGGCCGTGCCGGCCTGGCGCTGGCAGTTCTTGCAGTGGCAGACGGCCTGGAAGGCCGGTTCTGCATCGCCGCTGTAGTGAACCTGGCCACAGAGGCAGCCGCCTTCGATATGCGCCATGCCGATTTCCTCTCTTACATACCCAGTTCGCGGTCGTTCTTGCCGGCGGCGCGACCGGCCGCCCACTCTTCTTCCAGCGCCTTGAACTCCTGACGCTTCGGCCCGAGGTAGCCGAACAGGAAGGCCGCGACCTTGCGCTGCTGGATCTCTTCCGAGCCCTCTGTGATGCGATAGCGGCGGTGGTGGCGATAGATGTGCTCGAACGCCTTGTGCCGGCTGTAGCCCATGCCGCCGTGCACCTGCATGGCCCGGTCGGCTGCCTCGCAGCAGAGGCGGTTGCCCCAGTAGTTGCAGATCGAGACCTTGTCGGAGATCTCCCGCTCGATGGTCTTGTGGTCCATCGTGTCCATCTGCCAGGCGGTCTGGCGGATCAGGAGGCGCAGCATCTCGCACTGGGCGTGCAGCTCGACGAGCGGGAACTGGATCGCCTGGTTGTCGCTCAGCGCCTTGCCGAACGGCTTGCGCATGCGGGCATACTTGACGCTCTCGTTGATGCAGTAGACCGCCGCGCCGAGCGACGACGCCGCCTGGCGGATGCGGTTCTGGTGCACGAACGACTGGCCCAGACCGAGGCCCCGGTCGACCTGACCCCAGTAGCTGTCCTCCGGGATCCAGCAGTCAAACGAGATGCGCGGGTGATCGGTGGGCATGTTGAAGGTCCACATCCACTCCTCGATCTTGATGTGCTCGCGGGGCACCAGGAAGCAGGTGATGCCGAGGGCGTCTCCGTCCTTGCCGCTGGTCCGGGCGAAGACCATGACGTGGGTGACCACGTGCATGCCCGTGGTCCACATCTTCTCGCCCTTGATGCGCCAGCCGGGCTTGCCGTCCTTCACCTCGGGAACCCCCGTGGTCTCCATGAAGGTGGCGTCGCTGCCGTGATTGGGCTCCGTGAGGCCGAACGCCGCGCGCATGGTCCCGTGCAGCAGTTTGTCGCCGTCGCGGGCCACCTGCTCCGGCGTGGCGAATTCCTTGAACATCAGCACGAAGGGATTGTTGCCGACGATCGAGTGTTCGTTCTGCAGGTCGTTGAACAGCCCCAGGCCCTTGGCCGCCAGGTGTTCGCGGATCACGGCCATCCACAGCTGCGAGCCTTCCTTGCCCCCCATCTCTTTCGGCCAGGCGAAGCGATAGTGGCCGGCGTCGTCGGCGAGCTTGCGGGCCTTGGTGAGCAATTCTTCCCATTCAGGACGCGGCAGGCCGTCGTTGTCCCAGTCGGTGCGGGCGTGCTCGCGCCGGTGATCGAAGAACCGGTCGTTGTCGTCCTGCGCCTGCAACGGGTTGATCGTGGTCTCGATGAACTCGTCCAGCTCGGCGAGGTAGGCGACAAGCTTGGGGTCTAGGGCGAAATCCATGGGGCGCTCCCGTCGTTTCTGTTTGGTTTTGCGGTCCAGTATGCGCCGCCTTACGCGCACGGCAACCGTGACCCGACGGAAGCCGAAGGCTTTGGAAATCGAACCCCAGGGCGCCGTTGCGTCAGCACTTCATTCACCATGACGCTCGATAATGCCCGCCATGATCCTGATCATCGCCGCAGCGATTCTAGGGGCCGGCATCGGGCTGTTCCTGCAGCCCAGGATGTTCGCCATCGCCGTCTCCCTCTCCGTGGCGGGGGCGACGCACGTCGTGCTGACCTTCGTGCACCGGTTGGCGGCCAAGTCGCCGAACCGCGAGGTTCTGGCCGAACGGCTGGAAATGATCACGGGTACAGATCCAAATGGCATCTGGCCGGTCATGGCGGCCGCCGGCGCGGGGACGATTCTGGCAGCCGTGCTCTGGTCGCTCACCCAGCGCCAGTCGACAGATGTCTTCTGGTTCCTGCCGCAGGACGGAGACCGGCGGAACGGCATCCGGTCCATGGCCCTGGTCAAGGACAGGGACGAGGTGCACGACGAGGCCAAGCGCCGCCTGGACGAGCTTCTCGAGCGCTGAGAGCGATTCTCAAAAAAATCTAAGCACTGTGCAGATTCCGCTTGCGTGGCGTTTGTTATCGTTGATATCTAAGCAATGCTTAGTTCGTCTCGCGGCGTTGGTGGGGATACCAGCGTCACCTTAGCGGGGCGGATCGGGCCAGTAACGATCCAAGCTTGATCATCGATCACCACCCCGATTTACGCCGGAGGGCGAACCCATGAAACTCCGTATGCTGACGGCTGCCGCCGTTCTCTCCCTGTCCTTCGCCGGTGCGGCTTTCGCCGACGGCAAGGTTTCTGCTTCGCTGGCCGCCCCCGTGGCCGCCAAGACGAAGGTCGTCGCCGCCGGCGCGCTCTTTGTTTGCGAAGGCTCCACCTGCGTGGCCGCCTCGAACCAGGCCCGCACCGTCACCGTCGCGGGTTGCAAGGAACTGGTGAAGGCCGTCGGCCCCGTCACCGCCCTGACCAACGGCAAGCGCACGCTTGAAAGCGCCGACCTGGCGACCTGCAACGCGGTCGCCCGCTAG
>CAZISF010000193.1:0-4943 GCA_964541915.1 uncultured Caulobacter sp.
TCCCCATCGGGGGAGGTGGCCCGAAGGGCCGGAGGGGGTCACCCCAAATCTGAGCGGACCCCTCAGTCCGCTTCGCGGACAGTTCCCCCGATGGGGAGCATCTCGCCTATCCCACCCCGTACAGCGCCATCACGTCGCGCCGCATGGTCGCGCCGCTGTCCGGCCGGCTGTAGAACATGTGGCCGCCCGGATAGACCTTCAGCTGCACCCGGCCCGGATTGCCCATGGGCGGCAGCTGGTCGATGACGATCCGCGAGGAGAAATAGGGGCAGCTCAGGTCGTCGTATCCGTGAACGATGAGCACCTTCATTTTCGGATCGTTGGCCAGGGACTTCCGGAATGCGGACACCGCCTCGATCGTCGGCAGCTCGTCCTCCCAGGCCTCGTTCACCGCGTCGCTGAGGGCGTTGTAGCGGGCCTCGACCTTCCAGCCGACGACGCGGGTGACGAAATCGACCATCGCGCTGGTCGTTGGCGCGATGAGGGCGTCGAGGATCGGGTCGCCGCTGCGCTGGCTGGGCGAGAAGGGGTAGGGGTCCCAGGCCGTGACGTTGGAATCGTACCAGCTGCCGATACGGCCCTCCTTGCGATAGAGCTCGCGCAGGAAAGCCCGGCTGTCGATCCGCCCGCCCATCTGGCGCACGACGGGCTCGTCGAGGCCGGTATAGGCCGTGACCCGCTTGATGATCCGTTCGAGCGCCGCCGGGTTGGTCCGGCCGGCCATGAAGTCGGTCAGGAATTCGGTGCGGACATAGCCCTCGACCTCGGCCATCAGCTCCGGCGACAGGGTCTTGCCCTGGCGCTCGTAGTTCGCGGCTGTCATCGACGGCAGGGTGACGACCCAGGGCATCGGCGAGAAGTCGCCGCCCGACCAGCTGGTCCCGTCGAAGAAGGGCGAGACCAGCACTACGCCGTTGATGCCGACGCCGAGCTCGGTCTGCAGATAGTGGGTCAGGCGCGGGCCGCGGAATCCGCCGTAGCTCTCGCCAGTGATGTACTTGGGCGAGGTCATTCGACCGTTCTTGAGCAGCCAGTCGTAGACGATGCGCGAGAGGTAGGCGATGTCCTGCTTGACGCCAAAGAAGGCCTTCTTGCTCTCCTCGGGCGTGGTCCGCGAGCGCGAAAAGCCGGTCCCGACCGGGTCGATGAACACCAGATCGGTGAAGTCCAGCCAGGTGTAGGGATTGTCCTGAAGCACCGCTGAATCCGACGGCGCGTCGCCCTGGGCCCCGAACTGCACCCGCTTGGGCCCGATGGCGCCGAGGTTCAGATAGACGCTGGCGGCGCCCGGTCCGCCGTTGAAAGCGAAGGTCACGGGGCGGGCCGGATTGCGCGGGCCGTCCAGCACGTAGGCCGTGAACACCACCTCGGCGGTGATCTTGCCCTTGTCGTCGCGCACCGGCAGCGAGCCGACCGTGACCGTGTAGTTCAGCGTCTTGCCGGCGACGTGGGTCACCTGCTTGACGGTCGCGTCGGCGGGGAACGGCGGCAGGTCGGCGTCAGGCGCCTTGCCGGCCGCGGCGTCGGCGGGCTTGTCCGCAGCCTGCGCCGCGCCCAGGGCGCCGAGCGCCAACGCGGCCGCCAGGCCCAGAACTTTCAGAATGCGCATCAACGTCCCCCCAGAACGACCGTTCGGCGGAAGTAGTATCGGGCGGCGCTGTGGGGGGGAAGTTACAAGCGGTCAAACTCAACCGGCCCTTCCTCTCTCGGAGGGAGAGGAGTGAGGCTACGCTGTCCCTTCAGCCACCGCCGCCAGCCGCGCGTACGCCCCGCCCTTCGCTTTCAGCTCGGCGTGCTTGCCTTCCTCGACGATCCGCCCCCGGTCGAACACCAGGATGCGGTCGGCATGACGGATGGTCGATAGGCGGTGGGCGATGACGATCGTCGTCCGGCCGGCCATCAGTTCTTCCATCGCCGCCTGGACCGACAGTTCGGTCTCCACGTCGAGCGAGCTGGTCGCCTCGTCGAACACGAGGATCGGCGCGTCGGCCAGTAAGGCCCGGGCGATGGCCACACGCTGGCGCTCACCACCGCTGAGCTTGACGCCGCGCTCGCCGACCAGGGTGTCGTAGCCCTTCGGCAGCTTCGATATGAATTCGTCCGCCCGCGCGCGTTTCGCCGCCAGACGGATCTCGTCCAGCGTCGCGTCGGGCCGGGCGTAGCCGATGTTCTCGGCGATGGTGCGATGGAACAGGGCCGGGTCCTGCGGCACCACGGCGATGGCCCGCCGCAGCGCACCCTGGGCGACGGCCGCGATATCCTGGCCATCGATGCAGATGGCCCCGGCGTTCAGGTCGTAGAGCCGCTGGATCAGTTTGACGAAGGTCGACTTGCCGGCGCCCGTTGGCCCGACCAGCGCCACTCGCTCGCCCGGCGCGATCCGCAGGGAGAATGCGTCGTACAGCGGCGTGTCAGCGCTCTTGTAGCGAAACGTCACGCTGTCGAAGACGATCTCGCCTTCCTCCGCCTGGAAGGGGCTGGGAGCGGCCGGGTCGGCCACTTGGGGAGCCATTCGCGCGTAGTTGGCGACGTCCTCGACGTCATCGACCCCCTTCTGGAACATGCGCACGTTCTCGCCGATGTTCCGCAGATAGCCGTTCATCTGCATGAAGGTCGTGATGCCGAAGGCGATGTCGCCCGGCGTCGCCTGGCCCTTCGTCCATTGCCAGACCAGCGTGCCGGTCATCACCGCCTGCAACAGCATGGTCAGCAGGTTCTGGGTCAGCCAGATGTCCATGAATCGACCCCAGGTGACCTGGACCGCCGCTCGCCACTCCGCCGTCAGTTCGGCGAACCGCGCTTCCTCGCGCGCCTCGGCGCCGAAACCCTTCACCGTCGGGTTGGAACCGAGCGCGTCGGCCAGTGCGCCGCCGATGCGGGAGTCGAGGGCGTTGGAGCGCAGATTGGCCGGCCGGACGTAGACCTTCACCATCCAGAGGTTCAGCCACAGGAAGCCGAAGATCACGAACAGGGCGGTTGCCCCGATCAGCGGCCACTGCAGCGCGATCAGCACCGACTGGCCGACCAGCAGCAGCAGGGCCGGGGCCAGCCAGAGCACCACGGCGTCCGAGACGCCGTCATAACCCCACATGGCGCGCGAGAGGCGTCGCACCGTGGCGCCGGCGAAGGTGTCGGCATGCCAGTCGGCCGAGAAGGCCTGCACCCGCTGGAAGCCCTCGTTGGTCATCTCTTCCATGTTCCGCGCGGCCAGTGGATTCCACATGCGGAAGGCGACATTGCGCAGCAGCGAAAAACCAAGGAAGGCGCCGACGAACAGGGCCCAGGCGACCCACACGGTGCGGGACGGCGAGGCCGGCGGCGTGACGGCGTTGACCAGACCGCGCGCCGCCCAGGGCAACGCCAGCTCACAGCCCATAGCCGCAAGCATGCCGCCGACAGAGCCGAGCAGCAGCCAGCGCCGCCGCAGCCAGAAGCCGGCGATGAAGGCCATGACCTGGCCGTTGGACAGCACCCGTCCCCGGGTGACCGCCTCGTCTTCGTATTGCTCGCTCATGGAAAGACCTGTGGGACGGTCTTAGTCCTGAACGGAGATCGGCGGGAGAGGTGCAGTTGGAATTTCCCGACCAGCGACGCCAACGCCACAACCGTTCAGGTCGGACGGGATAAGCCTCGAAGGTCGTAGAGTTTATCATAGATCGTGAGGAGACCGGGCTCCCGTGCAACGTCGCATTCGGCGAAGAGCCGGGTGAGAGCGCTATCGAGCCCGCTGGCATCCTTTCGCCGCATCGCATCGATGCATTGGTCTACCGCCCAGTAGACTTGCTCAGTCATACGCTCAAGCTCGTCGTATACCTCGATCAGCACCTCTCGCGCCCTTGAGGTCAGTTCGGGATTGGACAGTTCCTTCACGTGGAACCTGTCACGAAAGAACTTCAGACAGACTTCGATTTCATGTAGCGGCGTGTCGTAGAAGCCCTTCGGCGTCCGATGTTTATCAAGTTTGACGGCGAAGTCGAAACGGGCGTCGTCGATCTTGATAATCAGATTGGCGAGGCGCTCGTGAAATTCCGACAGCTGCTTCTTGTAGAGATAGCGTTGGTCAAACCAGTCGCTCAGCTCTGAGAGAAGCCGCGCGCCGGCGACGATTCCGAGCAGTTCGAGCCAGAAGAACACCGCCCCTGCGAGCATGTTCTCGATCAGCCCTGGGTCGGTGAACCAATGCCCTGGCAAGATGTTTGGGTTTCGCCAAACGAAGACAATTCCAACGGTTAGCAGGAGGGCGATGGTCGCCGCGCTCACGCACATGAAGATGACCACACCCTGCATGACGGCGCGAACCGGGCGCCGATCTTCGGGGTGCTTTGTCCGTTGGCTTTTCTTGGCCTTGGACTCGTTGGTCACAAATGCGGGCGCGCGCACCTGTTCGACGCTTGTATCCAATTCGATGCCCCCCGGCGGTCACGCCCCAGCCTAGCCTGTGGCTTCACGTTCAGATTGCAAAGAGGTTCGCGTATTGCGGGTATCCGACAGGCCGAGCAACGATGTCCACCGCTCCCACGGCGACCAGCGTCGCGCCCAGGGCGTCGAGCGCGGCCCGGGCGGCGGTTGGGCAGCGGGCTCTCCATGGCGGCGACTATTGCGGGTTGCGCCGCTTTCCGCCACCAACACGCCATGACCTCGATCCTGCCCGACGCCGCGCCGACCAACTGGGTGGACCGGCACGCGCCGCCCGCGCTGCGGCCGTGGCTGAAGCTGGGGCGGTTCGACCGGCCGACGGGCATCTGGCTGCTGATGCTGCCGGGCTGGATGGGTCTGGCGCTCGCCGCCGCCATGCGCGGCAAGGCGCCGGACATCGCCCTGCTGGTCCTGTTCTTCCTCGGGGCTGCGCTGATGCGGGCGGCGGGCTGCGCCTACAACGACATCGTCGACCGCGACATCGACGCCAAGGTCGCCCGCACCGCCGGCCGGCCGATCCCGTCGGG
>CAZISF010000194.1:0-4928 GCA_964541915.1 uncultured Caulobacter sp.
AGGCCAAGATGTGGCTCATGCCCGGTGTTTGTGGGCTTCGGACGCCCTCTCGGGCACCCCGGCCGGTCACTGATACCCCGACGATTTGCAGTAGTTGCCAATTGGCAACTCGGCGACATTGGAGGGGACGAGGCGCCCGCTTAGGGGTCAGAATCCGAAAGTTGCCAATTGGCAACTTCAGCCCTTGGGGCGCATCCGGAGCAGCTCGCGCTGGAAAGCCTCGGCGAAATCCGCGTTGCTGGCGTCGGCATCGAGCGCCAGTTCCAGGACCACCTTCTTCGATCCCTTGCGCGCCAGGGTGAAGAGGGTCGCGCCCGCTGCGTTGATCACGGCCGTGACCGGCTTGCCCGCCTTGGCCGCAGGTTTCGCGTCACCCGCCGCGGCCCGCTTCAGGAGCGCCAGGACCTTCGGGGCGTCCAAAGGCCCCTGACCTTTGGCGATCATTTCCGCTTGCTGAAGCCCCAGACGCTTGGCCTCGGCCATCACCCGAGGGCGCGACGCGCCGTCAGCCAGGAGCGGTTTGATCTCGCGGGCATGGTTCTCGCGGAGCTGCCGCACATCGCCGAAGGCCTCGACGACGTCGGTCGGCAGCTTGGCGAGGTCGAGAAAGCGCGACAGCCAGGCCTTTGGCACTTCCAGCCGCTCGGCCATCCGCTGCGCGGTGCCGCCGTAGAAGGTTTCAACGGCGTGGCGGTAATCCAGGGCCCGCTCGTAGTCGCTGATGTCCTTACGCGACCTGTTCTCGACATCAGCCAGACGGAAGGCCTGCTCATCGGTGAGTTCGCGCTCCTCGACGAGGTAGCGGATATCGCGATGCTCGACATTTTTGAGGTAGCTGACCGCCCAGTGGCGGCGTGCGCCGCAAATGACCTCGAAATCGTAGTCTGGGTCGCCCTCGACCCGCCGCACGATCGCGGGAAACTCCTGCTCCCCCTGGGAGCGAAGGCTTTCCAGGAGATCGCCGCAGACGCTCTCGTTGAGGAGGTCGTAGCGGCGATTGTGCCGCTCCCACATCCGGCATCTGGCTGGATCAACCAGCTTGAGCGTCTTTTCCTTGATGTCGCCGGCTGTGACACGGGCAAGCCCGGTCAGCCGCGTGGTCAAGCGCTCGGTCGCGGGCGCACCGCGCTTCAGCGTCGGGGTTTCAGTGACCGCTGGGGCCACAAGACCCGCGAGGATGGAGCGGTTCTTGCCTGTGGTGGATGCCATGACCGCCCTCCCCTACCCTAAACCCAGCCGCCGAAGGTCCGGCCGATGGCTGGGCCATGCCTTGCGGATCAGAAGCTCGATCTCGCCATTCAGGCGGTCGAGGTTGTTTCGACAGCGCTCATAGGTTTTGGTCGGCGGACCCGTCAGCTCATAGACGGTGCGCAGCTGTACATTGGCATTATCGATCTCGGCGGAGTCGAGCAGCGAGGCCGACAGCATGTCGGCGCCGAACACCGCCTCCATCATGTCGCGGATCTGGGTGTGGGCGCTCTTGCCCTCATCGACCTTGGTCGCGACGACGCGGAGGAAGTGATAGCCCCGCGCACCCAGATGGTTCTGCATGACCTCCAGGGTCTCCACGATCATGCGCAGGAAGTGGGCGGTCGAGGCAAAGTCCACGGTCGAAGGCGGCGTGGGGATCAAAAGGGCGTTGGCGGCGCGCAATACCGCCAGGGACAGCATCCCCAGCGCCGGCGGCGGATCCAGTAGGACCACGTCATAGTCGACGGCCATACCCTCGACGCCCCGACGCAGCCGATCCAGGGCGTCCGGATTGCCGCGAAGCCGCGCCGCCGCCTCATATTCCGCTTGGTATAACCCGAGGTTCGCGGGGATCAGATCAATGCCCGGCCAGGCGGTAGCCCGCAGGCCATACTTGAGGTCCGGTTCTCCGCCGTGACGGAAGAAGGGGAGGAGGGTCTGCTCGTCGTCGATATCGATGTCGGGGTTGAACCCGAAGATGGTCGTGGTGCTCGCCTGGCTGTCGCAATCGATCACCGCGACCCGGTAGCCCTTGAGCGCGAGGTACTGCGCCACATGACAGGTGAGGGTGCTCTTGCCGACGCCGCCCTTGAAGTTCTGCACCGCCAGGACGATCGGCGGATCTTCGGGGCCGCGACGGGGCCGGGTCCCGAAGACGTCGCGCATATGGTTGATCTCGGCCAGGCTGTAGCCTTCCCGCCGCTTCGAGGCGCTAAGCCTGGGGGCGGGGAGGCGGCCATCGGCCTCGGCTTGGCGGATCGCTTCAGAGGTCCGGCCCACCATCTCGGCGGCCTTGGTGATCGTGAAGCGCAGATCGACGATCTTCTCTTCGCCGGGCGCGAACACCGTGGCCCGCAGCCGGGTGATGACGTCATGGGCACGGTCGCTGAGCGCCGTCATGGCGTCGAGGAGGACGGGTCCAGAGACCGAACTTTCCGCGAGTGCAAGTTTCGCCATGGCCCCCTCCTTTGCAAATATCCAAAGTGATAGCTGGAATTTGCCAAGTTTTTGGCCGGATACAATGAATTTTGAGTTAACAGCGCGCCGAGCCTGAACCCTCATGGTTCAAGGCGACGGCAAGCCAGCCTGTCCGCCGCGCCCCGTTAGAGAATTTCTTAGGGACAAAGTTAGACAGAGTTAGAGGCCGCAAAATGCCTAGGAAACCCATACGATACAGGGGTTTCTGAAGAGCCTCGGTCACCAATACCCCGAGCCGAAGGTCACTGATACCCCGTGCCCCGGGTCACCGTTCCCCCGTGGAATAGGTCACCGTTCCCCCGAAGGTGGGACCTTTCGCTTCTCAAACATGCCATCGACGGCGAGCGTGCGGGCGTCCTCGCGGGTCCGGCGCTCCGAATCAGCGGCCAGGCGAGCCAGATCCGCCTTGATCGCGGCGCGCTCGGCGGCGTCGCGGCGGATGAAATGGACGGCCGGCGAGTTGTCCGCCGCGTTGACGAAACTGACGTCGTATTCGGGCAGGTCGTTGGCGGCGACGATCCGCTTGAGCAGGTAGTTGAACTGCTTCAGCGGGCTCTCACTGCCGGTCTTGTCGTGCAGCACGCTCACCCGGCACGTCCAGCCCGACGCCTGGTCGCCGGCGTGCTTGCGGGCGATCCGGTAGATGGCGCGCTCAACACCGCCGGAGAGGGCGAAATAGTCGGCGTGCAGGGTCAGCAGCGATCGATCCTTGATGACCCCCTCATAGACCCAGTTGGACAAGGTCAGTGTCAGGCCCTTCGGGGCGCCGGTGACCGCGTCCGACTCCAGCATCCACTCGTCGAGCCAGCCGAACTGCGCCTTGGTGTTGCGCTTGGTTCCCCGGATCGATGTCTGGATCGTCGTGGCCTCCAGCCGTTGAAGAGCGGCTTGGAGCTCGCGATAGCCCTTGCCGCCCGTGTCGCGCTTGATCGCCTTGAGCAGATCGTAGGTCGTGGTGTGCAGGGTACGGGGCAGGTCGTTCTCGCCGGCCTCCCGCATCTGGTTGATGCGTGAGGTCGCCCAGATCAGGATGTCGGCGTCCCAGATGGTGGCGATACCAAAGGCGGGGTTGGCGCTGACGTGGACCCAGACCTCGCCATCGGGGCTGGTGTATTCGATCGGCTTCAGGCGCTTGCGCTTCGACAGTGAGAAGAACGGCCGCTCCATGACCTCGCGCTGATCCTTCAGCGGCAGGCTGTTCATCCGAGGGACGAACAGATCAAACTCCTGCTGTCGAATCGCGCGCTTAGACATCACCAACCCCACCACGAGCGACGATCTTGGGGAAGGGCAGGGGCCTCGACTCCAGAAGTTGCCAATTGGCAACTTCTCCAAAAACGGCCGCCGCGGTCACTGTCCGAGCACCGCTTTCAGGCGGCCTGCCGGGGTGGTTCTGCGGGCCTGAGTGGAGGGCCTCGGTCATGCGTTCCCCATCGCGCGAGGAACGGTGATGTTGTAGGTGCTATCGAGGCGCCCCCCAGGTTCAAGGACGCGCTTGCCGCTGCCAAGGTCAATGGCGCCGCGCTCGAGGCGGCTCGCCCAGGCATGGCCGTGGCGATCTGCGAACCACAGCGCGAGGCGCTTGACCTTGACGCTTCGGCAGTCGGCCAGGAGCGCATAGAGGCGCCGTGGGCTGAGCGATGACAGGCCCTGCATCAGGACGTCGGCATCGTGGAAGGAGGCGACCTGCGGAACGAGATCCAGGACCTCCAGCAGGGCTCGTTCCGGCGTCGAGATGATAAGCTGGGTCTCCAGACCGCCCGCCGAAGGGTGAGTGAAATGTCGGTCGAACCCACCGGCCTGCGGATCGTCGGCGAGAAGCGGGTCGGCCGTGAACAAGGTCGGCCGGTGATAGGCCAGCCGGGTCCCCAAGAGTCTGCGGGCCCAGACGGGTGGCGGCGCGGCGCCGCAGAGGTGGAACTGGGTCGGTCCGTCGGGAGCGCCAGAGTGGCCGAACCCCAACAGCTCCAAGGCCGTCCGACCGCCGACCGCGAGGAGGGGAGGGCGCAGGCGCTGGAGCGACAAGACGACCGCTATGGCCGAGAGGGCCTGGTCGGATGTTTCGCCCGCGCGCTGATAGGCCCCTCGGACGGGCGCCTCAAGCCAGCCGCTTTTGACATACTTGGCGACGAGGCTTCGTGAATAGCCATGGCGCTGCAGCCAACGGGCGTCCGCCAGGAGACCATCGGGCAAAAGGCGCTGAAGTTGGTTTAGTTTTCCGTCCATTCGCCAACCCACAGTGCGCGCTTTGACAATATTGTAAACCCGCCGAGTTTAACAGGCGTCGAATTCGCCAACTCAAGGTGAGCAACTTACGGCGATTCCGAACCAAGGCTAAGAGCCCGCCCGGCGAACCGGGCGGGCCTAGAGCTAGTCCTCCTCGGAGGCCGGAGCGGCGTCAGGCCGGTCCAGAGACCGCAGTTCGTGCTGCGGCGTGGCCACCACGACCTTGGAGAAGAACCGTTCCACACCGTCCTTGT
>CAZISF010000195.1:0-4856 GCA_964541915.1 uncultured Caulobacter sp.
AACGGCACCGAGCGCGTGATCGTCTCGCAGATGCACCGGTCGCCCGGCGTGTTCTTCGACCACGACAAGGGCAAGACCCACAGCTCGGGCAAGCTGCTGTTCGCCGCCCGCGTCATTCCCTACCGCGGCTCCTGGCTGGACTTCGAGTTCGACGCCAAGGACATCGTCTATGTCCGCATCGACCGCCGCCGCAAGCTGCCGGCCACGACCTTCCTCTACGGTCTGGGCATGGACGGCGAAGAAATCCTGACGACCTTCTACGACGTCGTGCCGTTCGAAAAGCGCGAAGAGAAGAAGGGCAAGCCGGGCGGCTGGGCCACCCCGTACAAGCCCGAGCGCTGGCGCGGCGTGAAGCCGGAATTCGCCCTGATCGACGCCGACACGGGTGAAGAAGTGGCCGCCGCCGGCGCCAAGATCAGCGCCCGCGCCGCCAAGAAGCTGGCGGACAGCGGCCTGAAGACCCTGCTGCTGTCGCCCGACGCGCTGGTCGGACGCTACCTGGCCCGCGATGAAGTGAACCCGGAAACGGGCGAGATCTACGCCGAAGCCGGCGACGAGCTCGACACGGCGATCATCGAGGTCCTCGAAGAGAAGGGCTTCACCACCATCGACGTGCTCGACATCGACCACGTCACGGTCGGCGCCTACATGCGCAACACCCTGCGGGTCGACAAGAACGCCATCCGCGAGGACGCGCTGTTCGACATCTACCGCGTCATGCGCCCGGGTGAGCCGCCGACGGTCGAAGCCGCCGAAGCGATGTTCAAGTCGCTGTTCTTCGACCAGGAGCGCTACGACCTCAGCTCGGTCGGTCGTGTGAAGATGAACATGCGTCTGGAACAGGATGTCGGCGACGACGTCCGCGTCCTGCGCAAGGAAGACGTGCTGGAAGTCCTGAAGGTCCTCGTGGGCCTGCGCGACGGCCGCGGCGAAATCGACGACATCGACAACCTCGGCAACCGCCGGGTCCGTTCGGTCGGCGAGCTGCTGGAGAACCAGTACCGCGTCGGTCTGCTGCGCATGGAACGCGCCATCAAGGAACGCATGTCGTCCGTCGACATCGACACCGTGATGCCGCACGACCTGATCAACGCCAAGCCGGCCGCCGCGGCGGTCCGCGAATTCTTCGGCTCCTCGCAGCTGTCGCAGTTCATGGACCAGACGAACCCGCTGTCGGAAATCACCCACAAGCGTCGCCTCTCGGCGCTTGGCCCGGGCGGTCTGACGCGCGAACGCGCCGGCTTCGAAGTCCGCGACGTGCACCCGACCCACTACGGCCGGATCTGCCCGATCGAAACGCCTGAAGGCCCGAACATCGGTCTGATCAACTCGCTGGCCACCCACGCGCGGGTGAACAAGTACGGCTTCATCGAAAGCCCGTACCGCCGCGTGACCGACGGCAAGCCCCAGGCCGAGGTCGTCTACATGTCGGCCATGGAAGAGGCGAAGCACGTCATCGCCCAGGCCAACATCCGGATGGAAAACGGCATGATCGCCGATGACCTGGTCCCCGGACGTGTGAACGGCGAACCCGGTCTGCTCCAGCGCGAGCAGGTCGACCTGATGGACGTTTCGCCCAAGCAGGTCGTCTCGGTCGCCGCCGCCCTGATCCCGTTCCTGGAAAACGATGACGCCAACCGCGCCCTCATGGGCTCGAACATGCAGCGTCAGGCCGTTCCGCTGATCCAGTCGGACGCGCCGCTCGTCGGCACCGGCATGGAAGACGTGGTGGCCCGGGACTCCGGCGCTGTCGTGATCGCCCGCCGCAAGGGCGTGGTCGAGCAGATCGACGGTACGCGTATCGTCATCCGCGCCACGGAAGAGACCGACCCCACCAAGTCGGGCGTCGACATCTACCGCCTGTCGAAGTTCCAGCGCTCCAACCAGAACACCTGCATAAACCAGCGCCCGCTGGTCCGCGTGGGTGACCGGATCAACGCCGGCGACATCGTCGCCGACGGTCCCTCGACCGATCTCGGCGAACTCGCCCTGGGCCGCAACGCCCTCGTCGCGTTCATGCCGTGGAACGGCTACAACTTCGAGGACTCGATCCTGATCTCCGAGCGCATCGTGCGCGATGACGTCTTCACCTCGATCCACATCGAGGAGTTCGAGGTCATGGCCCGCGACACCAAGCTCGGGCCGGAAGAGATCACCCGCGACATCCCGAACGTCGGTGAGGAAGCGCTGCGCAACCTTGACGAGGCCGGCATCGTGGCCATCGGGGCCGAGGTCCAGCCGGGCGACATCCTGGTCGGCAAGGTCACGCCCAAGGGCGAGAGCCCGATGACCCCGGAAGAGAAGCTGCTGCGCGCCATCTTCGGCGAGAAGGCTTCGGACGTCCGCGACACCTCCCTGCGTCTGCCCCCGGGCGTCGCCGGCACGGTCGTCGAAGTGCGGGTGTTCAACCGGCACGGCGTCGACAAGGACGAACGCGCGCTCGCCATCGAGCGGGCTGAAATCGAACGCCTGGGCAAGGACCGCGACGACGAGTTCGCCATCCTGAACCGCAACATGACCGCGCGTCTGCGCGAGCTGATCGTCGGCAAGGTCGCCGTCTCCGGTCCCAAGGGCCTGGGTCGCGGCGAAGTCTCGGCCGACAAGCTCGAAGAGATCGCGCCGGGCCTGTGGTGGCAGATCGCCCTCGACGATGAGAAGGCCATGGGCGAACTGGAGGCCCTGCGCCGCCAGTTCGACGAAGCCCGCAAGCGCCTCGACCGTCGTTTCGAGGACAAGGTCGACAAGCTGCAGCGTGGCGACGAACTGCCTCCGGGCGTGATGAAGATGGTCAAGGTCTTCGTCGCCGTGAAGCGCAAGCTTCAGCCGGGCGACAAGATGGCCGGCCGTCACGGCAACAAGGGCGTTATCTCCAAGATCCTGCCGATCGAGGACATGCCGCACCTGGAAGACGGCACCGCCGTCGACGTCGTGCTGAACCCGCTGGGCGTGCCGTCGCGCATGAACGTCGGTCAGATCTTCGAAACCCACCTCGGCTGGGCCGCGGCCGGTCTGGGCAAGCAGATCGCGAACCTGCTGGAAGCCTGGCAGAACGGCGGGCAGAAGAAGGCCCTCCAGGATCGCCTGCGCGAGATCTACGGTCCGGACGAAGAACTTCCGGACGACGAACTCGAGCTGATCGAGCTGGCGAAGAACCTCAGCAAGGGCGTGCCCTTCGCGACCCCGGTCTTCGACGGCGCGCACATCCCGGACATCGAGGACCTCCTCGCGTCCGCCGGTCTGCACCGCTCGGGTCAGTCGGTCCTGTTCGACGGCCAGACCGGCGAACAGTTCCGTCGCCCGGTCACGGTCGGCTACATCTACATGCTGAAACTGCACCACCTGGTGGACGACAAGATCCACGCCCGTTCGATCGGCCCCTACTCGCTTGTCACCCAGCAACCGCTGGGCGGCAAGGCGCAGTTCGGCGGTCAGCGCTTCGGGGAAATGGAAGTGTGGGCGCTGGAAGCCTACGGCGCCGCCTACACCCTGCAGGAAATGCTGACGGTGAAGTCGGACGACGTGGCCGGCCGTACGAAGGTCTACGAGTCCATCGTGCGCGGCGACGACACCTTCGAAGCCGGTATCCCGGAAAGCTTCAACGTGCTGGTCAAGGAAATGCGCTCCCTCGGCCTGAACGTCGAACTCGAAAACAGCTGACGATCAAGACCCCCTCCCCGGCCAGGGGAGGGGTGACCGCCCGTCTTGCTCTGAAATTTTCGCGGGGGATCCCGCAGAAGGAAAAAAGATGAACCAGGAAGTCCTGAACATCTTCAATCCGGTCCAGGCCGCTCCGACCTTCGACCGCATCCGTATCGCCCTGGCCTCGCCCGAGAAGATCCGTTCGTGGTCGTTCGGCGAGATCAAGAAGCCGGAAACCATCAACTACCGCACGTTCAAGCCGGAACGTGACGGCCTGTTCTGCGCGCGCATCTTTGGTCCGACCAAGGACTACGAGTGCCTGTGCGGCAAGTACAAGCGGATGAAGTACAAGGGCATCATCTGCGAAAAGTGCGGCGTTGAAGTCACGCTCGCCCGCGTCCGGCGCGAGCGGATGGGCCACATCGAGCTGGCCTCCCCGGTCGCCCACATCTGGTTCCTGAAGTCGCTGCCCTCGCGCATCGCCATGATGCTCGACATGCCGCTGAAGGACATCGAACGCGTCCTCTACTTCGAGCACTACATCATCACCGAGCCGGGCCTGACCCCGCTGAAGCAGCACCAGTTGCTGTCGGAAGATGAGTACATGCGGTACTCGGAAGAGTTCGGCGACGACAGCTTCACCGCCGAGATCGGCGCCGAGGCCATCTTCGGCCTGCTGAAGGCGATCGACCTTCCCAAGGAAGCGGACCGTCTTCGCGAAGAGCTCGCGGGCACGCCCTCCGAGATCAAGCAGAAGAAGTATTCCAAGCGCCTGAAGATCATCGAGGCCTTCATCGAGTCCGGCAACAAGCCGGAATGGATGATCCTCACGGTGGTCCCGGTCATTCCGCCCGAACTGCGCCCGCTGGTGCCGCTGGACGGCGGCCGCTTCGCGACGTCCGACCTGAACGATCTCTATCGCCGGGTCATCAACCGTAACAACCGCCTCAAGCGCCTGATCGAGCTGCGCGCGCCGGACATCATCATCCGCAACGAAAAGCGGATGCTGCAGGAATCGGTCGACGCCCTGTTCGCCAACGGCCGTCGCGGCCGCGTCATCACGGGCGCCAACAAGCGTCCGCTGAAGTCGCTGGCCGACATGCTGAAGGGCAAGCAGGGCCGGTTCCGCCAGAACCTGCTCGGCAAGCGCGTCGACTACTCGGGCCGTTCGGTCATCGTGGTCGGTCCCGAGCTGAAGCTGCACGAGTGCGGCCTGC
>CAZISF010000196.1:0-4783 GCA_964541915.1 uncultured Caulobacter sp.
TGTCCTCCTCGCTGTAGAGAACGTGCAGGATGATCGCGGTGAAGAAGTCCGTCGCACTCTGGTCCCAGAAGTTCAGGTCGCCGGCTTTGCGGCCCAGCGGGTCCACCAGGATCCCGACCACGTTCTGGATATCGGCGATCTCCATCGGCCCCTTGCGGACCTCGAAGAGCGGATTCCAGCGGACGGTGTTGGGGTCGGTCGGGGAGAAATAGAAGACGTGACTGAACGTCTTCCGGTGATCGGCGGTGATGTGCCAAAGCTCGCCCTTGCGATCATAGATGAAGGCGCTGTGCGGCCAGGCGATCAGGGTCGGGACCACATGCCCGGCCCCCTTCCCGCTCCGCGACGCGCCCACGATGATCGCGTGCTCGATCCCGCCATAGGTCAGGTATCGGCCATTGAAACGGCCGAGCACCCGGCCGCTGATCTGACCGCTGGTTTGCCCGCCAGGGCCAAAGAGTTTGGCCCTCCGCACGTCATCGACGTCGGCCCAGGCATCCCGGCCAAAGGCCTTGGGCTCACGCTGCGATCGGCGGGTCAGCAGCGCCGCCGCCATCACCGGCCCCATCGCGACGGCCAGGGCAGCCAGGCCCGCCAGATCGAACGGCCTCGGGTAGCTCGGTTGGAAGCGCATGTACCAGCCGACGAACGACCAGGGCGCATAGACCCGCACCGTCCCCAGGTCGAAAGCGCCGGCCCCAAACTCACGCGGATAACCGTAGGTCTGCGCCACCATCTGGGTGGCCAGCGTCAGGCCGAGAAGGATCGACAGGGCCGCCAAAGGCAGGATGATCGAGGCGCGCGCCCGGCCGTTCATCGTCCCTCCCCTGCCCTAAAGGCCCGGAATGAAGCCACGTCCGATGACGTGCCCCAGTCCTCGGTTGAGCCGTTCGACGGCCTGTTGTCGCGCCGGCGCCGGGAAGCGCATCACCGCCTCCCGCGCAGGCCCGCCGATGTCGCGGATGAAGCGGGTTTCGTCGGGGACCTTGGCCGGCACACGAAGCTCGCCCTGCCCCAGCGCCTGGGCAACCCGCAGGTCGTTGAAGGTCCGCGTGGCGCCGGCGATCCGCTTGTCAGCGCGTTTGACTTTCCGCTCCAGGGTCCGCTTGCGACGTGCGACATCAGCGGCGGTCTCCAGCTGCGGGCCCCGGCGCGCCGCCACGTAGGCCTGGCCCTGCGGCGACCGCGCCCAGGACGCGCGGACTTCAAGCTGCAGGTCAACCCGTCGGAGCGCCGCGCGCGCGCGAGCAATGGCGTTCAGTTCGGCGTGTTTCGCCCAGATCATCCGGGCCGGATTGCGCACCCATTGCACCAGACTCAGCCGTTTCGACCGCACCTCGGCGACGCGCCCCTCGACACGAGCGAGCCGCGCCTTGGCGAGCGCACGCTCACGCGCCGCCTCCGCCATCAGCGACCGTTCAATCTGCCCGGCGGTCTCAATCTTCGGCCCGCCCAAGCCCGCCCGCTCAGCCGCCCAGCCGTCGCGCTCGGCGACCATGCGTACCCGCATCTGCTCGGCCTCCTGGACCAGTTTGGCGACCGGCACCGAGATCAGGGGCACGGCTTCCACAAGCCGATCGGCGGTCTCCTGAAAGTCCCGCCGAAGTTCAGCCCGCTTGCGGTTATGCGCGGCCGTATCGCGGTTCTGCTCGCCCCGTTCAGAGGCGATGTTCTTGCGCTCCAAGGCCGAAGCCGTGGGTCCAAGGTGGACACCCGGCTCGCGATCGAGGCCCCGCTCGGCGAGGGACAGATGCGAGACCTGCGGGGCGTCTGGGCCAAGGTGTCGACGCAGGTGCTGGTTCTGCGTTTCGGCCCACGCCGCGCGCCACTTACGCACCGCCTGCGGACTCCACCATTCCGGCGGCTTTCGCCCGAATCCCGCGGGTCCAACAGAGCGCGTCGTGACCAGCACATGGGCGTGGAAATTGCGCTGATCGCCCTCTTTGCCAGGCCGGTGCATCGCCACGTCGGCGATCATCCCCTGCCCCACAAGATGCTCTGAAACGAAGGCCCGGACGAGGTCGCGCCGCTGCTCGAAGGTCAGTTCGTGTGGCAGGGCCAGGAGCAACTCCCGGGCCGGCACGGCATCCTTCCGCGACTCCTGCGCCTCGGCCGCATTCCACAGCACCTCGCGGTCCCGGAAGGCTGTGGGCGCGCCGGCCGGCGCCAGGATTTCCGCGTGCTCGATGCCATCCTTGGCAGCGAAGTCGAACTCCATCGCCAGGCGCTCATCCACCAGCCGGTCGCCTGACCGGTAAGCCGCGGCGGCGACAACCGAGCGGCCCGCTGAACGCTGGATTGTCTGCACCTGGCAAAGGAACGACGCCATCTCTTCCCTCCCCTTGGCCGGCCCTGCCGGCTGGATCGCTAAGGGCTGCGCCCTTGGCTCAAGGCTCCAAGGCCGTGCAGGCCGTCGGGAGGCTTGAGGGTGCCGGGCGGAGCCTGGCCGCGGGGTTGGTGGGCGTAGCCCAACCAACCCGTATATGCGCCATTGTCCGTAATTACTGTTCTGCCATGGATAGACCATGACGGGCGTTATTGATAGGTTTAGGCCGTTGGGGGCTTTTGCGACAACTATGGTGTGCGCCATGACCACGGTCGATAAGCGTCGAAGAAACACTCGCCCCTCGAAATATCGCCCGCGAACCGAGGCCCAGAAGGAGCAACGGCGCGAGCTGTGGATCGCCCGGACGGAGGACCGCGAGCAGGGTCGGCGGGTCTCAGAAGAAGACGCGCTGAAGCTCCGATTGGACGAGCTGGAAAGCGCGCTTCGCGATGCCGGCCATGACGGCGTGCATCGCCGCCGCCACGCCACGCCGCTCGAAGATATCGCGGACGACGAGCAGCGTTTCCTTGTGCTCAAGGCCCGCGTTGAACGGCTCGAAGCCCTGTGGTCGATCAACCAGCGCAAGCGGGAAACCCGCGCCAAGATCATCATCGGCGGCGCGCTGTTGGCCGAGGCCGGCGACGATCTCCTGGCCGGTGACGCCGAGCTCCTCGCACGCCTGGTCGACATCATCGACCGCCGCGTCGAGGGCATCCGCGACCGCCTCACCGTGCGCGAGCTGCTGGGCAATGTGCCGCTCTCGCTGCGCCCCGGAGGCGACGTTGAAGAGAGCCCCGAGAGCGCCCTCCAGGCCGAAGGCGAGACCCTTCCGGACTTCGATCTGATGGCGCAGTCGGCGATGGCCGACGAGCCGGTCACGAGCTTCCTGCCCAGCGACGTCGATGCGGACTATGCCGACCTCGATGGCTCCTGGCAGGCAGCGTGATCACTGCCGCCACGCGGTCACTGTCCCGTCCTGGCGAACGAAGATCGCTCGGGCGCCGTCGGCCGGTTGAGGCCGGCGATCACCGCCCTCGCCTGCCCCGTCCGGGGTCTCCGTAGGCGCCGCCACGGCTGCGGCGGCAGGAGCCACGAGGGCGCGGTTCTCGCCCGCGAAGATCGCGCCGCCGGCGGACTGCCAAGGGTCGGATGCCGCACGGCCACGAGGCGCTGCGGCCGACCGGCCGGCGCCGGGCGTCGAGCCCCCTCCCCTGCCCGCTTCCACATAGAAGCTATGCGCGCCGATCACCGCTGAAGGCGGGGCGCCCCCGAAGTTCACCAGCCCTGCCGAGACCTCGCCGCGGGCCGCCCGGCCGGCTACGATCTGCGGGTTCTGGAAGAACCTGGCGCCATTGGTCGGATCGGGTAACCGGCCCTCCAGGGCCAGGTTGATGATGGTGTCGATCCGCGCCTGCCGGGCCTCCGAGACCGCCGGCAGGCTGCGCCAGCTTCCCCCGGCGCGCATCACCGGCTCGAACTGGCGCCGGGCATTGACGACGGCCTCGACCGACCCGCCCCAGCGGCCATCGGCGAGGCGGTTGATGATCGTGTAGACGACGCCTGCCAGGCCACTGTCGCCCTGGTTCGCGGCCTCGGCATAGGCGACCCGCGCGATGGCCTCCCGCGCCTCGGGCGAGGAGACCAGCGTGGCCAGGGACCGGGCGGGCGGAGTGGCTCCCGCGAACGGCGTGGCGGGGGCATAGACCCCTGGGCAGTTCACGCCGGTTGGGACGGGCTGAGCCGTCTCGCCCCGGGCCAGGAGGGCGCAAAGAGCAGCAAGGGCCGCAGGATCCATCATCGGTCTCCAGAGGAGTGAAGTAAGGGGCTCAGCGGCCGAAAGACGCCGAGGATCTCGCGCGTCGTCACCGGCCCGAAATAGCGGCTGTCGAAGCTGTTCGGGATGCGATCGGAGAACACGAAGAACTCGCCGCGCGCCAGTACGCGGCAACCGGCCCAGCGGGGCAAACCCACACCTCGGCTGTCATGGGAGAGCACCGGCGCGCGACGGATCCCGTTGATCGTCAGCGTCCCGCCATCGGTGCAGACATGATCGCCCTCCCCGGCGGCAATCGCCTTCAGGATTGGAATTCGGCGCAGGTAGTCCATCTGCGCATCGGCGTAGGGAAAGGCCGGCGCGGGCGCCTGAAAAGCGATGATCGCGCCACGGGCGGGATGCCCTGGGGTGCGGACATACAGACCCAAAGGCTCGCTTGGGCTGCGGTTCCAGAGGAGCGCCGGCTGCGGCAGGCTGGCGCCGAGGACCGCCGCGGCGGCGACAGGAAGGATCGCCCACGCCGCCAAGGCGGGGGTCAGCCCCCTCGCCGGGCGCACGGACGATTTTCTCATGCTGACTTAGCCTTGCCTTCGCGCTCGCAATCGAGCCACAGGCTCGTCAGCGCTTCAGGCCAAGATGTGGCTCATGCCCGGTGTTTGTGGGCTTCGGACGCCCTCTCGGGC
>CAZISF010000197.1:0-4779 GCA_964541915.1 uncultured Caulobacter sp.
TCGATCAGCCCGTCGCCGACCAGCAGGCCGGTCAGGGCCTGGGTCATGCTCTTGGCCTTGGACCAGCTGGGGAAGGTGTTCTCCGCCGTCAGTCCTTCGCCATAGCGCTCGTAGATGATCTTCCCGCCGCGCACGACCAGCAGGGCGTCGGTGCGGCCGAGCGTTTCCAGGCTGTCGGCGGCGAAGGCGCTGTCGAGGTGGGTGGCGGCAGGGCCCGTCAGGCGTTCGCCTTCAGGCCACTCGGTCGTCGGCCAGGGTGTGCCGACGGGCTGGGCGGGGAGGGGGATCAGGGTCATGACGGCAGCTTCCCGCGATGAAGGCGTCTTGTCACCATCAGGCGATTGATCTTTGCCTCAAAGGGCGGGAACGATGGGGCATGGCGAGGCTCACGACATGAGGCGGTTGACCGCGACGGTTCTGGCGTCGGCGCTGCTGCTGGCCGGCGGCGCGGCCGCGGCGGCTGAACCGACGCCCATCAAGGGCGCGGTCGGCGTCTGCATGCGCTTTGGGCCGGACCCGGGACGTGCGGTCGACGTGGTCGTGGTCCACTCCTCCGGCAATCCGTTGCTCGACGCGGGTATTCCAGACACCATCCGTCAGCTGTCCTGGCCGGTGACCATGAAGCCGAAGGAAGAGGGCGCCTGGGTCGGGATCTGGATGACCGTCGACGGCGCAGACATGCCCCAGGGGCCGCTTCCGAACTGCGAGACCGCCGACAGCCTGTTGCCCCATCCGCAGATGCAGACCCATCCGACCTAGGACGCCGCCATGACCTCGAGAACCTACGCGATCACCGGCGGCTTCGGCATCCTCAGCCAGGCCGTGGCGCGCGCGGCGCTCGCTACGGGCGGCAAGGTGGCGCTGATCGATTTCGCGCCGGCGAACCGGACGCCGCTTGTCGGCGCGGTCGAGATCGGGGGCGTCGACCTGTCCGACGAGGGGCAGGCCAGAGCGGCCATGGACCGGGCGGCGGACGCCCTCGGCGGGCTGGACGTGCTGGTCAACGTCGCCGGCGGCTTTGTCTGGCAGACGCTGGCCGACGGCGACCTCGCCGCCTGGAGCCGGATGTTCGCGCTCAACACCCTGACCTGCGCCAGCGCCTGCAAGGCGGCCCTGCCGCATCTGCTGGCGGCGCGGGCCGGCCGGATCGTCAGCGTCGGCGCGGGTGGCGCGGTCAAGGCCGCCGCGGGCATGGGCGCCTATGCCGCGTCCAAGGCCGGGGTGCATCGCCTGACCGAGAGTCTGGCCGAGGAGCTGAAAGGGCGGGTGACGGTCAACGCGGTCCTGCCCTCGATCATCGATACCCCGACCAACCGCGCCGATATGCCGGACGCGGATCCGGCGGTCTGGGTGACGCCCGACGAGGTGGCGCAGGCCATCCTGTGGCTGGCCTCGGACGCCGCGAGCGGTGTGACCGGCGCCCTGCTGCCGGTCTCGGGTCGAGTCTGAAACCCGCGTTTTCATGGGCGTGACCGACGGGCCTGAACGCGCTAAGCCCGGACTCTGATGTCCGACTCTGATCACGCCCCCCGCATTTCCGAAATCCTCGACGGTCTGGCTGGCTCGCGCCGCAAGACCATCGCGGTGCAGGACGTGCTCGAGGCGTTCGGTGACCGGGCGTTCGGGGCCCTGATGTTCGTCTTCGCCGCCCCCGCCGCGCTGCCTATGCCGCCCGGCGTCTCGGCCATTCTGGGCGCGCCGCTTCTGTTCATCACCGCCCAGCTGATGGTCGGACGCCGCACCCTGTGGCTGCCCAAGGTCATCGCCGACCGCGACATGAAGCTGAGCGATTTCGTCTCCCTGATGGAGAAGCTGTCGCCCTATCTGACCTGGCTGGAGCGCCGGCTGCGACCCCGGCTGACCTTTCTCTACAATCCCTGGAGCGACCGGCTGATCGGGGCCGTCTGTCTCGCGCTGGCGATCATCATCATTCTGCCGATCCCCTTCACCCATATGGCTCCGGCCCTGGCGCTGGCGGCGTTCGGCCTGGGCATCGCGGAAAAGGACGGCGTTCTGGGGCTCGTCGGCGGCCTGCTGACCGCACTCGGCCTGCTGGTGCTGGCGGTGCTGTCCAAGGCCATCATCGCCGGCGTCACAGCTTTCGTGGTGACGCTGTGGCACCTGTTCTGATGACCCTCCCCCAAAGGGGGAGCATCCTTCCTGGCTACGCCACCTCATAGTCCGCCAACACCGGCTGCTTCATCAGCCGGATGTAGGTCGCGGTGTCGCCGCCCCAGTTGTTGGTGATCTTGCCGGAGGCGGTCTTGTACCAGCTGGAACAGGATCCGGCCCAGGCGGTCTTCGTCAGATCGTCCTGTAGTTCAACATTGAACTTCTTGAACGCCGCGTCCTTCACCGCCATGGCCTTCGCGCCCCGGCGTTTCAGTTCCTTCATCGCCTCGACGAGGTAGCCGACCTGGGATTCGATCATCACGATGATCGAGTTGTGCCCGAGGTTGGTGTTCGGCCCGTACAGCATGAACAGGTTGGGGAAGCCCGAGACGGTGACGCCCAGATAGGCCTCCGCGCCGTCCTTCCACGCCTCGTTCAGGGTCTTGCCGCCCGCGCCGACGATCTCGACCGGCGCGATGAAGTCGGTGGTCACAAAGCCGGTGCCATAGACCAGCACGTCACAGGCATGCTCCGCGCCGTCGGCGGTCTGCACGCCCGTCGCCGTCACCGACGACACGGCCTCGGTGACCAGCTCCACGTTCGGCCGGATCAGCGCCTGATAGTAGTCGTCCGACACCAGCACCCGCTTGCAGCCGATCGGATAGTCCGGAGTCAGCTTTGCCTTCAGCACGGGATCGGTGACCACCTGATCAAGATACTTCAGCGCCAGGGCCTTGAATCCCTCGGCCGACTTCGTCCCCTGTTTGAACGCGTTGAAGCGCAGGTCCATCATCTGCCAGATGAACCAGCGATTGAGGCGGTCGAACGCCGGGAACGCGCGGTACAGGCGCTTCTGGAAATCGCTGACCGGCTTGTCCAGACGTGGCACGATATAGTTGGGCGTCCGCTGGAAGACGACCACTTTGCCGGCCGTCTTGGCGATCTCGGGGATGTACTGGATGGCGCTGGCGCCGGCGCCGATACAGCCGACGGTCTTGCCGGTCAGATCGACATCATGCCGCCAGCCTGCGGAGTGCCAGCTGTCGCCCCTGAAGGAGTCGCGGCCGGGAATTCCGGCGTAGCCGGGCTTGTTCAGCTGGCCGAGGCCGGAAACCAGCACCGGGGCCGACAGGGTCTCGCCGCCCTTGACCGTGACGGTCCAAAGGCCGGCCACCTCGTCCCAGACGGCCTTCTCGACCTCGGTGTTGAAGCGGAACAGGTCCGTCACGCCGAACTGCTTCGCCACCCGCTCCATGTAGTCGCGGATCTCGACCTGCGGCGAGTAGGCGCGGCTCCAGTCGGGATTCAGGGCGAAGGACAGCGAATACAGTCGCGAGGGCACGTCGCAGCAGGCGCCGGGATAGGTGTTCTCCCGCCAGGTGCCGCCGATCCGGTCGGCCTTTTCCAGCACCACCACGCGGCCGAAGCCCGCCTCCTTCAGCTTGATCGCCGCGGTCAGTCCGCCGAAGCCCGCGCCCATGACGATCGCGTCCAGTTGACTGGCCATGCCTGTGTTTCCTCCATCTTTCCGCGAAGTATCACCCACGGCCGCACGGCGGGAAAGCCTGACGCCGGGTTACCCGCCAGACACCTGTTTGCGGCATCCGGCTCCCTGTCTAGGATGGCGTCAGGACAGGGAGAGTCATCGCATGAAGTACCGTCAGCTCGGCCGCACCGGCCTCTACGTCTCGGAAATCTGCCTCGGCGCGATGACCTTCGCGAGTGAGGCCACCGGCATGTGGGGCGCCATCGGCGCGGTCGACCAGAAGGGTGTCGACGACATGATCGGCCGGGCGCTGGCCAGTGGCGTCAACTTCATCGACACGGCGGATGTCTACTCGGCAGGCCAGTCCGAACAGATGGTCGGCGCGGCCCTGCGCAACCTCGGGGTTAAGCGTAGCGACGTGGTCATCGCCACCAAATGCTTCGGCGAGATGGGCCGGGGGCCCAACGACAAGGGCGCCTCGCGCGGCCACATCATGGACGCGGTCAAGGCCAGCCTTGAGCGGATGCAGCTGGACTACATCGACCTCTACCAGATCCACGCCAACGACCCGGTGACGCCCGTTGAGGAGACCCTGCGCGCCCTCGACGATCTCGTCTCCCAGGGTCTGGTCCGGTACGTCGGCTGCTCCAACTGGCCGGCGTGGAAAATGATGAAGGCGCACGGCATCGCCGACGCCCGCGGCTACGCCCGCTTCGAAACCGTGCAGGCCTACTACTCCATCGCCGGTCGCGACCTGGAGCGCGAGGTCGTGCCGATGATGCAGGACCAGGGCATGGGGCTGATGGTCTGGTCGCCGATGGCCGGCGGCCTGCTGTCGGGCAAGTTCACCCGCGACGGCGCGGGTCCCAACGGCGCCCGCCGGGTCAGCTTCGATTTCCCGCCGGTCAACAGGGACCGCGCCTGGGACTGCGTCGACGCCATGAAGCTCATCGCCGACGCCCGCGGCGTGTCGGTGGCCCGTATCGCGCTCGCCTATGTGCTGGCCAAGCCGTTCGTCACCACGGTGATCATCGGTGCGAAGACGGTCGAGCAGCTCGACGACAACCTCGCCGCCGCCGGGATCGAACTGACGGCGGACGAGGTCGCGGCGCTGGACAAGGCCTCGGCCCTGCCGCCCGAGTATCCGGGCTGGATGCTCGAACGCCAGGGCGGCCGGCGCG
>CAZISF010000198.1:0-4726 GCA_964541915.1 uncultured Caulobacter sp.
TGATGTTCGGCAGCGAAGCATAGCGCGGCTCGTTGAGGCGCAGGTCGGCGGTGATCACCGCCGGCAGCGCGACTTCGAGAACCTGCAGGCCGCCGTCGACTTCACGGGTCACGGTGGCCTTGCCGCCGGCGATCTCGACCTTGGAGGCGAACGTCGCCTGCGGCCAACCGAGGATCTGCGAGAGCATCTGGCCGACGGCGTTGTTGTCGCCGTCGATGGCCTGCTTGCCCATCAGCACCACGTCCGCGCCTTCTTCCTTCGCCACGGCGGCGAGGAGCTTGGCGACGGCCAGCGGCTCAACATCGACGTCCGACTGGATCAGGATGCCGCGATCGGCGCCCATGGCCAGAGCCGTACGGATGGTTTCCTGCGCCTGGGTCGGGCCGACGGAGACGGCGATGACCTCGGTGGCGACGCCCTTTTCCTTGAGACGTACGGCCTCTTCGACCGCGATCTCGCAGAAGGGATTCATGGACATCTTGACGTTCGCCAGGTCGACGCCCGACTGGTCGGGCTTCACCCGAGCCTTCACGTTATAATCGATAACCCGTTTGACCGGGACCAGCACCTTCATGGGTTTGTCCGCCCGTGTTTGTTGCGTTGCGAAAAATTTTGCGCGGGGAAGGCTGATAACGACTCCGCCACGCAATGCAAGTTTCCGTCAGGGTCAAGCTAGGCCGGAAAATTGCCGTCGCCAGCCTGTTCGTATAGACGGCCTCCCATGAACCCGACGATCAATCGCCTGAAGATCCTGTTCCTGATCCTCTTCGCCATCGGCGCGGTGGCGATCTGGGGCTACCAGATCTTCTACGTCTGGCCGGCCCAGAAGTGCGACGACCGGGAAGGCTGGTGGGATCGCAAGAGCCGCATCTGCGCCTCGCCGATCTACATTCCCAGCATCACCGGCCGCCCGGCCGGCATGAGCCGCAAGGAATGGTCGGAGCGGCAGGCCGCAAGGGAGGCGGTTCACGAACGCGAAGGCTATCCGGCGCCGGACGGCTCAACGGCGGCTGACGCTCCGGCTCCGGCGGCCAAGGCGGATACCCCCGCAAAGAAGTAGGCGCGCCTCCGTGCCGAACCACGCAGAGACGCCGTAGCGCGGCCGCCTACCGGCTTCCGCCCGGGACCCAGAGCACATCCCCCGCCCCCTTGTCGTTGGCCCAGCGGCCGGCGACGAACAGCAGATCCGACAGCCGGTTCAGGTATTTGATCGCCGCGGCGCTGACCGGCTCGTCGGGCTGGGCGGCCAGCGCGACACAGGTGCGCTCGGCCCGGCGGCAGACGGTGCGCGCCTGATGCAGCGCCGCAGCAGCCGGCGTCCCGCCCGGCAGTACGAACGAGGTGAGGTCCGACAGCTCCTCGTTCAGCCGGTCGATCTCGGTTTCCAGACGGTCGACCTGGGACTGCAGGATGCGCAGCGGCTCCCATTCGACAGGTTTGCCGCGATCGGGCGTGGCCAGATCGGCGCCAAGGTCGAAAAGGTCGTTCTGGATTCGCCCGAGGATCGGATCGAGCACCGCGTCCGCGGCGGTGTGCAGCCGCACCAGACCCAGGCAGGCGTTGGTCTCGTCCACGCCGCCGTAGGCCTCGACCCGCAGGCTGTCCTTGCGCGCCGGCTCGCCGGTGGCCAGCCGGGTGACGCCGTCGTCGCCCGTGCGGGTGTAGATGCGGTTGAGCGTGACCAAGTCCCTAGACCGCGTGGCTCTTGCGCCACCACAGGGCGGCGACCAGGACCAGAATGGCGACGAACTGCAGCAGTACGCGCAACCGCATGAGCTTGTTTGAGTAGGACCGCCCGAAGTCCCCGCCCCTGAACAGGGCATAGAGACCGAACAGCAGGGCGCCGAGCACGGCGGCCAGCGACACGGGGATCAGAATATCGAAGAGCTTGTCCATGTCCCGCAACCTAGCGCGCGCGAGGGGCTCCGGCCACAGGGGCGGTGACAATCCGCCGCAGCCCGCTTTCGGCGAATACGTTCATTGGGCGAATGTGTCGCATTCTTGCGTTCACGGAACGGGATTACCCCTGCCCTTGCGCTGATCGACCCGATTCTCGCCATGAAATTTGTGTTTGACGAGTATCAGCGTTCGCTATAGACGCCGCACCCCACTGCTCAATGAGCATGTTCAATGAACGCGATCAACTCCTCACCGTGGGTCGCGAGCTTTCATCCATAACGGGGAGGACGAGACGGAGAAGTCATGGGCCTGCCCCAAGTCGCCGCCGCCGTCCCTGGCGCGGACCGAGATGAAACCATTGCCGAGGTTCGGCAGTTGATCATGGACCTGCGCGACGCCGCGCAGGACGGCCGGGAGCTCGCGCGGCGCTACGCCGACGTCCTGCAGAAGGTCGTCGATGAGTACTGCGGAGAATTCGAAAAGCGCGCCGAAGCCGCGCTGGCCCGTTTGGAGGCGGTCCGATGAACCATATCCCGATGCGCATGACTGCGCCGCAGCTGCGGCCGCAGAAGCTGACCCGCCGCGCGATGGCCAAGCAGCAGACCCGGGAAAAGGTCCTGCAGGCCGCCCGCGAGATGTTTATCGAGCGCGGCTACGAAGGCGCGACCATCCGTGACATCGCCCGCGCCGCCGGCATGTCGACGGGCGCCGTGTTCGCCAGCTTCACGGACAAGCCCGAACTGTTCGATGCGATCCTGAGCGAGGACTTCGCCGCGTTGTTCGACCCGATGCGCGACGCCGCTGTCTCGGCTCCGTCCGCCCGCGAAGCCCTGGTGGCCATGTTCAGCGCCGCCTACCGCGCCCACAGCGCCCAGCTGCCGCTGATCCAGGCGGCGCTCGCGGCCTCCTGGACCCGGACCCCGGAAGCCGAGCAGCTGCGCCGCGAATCGCTTCGCCCGCTTCGCGTCCTGGTCATGGAAGTTCTGGAACGTGGTCTTGAGCGCGGCGAACTGACCCGCCGGTTCGACCTGCGGCTGGTCTCGGACGTTCTGTGGGACCTGTATCTGGCCGGATACCGGCCCGCGGCCTTCGAAGGTCTCTCAGTCGAGATCCAGACCGACAGGCTCGCGGACCGGATTGATTTGGTGCTGGCGGGCGTGAAGGCCTAGAGCGGTCTCAGAGCGGCGTCCGGATTCGGACGCCGCCACTCCCGGGGGGGAACGGTTGGCAGGCGTTCGAGAGACGCAGAAACAGGGTACGCGCCGAAAGGTCCTCGAGGCGGCGCGGGACCTGTTCAACGAGATCGGCTACGACGAGACCACCATCCGCGCCATCGCGGAGCGGGCAGGCGTCTCGGTCGGCAGCGTTTTCACGACTTTCGCCTCAAAAGCCGACGTGCTCAGCCAGGTCATGGATGACCGGGTCGACGCCCTCTACGCCGAGCTGGACCGCGTCATACGCCACCTGCGCGGCTCCGTGGTCGACCGCATCAGCTCGGTGTTCGCGATCCACTACGATTTCGAGTGCCGCCGGGTGAAGCTGTTCCTCGCCCATGTCGCGGCCTCGTTCAGTCCGTCGCTCGACGCCTCAACGGTCCCGTTCGGTCGCAACGCACGGTTCAAGGGCATGCTGATCGACATCATCGTTGATGGCGTCACGCGCGGCGAAGTCCGACCGGACTGTGACCACGACCTGGTGCTGGACACCCTGATGGCCGCCTACGCCTGGAACTACCGCCTCGCGGCCCAGAAGGGCGCCGACGCGGTGCGGATGACCGAGCTCATGGAGCGGCAGGTGGCGCTGATCTTCGAAGGTCTGCGGCCCTGAGCCGCTGGGACATGTACCGCAGGTACGTGTCCCCGTGGTCTCAGTTCCCGTCTTCCAGAAGCCGCCGGGCGATGACCTGCGCCTGGATCTCGCCGGCGCCTTCGAAGATGTTGAGGATGCGCGCGTCGGCCAGCACGCGGCTGATCTCGTATTCCATCGCGAAACCGTTGCCGCCATGGATCTGCAGCGCGTTGTCGGCGGCGGCCCAGGCGACCCGGGCGGCGATCAGCTTGGCCATGCCGGCCTCGAGGTCGCAGCGCTTGCCCTCGTCCTTCTGACGGGCGGCGAAATAGGTCAGCTGGCGCACGGCCATGATCTCGCAGGCCATCATGGCCAGCTTGTTCGACACGCGCGGGAAGCCGAAAATCGGCCCGCCGAACTGCTTGCGATCGAGGGCGTAGTTGAGCCCCAGCTCCAGCGCCCGTTGCGCCACGCCGACGGCGCGGGCGGCGGTCTGGATGCGGGCGCTCTCGAACGTTGCCATCAGCTGCTTGAAGCCCTGACCTTCGACGCCGCCCAGCAGATTGGCCGCCGGCACGGTGAAGCCGTCGAAGCCGATCTCGTATTCCTTCATCCCGCGATAGCCGATCACGCCGATCTCGCCGCCGCTCATGCCGTCCGTGGGGAACGGCTGGGCGTCGTCGCCGCGCAGCTTGGGGGCCAGCAGCATCGAGAGGCCGCGATAGTCGGTGGTGTTCGGATCGGTGCGGACCAACAGGGTCATCACATCGGCCCGGGCCGCGTGGGTGATCCAGGTCTTGTTCCCTGTCACCACATACTGGTCGCCATCACGGACGCCGCGCGTGCGCAGGCTGCCCAGGTCGGAACCGGTATTGGGCTCGGTGAACACGGCCGTGGGCAGGATCTCGGCGCTGGCGATCTTGGGCAGCCACTCGGCCTTCTGCTCCGGCGTGCCGCCGGTCAGGATCAGCTCGGCGGCGATCTCCGAGCGGGTGGCCAGCGATCCGACGCCGATCCAGGCGCGGCTGAGCTCCTCTGA
>CAZISF010000199.1:0-4725 GCA_964541915.1 uncultured Caulobacter sp.
GAGCCCCAGTCGTTCAGGCGCGTCAGGAAGAAGCGCATCGCCGCGCCATGCGCGAGGACAGGCAGGGCTGCCCGCTCTTCGACCGTCAGCGGGCGGTGGGCCTGATAGCCGGCCAGCATCGACCGCCCGGCCGTCAGATTGAACGAGCCGTCCGGCTCGAAACACCAGGCGTTCAGCGCGACCGCCAGATCGTAGGCGTAGGCGTCGTCGCAGGCGAAGTAGAAGTCGAACGCGGCGGCGAACCGTCCATCCCGGAAGAAGACATTGTCGGGGAAGAAATCGGCATGGATCACGCCGGACGGAAGACCGCGCGGCCAGTCGCGTCCCAGATAGTCCAGGTCGGCGCGAATGGTGTCGGCCAGCCCGGGTTTGAGCGCCTCCGCCGCGTCCCACAGCCGGGCGAACAAGGGCGCCCAGGCCCCCTGGCCCAGATCATTCTCCCGCCGACCCGGATAGCCCTGCCCTGCAAGGTGTAGGCGGGCGAGCCCCGCCCCGGCCTCGCGGCAGTGAGCGGCGGTTGGTCGGCGCACCGAAATGCCCATCAGGAACTCGACCATCGCCGCCGGCTTGCCGCGCACCGTCTTCAGCGTACGACCCTCGCGGTCCGGAACCGGGCGTGCGCTCGGAAAGCCGTGGTCAGCAAGCCAGGTGAGCAGGTTCAGAAAATAGGGCAGGTCGTCCGCCCGCACCCGCCGCTCGTAGAGCGTGAGTATGTAGCGGCCGACGTCGGTCTCCAGCAGGAAGTTCGAGTTCTCGACGCCCTCGGCGATGCCCTTGAACGCGATGGCCTGGCCGATGTCGTAGTCGGCCAGCAGCGTCGCCAGTTCGTCGTCGGACATGTCGGTATAGACGGCCATGATGTGGGGATGGCCGAGGCCGCTCCCCTGGTCAAGGCGCGGTTAGGTCGTCAGAACGCGTGGCAGCTTGAAGGTCACCGTCTCGCGGGTGGGCGCGACCTCTTCGATGGTCAGGGTATAGCGCTCGGCCAGCCTGTCGATGACACCCTCGACCAGCACCTCTGGCGCCGAAGCCCCTGCCGTGACTCCCACGGCGCTGACCCCATCGAGCCATGCCCAGTCGAGCCCGGCGGCGTCATCGATCAGCTGCGCCTTGGTCGCCCCGCCGCGCAGGCCGACCTCGACCAGCCGCACGGAATTGGATGAATTGCGCGATCCGACGACCAGCAGAAGCTCACAGCCCTCGGCAAGGCGCTTAACCGCCTCCTGCCGGTTGGTGGTGGCGTAGCAGATGTCTTCCTTGTGTGGGGCCGCGATCCCGGGAAAGCGCCTTTGCAGGATGGCGACGATCTCGGCGGTATCGTCAACCGACAGCGTGGTCTGGGTGACGAAGGCGACGTTCATCGCATCGATCGGCTCGAAGACCTCGGCATCGGCGGCGTGCTCGATGAGCCGCACCACACCCTCCGGCAGCTGGCCCATCGTACCGACCACCTCGGGATGCCCGGCATGGCCGATCAGCACGATCTCGCGGCCCGCGTCATGGTGCCGTTGCGCCTCAACGTGAACCTTGGAAACGAGGGGGCAGGTCGCGTCGAGAAACACCATCTGCCGCGCGCGCGCCTCAGCCGGCACGGTCTTGGGTACGCCGTGGGCCGAAAACACCACGGGACGATCGTCGGGGACCTCGTCCAGCTCCTCGACAAAGATCGCGCCGAGCGCCTTCAGGCGTTCCACGACATGCCGATTGTGGACGATCTCGTGGCGGACAAAGACGGGCGCGCCGAATTTCTCGATCGTGCGCTCGACGATCTGGATCGCCCGGTCCACGCCGGCGCAAAAGCCGCGGGGGCTGGCGAGAAGAACCTTGAGCGGCGGTTTGATAGGGGCGGCGTCGTCCATGCCGCCAAGGTAAGGCCTGGGCTTCGCTCCCGCCAGAGAGAACCGTTTCCTGCGCCGCGGCTCGCGCCGAGGATGAAGCCGCGTTGCGACGTCATGCCTTTGCCTTTATCAGACTGCATCAGCTTTTCGGCCGGGCAGCCGCGCCGGTCCCCCAGTTATCCGGACGTGACATGCGCCGCACTTTGAATATCGGTTTTCTTGCCCTCTTCGCCGCCGGATCCCTCGCCGCCGCCAGCCCCGCGTTTGCTCAGGGCCGCCCGAGCCAGGGCGATGCCGACCGCCGGCAGGAAGAAGAAGCCGCGCGCAAGAAAAAGCGTGACCAGGAATGGAACCAGCCGAGCGCGCCCCTGCCGCAGCTGCGCAACGCCGGCCCCTGCCCCTATGTGAAGGTGCTCTACGACGCCAGCCGCTACGTGGAGTTCAAGGACGGCAAGGAAAGCGCCACGACCGTCGGCTACACTGGTGAGTTCCAGGGCGTCTCGGCCGGCTGTGAATACAAGGACGCCGACCCGATCAAGGTGCAGGTTGAACTGCTGTTCTCGATGGGCCGCGGCCCGGCATCGGTCGGGCAATCCAAGACCTATCGCTACTGGGTCGCCGTGACCCAGCGCAACCAGCAGGTCATCGCCAAGGAATACTTCGATCTGCCGGTGACCTTCAGCGCCGGCGAGGATCGCGTCTATGTGCGCGACACCCTGGCCAACATCACCATTCCGCGCGCCAGCGCCGACACCAGCGGCGCCAACTTCGAGGTCCTCGTCGGCTTCGACGTCACGCCGCAGATGGCCACGTTCAATCGCGACGGCAAACGGTTCCGCGTGAACGCGGGCGCCGCCCCGACGGCCGCTCCCGGAGCCGCCACGAACCCATGAGCGACCTGAAGCGGTCCCTCGGCGAAGCGGTCCAGGCCGCCTTCGTCGCCCTGGGACTTCCTGCTGAACTGGGCCGGGTCACCGCATCCGATCGTCCGGACCTTGCCGATTTCCAGTGCAATGGCGCCCTGCCGGCCGCGAAGGTGGCGGGCAAGCCGCCGCGCGAGATCGCCGCCGCGGTGGTGGAACGCCTGTCGGGCCACCCGCTGCTGCAATCCGTCGAGATCGCGGGCCTCGGCTTCATCAATCTTCGGGTCAGCGCCAAGGCGCTGTCCGACCGGGCTCGCGAGATCGCCGCCGATCCCCGCACTGGCGCGGGCGAAGTGGCTGAAGCGCGGCGCATCATGGTCGACTACGGCGGCCCGAACGTCGCCAAACCGATGCACGTCGGGCATCTGCGCGCCTCGATCATCGGCGAGTCGGTCAAGCGCCTGTACCGCTATCGCGGCGACGAGGTGCTGGGCGATGCCCACTTTGGCGACTGGGGCTTCCAGATGGGCCTGCTCATCGTCGCGGCCTGCGACGAGGATCCGTTCGTCCGCACCCTGATGGAACGGCTTTCCGGCACGGCGCCGGTCAGCCCGGCCGACGAAGTGCAGGTGATGGGCGCGCTTGCCGATCATATCGACCTGCCCCTGCTGGACCGGCTCTATCCGGAAGCCGCCGGCAAGGCCAAAACCGACGTCGAGTTCCGCGACCGCGCGCGCCGCGCGACGGCGGAACTGCAGGGCGGCCGCCTCGGCTACCGGCTGCTGTGGAAGCATTTCGTCAAGGTCAGCCGGGTCGCGCTCGAGCGCGAATTCCACGCGCTGGGGATCGATTTCGACCTGTGGAAGGGTGAAAGCGACGTCGACGCGCTGATCGACCCGATGGTTCACGAGCTCGAGACCAAGGGCCTGCTGGCCGACGATCAGGGCGCCCGGGTGATCCATCTGGCTCGCCCCGGCGAGACGAAGAAGAAGAAGCGTCCCGACGGCACGGTCTACGAGGCCCCGAGCCCCGACCCGCTTCTGGTGGTCTCCTCGGAAGGCTCGGCGATGTACGGCACGACCGATCTGGCCACTGTGCTGGACCGGCGCCGGTCGTTTGACCCGCACCTGATCCTCTACTGCGTAGACCAGCGTCAGGCCGACCATTTCGAGCAGGTGTTCCGCGCCGCCTACATGGCCGGCTACGCCGAGCCCGGCTCGCTGGAACACATCGGTTTCGGCACGATGAACGGTCCGGACGGCAAGCCGTTCAAGACCCGCGAAGGCGGCGTGCTGAAGCTGCACGACCTGATCGAGATGACCCGCGCCAAGGCTCGCGAGCGGCTCAAGGAAGCCGGCGCCGGCAGTGAACTGACGCCGGAAGAGTACGAGGACACCGCGCAGAAGGTGGCCGTGGCGGCGCTGAAGTTCGCCGACCTGTCCAACTATCGCGGCACCAGCTACATCTTCGACCTCGACCGCTTTTCGAGCTTCGAGGGCAAGACCGGACCCTACCTGCAGTACCAGTCCGTGCGGATCAAATCGCTCCTGCGTCGGGCCGGGGCCGAGCACCTGCAGCCTGGCCGGATCACGATCGCCGAGCCGGCCGAGCGCGAACTGGCCATGCTGCTGGACGCCTTCGACGCGGCGCTGGTCGAGGCCTACGACAAGAAGGCCCCGAACTTCATCGCCGAGCATGCTTTCAAGCTGGCACAGAGTTTTTCACGCTTCTTCTCCGCCTGCCCGATCTTCCAGGCCGGCGACAGCGCGGTGGCCGCGTCGAGGCTCGGCCTTGCGGCGACGACCCTGCGCCAACTCGAGATCGCGCTCGACCTGCTGGGCATCGAGACACCGGAGCGGATGTAAGGCGCTACGCTTGCCACGGTTGACTCTCCGCCCCTCGTCCCGCACTTAGCCTCTGTCTCGCGGGAGACATCGGGATTCGTCCCGAGGCCGAAGGCGCAACCGCCCCGGAAACGCACAGCCAAACGCACCGCGCCACATCGAAACGCAGGAAAGGCCCCA
>CAZISF010000200.1:0-1119 GCA_964541915.1 uncultured Caulobacter sp.
GAACATGCAGGATACGCGCCGGGGGTTTTCCAATCCTTGACAATCCCCGATCCGGCGTTCCGGGACAAGCGTCCAGACGCCACAGGCAGGGCGAAAGAGGCTCCGGACACGGCACGGTGATTGCGTCGCTCTCGGACGAACAGATGGGAATTGACCCGCTGTGGCACAAGCGAGGCCGGGGCTCGCATCGGTAGACCTCCTCTCGGGGCGCGTCACATCGGTGTCATATGTCCCGGAATCGTGATCGATACGGCCCTCAAGAAGGCCGGGGCTGGGAAAGTATGGGACGCAGATCACTCCTGGCGCAGGGACTTTCGTCCTCGCGGCCGGTCATGGCCGACCCGCTGGACGAACCAGCGCTGGTCGCCTTCGACTTCGACGGCACCCTGACGGTCGAGGACAGCTTCACCGCGTTCCTGAAATGGCGCGCCGGCCCCCTGCGCTGGGCCTGGGGCTGCTTCCGGCTGATGCCCGCGGGGATCGCCTATCTGATCCACAGCAACCGAGGCCGCATGAAGTCGGCGGCCATCCGCGAGTTTCTCAAGGGCGTGAAGCGCGAGACCCTCGAGGCCGAGGCGCGGACCTTTGCCGAGATCGCCGCCCCTCGCCTGTTCCGGCCTGACGCGATCATGGCCTGGCGGCGCTGGCGGGCCGGCGGCGCGAAGACCATCATCGTCAGCGCCTCGCCGGACCTGATCATCGCGCCGTTCGCCCGGGGACTGGGCTGCGACAAGCTGATCGCCAGCGCCTTCGCCTTTGACAAGGAAGACCGGGTGCTGGGCATGCTGGCCGGACCCAACTGCCGTGGCCCCGAAAAGGTCCGCCGCCTGAAGGAGGTCTACGGCGAGGACGTGCGCCTGGCGGCGGCCTACGGCGACACGTCTGGAGACCGCGAGATGCTGCGCATCGCCGACGAGAAGGGCTATCGGGTGTTCAAGGGGCGGCCCTAGGGGATCCAAACCGCATGAAGCACGCCGGTGCGGCCGCCCTCGATCAGCTGGAGCCGCTGCTTGCGGCCATTCGCCTGTTGCCGGGCCTCGCGGAAAAGGGTCGCGGCGTGTTTTATCGCAGGGGCAGGGCTTTCCTGCATTTCCATGAAGACGCTGCGGGTCTGTTCGC
>CAZISF010000200.1:1219-4695 GCA_964541915.1 uncultured Caulobacter sp.
GCCTAGGCGCCGGCCGCCGCCGCTTCAGCGCTCTCGCGGGTTTCGTAGACGTGGTCGACGATACCCCAGGCCTTGGCGTCTTCGGCGCTCATGAAGTGGTCGCGGTCGAGGGTCGTTTCGACTTCCTCATAGGTCCGGCCGGTGTGTTTCACATAAATCTCATTCAGCCGCTTCTTGGTCGCCAGGATGTCCTCGGCGTGGCGCATGATGTCGGAGGCCTGGCCGCGGAAGCCGCCGGAGGGCTGGTGGACCATGATGCGGGCATTCGGCAGCGCGACGCGCTGGCCCGCGGCGCCGGCGCAGAGCAGCAGGCTGCCCATCGAGGCGGCCATGCCCATGCAGACCGTCGAAACCGGGCTCTTGATGTACTGCATGGTGTCGTAGATCGCGAGACCGCTGGTCACCACGCCGCCCGGCGAGTTGATGTACATGCTGATCTCTTTCTTGGGGTTCTCCGACTCCAGGAACAGCAGCTGCGAGCAGATCAGCGCGCTCATGCCGTCCTCGACCGGCCCGGTCAGAAAGATGATCCGCTCCTTCAGCAGGCGCGAGAAGATGTCGAACGCCCGCTCGCCGCGGCTGGTCTGCTCGACCACCATGGGCACGAGATTCATGGCGGTCTGGATCGGATCCGACATCGCCGACTGGAAGTAGTTGCTCATAGTGCCCTTCTCCAACTGGATCGGTCTGTCGCGAATCATGCCGCGCCATCCCCGCCCCCTCGGATATCGGGCGGAGGTTAAGGGGATGCAAGTGTGACCGGCCGAACGGACGCAATTGCGCCCTCTACTTGTCCGCGTCGTCCTTCACCGGCGCCGCGCCGAGGCGCGCGGCCATGTCCCGGACGATCTGGCTTTCCTGCCGGCTGCCCTTGATGACGTTCGGATTGACGTTGTAGAGCGCCTGCAGATAGGCGACGTCCCAGCTGGTCAGGCCGACGGGCGGCGTCGCGCTCTTGTCGCGGGCGGCGAACAGGTTGAGCACCGAAGGCACACCGGTCGGATCGGTCTCGGGATCGATTTGCGCGAGACCGACCATGGCGATGTAGTCGGACAGGGCGCTGAATCGGATCACCCCGACCCGCGAGACGTCGATCATGACGAACACATGGTCGAAATTGTCGCGGGTGGTGCCACGCACCCGGCCCATCGATCGGACCAGAACCTGGGAGCCGCGGGTGTAGGTCCGGCCGTCAGCCATCGTTACGTGCGTGACGTGCCACCAGCGCACCGGGCGCGGTGTCTCGATCAGGTCGGTGAGCGCCGCGCGACCGCGGGTAATGCCGTCTTCCCACCTGCCGAAGGCCGTGGGGTTCTTGTCGACGAGCATCTTGATCATCGTCTGGGAGTCGTCGGTGGCGACGATGATCAGGTTGGGCTTGCAGCCTGGATCGCCGATCTGCAGACCGACCGTCGTCGCGATCAGCGCGATCCGGTCGATCATCTGTTGGCCGTAAGGGTCCTTGAGGCCAATGACGCCCGGGCAGATCTTGCGATCCCAGCGGGCGAGGCGCCGGTTGGCGCTTTGCGCCGAAACATCGGCGACGAAGGCCGACACCGTGTCCACCGGCGGCGCGATCGGACGCGCCGTGATGACCAGGCCTTCAAGCTGGGTCGGCGGCGCGGGCGAAGCGGCCGGCGCGGCCGCGGCCTTCGCCGCGGGGTTCCCCTCGGGCGTCACGCCTGATCCGCCCGGAGCGGCGGCCGCGGGCTGGCCCGTCACAAGGAGAAGGGCAAGAGCCGAAAGCCCGACGATCAACCTCGACATGCCCTACTCCACGCTCAGCTTTCGATCGGGCCGTGCGGCCAGGCCGCCGGGTATCCTAGTAGCCGTCAGGCAGGTCGTCGTCGGCCTCGATCTCCTTTTTGGAGACCTTCTTGTCGGTGATGGTCGCCTTGCCGAAGATCAGCTCGACCACCTTGTCCTCATAGAGCGGCGCGCGCAGCTGGGCCTGGGCCTGGGGGTTCGAGCGGAAGAACTCGAAGACCTGCTGGGCCTGCTGACCATACTGCATGGCTTCACGCTGCATGGCCTGGGTCAGCTCCTGGTCGGTGACCTGGACGTTGTTGACGCGGCCGATCTCGGCCAGCACCAGACCAAGGCGCACCCGGCGCTCGGCGATCTTGCGATACTCGGTGCGCAGGTCGTCGTCGCTCTTGCCGGCATCTTCCGGCGGCAGGTTGCCCGCGGCCTTGTCACCCTCGACCTGTTGCCAGATCCCGGCGAACTCGGCGTCCACCATGCGCGGCGGCAGCGGGAAGTCGTGACCCTTGTCCAGCTCGTCCAGCAGGGCGCGCTTCAACTTGAAGCGCGACTGGTTGGCATAGCCCTGCTCCAGGTTCTTCGTGACGGTGTCGCGCAGCGTGGCCAGGTCCGACAGGCCGAGGCGCTGGGCCAGGGCGTCGTCCGCATCCGCCTCGACCGGCGCGCGGACTTCGTGGACCTTCACCGCGAATTCGGCGGCCTTGCCGGCCAGATCGGCCGATTGGTACTGCTCGGGGAAGGTCACCTTGACGGTGACGTCGTCGCCCGGCTTGGCGCCGACGAGTTGGGCTTCAAAGCCCGGAATGAACTGATTGGAGCCGAGGGTAAGCTCGAAGCCTTCGCCCTTGCCGCCGTCGAACGGAACGCCGTCGACGCTGCCGAGGAAGTCGATCAGCACCTGGTCGCCGTCCTTGGCCTTAAGGGACTTGCCGGTGCGCGGCGCGAACGTGCCGGCCTGCTTGGCCAGCTCGGCCAGGGCCTCATCCACTTCCTTGTCGGTCGGCGTGTAGATCGGACGCTTCAGCTTCAGCGTCGAGGTGTCGATCGGCTCGAAATCCGGCATCAGCTCGACGGCCAGTTCGTAGGTCAGATCGGCCGAGCCCTTGAGCACCGCTTCCATGTCGGAACCGGGCACGAGGTCGGGCTGCGAGGCCGGACGTATCTTGTTGTCCTCGAGGACCTTCTGGGTCGTCTCGTTGAGTGCGTCCTGGATGACTTCCTGCATCAGCTGCTTGCCGTGCATGCGGCGGACGTGGGCCGCGGGCACCTTGCCCTTGCGGAAACCCTTCACGTTCATCTGCGGAGCCAGTTCGGTGATCCGGGCGTCCAGACGCGCGGCGAGCTCGCCGGCGGGAACAGTGACGCCGTAAACACGGCTCAGGCCTTCGACAGACTTTTCAACGATTTGCATCGACATTCTCAAGAGTCTCGGACGAGCGGCCATGGCCGTTGTCATCCGCCAGGTATGGAAATGGGATCGCCGCCCGGATCAGGGGCGGCGCAAAGCGGGGGCCCTTATGTCATGCGGGCCTTTTCCGGCCAAGCCCCGTTTGGAACGCCGGGGGACGGCCCTTCTCCGCCAGGACTTCGAAGGGCGCGCGTTCGACCGGGATGCGGTTTCGGGCGGCTCGCCACCCAAAGCCCGCAAGGCGAAGGGTGGTGCGGATGAGAGGACTCGAACCTCCACGCCTTGCGGCGCTGGAACCTAAATC
>CAZISF010000201.1:0-4663 GCA_964541915.1 uncultured Caulobacter sp.
CGACGAGATCCTCGGCTTCAACCTCGGCGCCGACGACTATATCCACAAGCCCTTCAGCCAGCGGCTGCTGCTGGAGCGGGTCAAGGCCGTGCTGCGCCGCGGCGGCGTCGACGAGGCGATCAAGGCCGGCGGTCCCGTTGATTCGGGCGCCAGGTCGATGAAGCGCGGCAAGCTGACGCTTGATCCGGAACGCCACGACAGTCTGTGGGACGGCAAACCCGTCCGCCTGACCGTCACCGAATTCCTGCTGCTGCAGAGCCTCGCCCAGCGGCCCGGCTTCGTGAAGAGCCGGGACAACCTGATGGACGCCGCCTACGACGATCAGGTCTATGTCGACGACCGCACCATCGACAGCCACATCAAGCGGATGCGCAAGAAGTTCCGCCAGGTGGATCCGACCTTCGACGCGATCGAGACCCTGTATGGCGTCGGCTACCGCTATCGCGAATCCTGACGCCGAGCCGTCGGACCGCCGACGGCTCTGGCCTCGGGGCTCGCGCCTCGGGCGGCTGATCATTGTCCTGAATTTCGTCGGTCTGGCGATCCTGATCATCGGGGCCCTGACGCTGAACGAGCTGCGGCGCGGGCTGGTCAACGCCCGCATCGACAGCCTGATCACCCAGGGCGAGTGGGTCGCGCGCCTGATCGACGAGGCCGCGACCGTCGGCGAGCCGGAGCCGGCGTTGCAGGCCAATGACGCGGCGCGGCTGCTCCAGCTGCTGCATCTTCCGCGCAGCCAGCGGGTCCGGCTGTTCGACAAGGACGGCCGTCTGATCGCCGACTCCTACGATGTCGCCGATCGGGTCGACTGGAAGCCCCTTCCGCCGGCCCGCAAGGCCGGCCAGGCCCCGCCCGCCGCCCAGAAAAGTCCCACCTCGGAGCGCGCTGCACGGGCGCTTCGGGCCGAACTGAACGCTGCCCTGCGCGGCGAACAGGTCAAGGGACGACGTATCGGCGAAAACGGCGAGCAGCTGGTCTCTGTTTCCCTGCCGATCCAGCGGGTGCGGGCCGTGCTGGGCGTTCTGACGCTCGAGGCCGGCGACGTCGACGCGATCATCGCCGCCGAACGGGCGGCCCTGATTCCGTTCATCCTCATCGCCATCGCGGTGACGACCCTCTCATCGTTCATGATCTACGCCCTCGTCGCGCGACCGGTCCTGCGGCTGGCGCGGGCGGCGGACCGGGTGCAGCAGGCGCGCGCGCGCTCGATCTCCATGCCGGATCTCGCCGGGCGCCATGACGAGATCGGCGACCTGACCCGTTCGCTGGAGCAGATGACCGACAGCCTGTCGGAACGGATGGACGCCATCGAGCGCTTCGCGGCGGATGTGGCGCACGAGATTCGTAATCCACTGACCTCGATCCGCTCGGCCGTCGAGACGCTCGACCTGGTCGGCGACGGCCCGGGGCGCGTCCGGTTGACCGGCATTCTCAAACAGGACGTCGGGCGGCTGGACCGCCTCGTCACCGACATCGCCAACGCCTCGCGGCTGGACGCAGAACTCTCGCGTGAGGAACCCAGGCCGGTCGATCTGGTTCGGCTGATCGGCGACATCGTCAGCGTCTATGCTGGATCGACCAATCCGGGCGGCGCGGGCGTGACGATCAATTCGGCTGAACCCGGAGAAGCGATCATCATCGCCGGCCGCGAAGGGCCGCTCGGGCAGGTATTCCGCAATCTTATCGACAACGCCCGGTCCTTCAGCCCCGCAGGCGGCGATGTGCGCGTCAGCCTGACCCGTGCTCGGGGCAAGGCCGAGGTGACGGTCGAGGACGACGGCCCCGGCATTCCGCCGGACAATCTCGAGACCGTCTTCGAACGGTTCTACACCTCAAGGCCCAAAGGCACGGCCTTCGGCAGCAATTCCGGACTCGGCCTGTCGATCGCCCGGCAGATCGTCGAGGCCCATGGCGGCGAGATCCACGCCGAAAACCGGGTAGCTCCGGACGGCGCCGTGGTCGGCGCCCGGTTCATCGTCCATCTCCCTGAGCGCGGCGCGTGATCCGGCATGCGGGCCTCGTGGCCCTGCGATGGCGCGGCGGCTGGCGCGGCGTACTGATCGAGGGCCTCTCCGGAAGCGGCAAAAGCGATCTGGCGCTTCGATCCCTTGCCGAGGGCTTTCGCCTGGTGGCCGATGACCGGGTTCTGCTCTGGATCTCGGGCGGCCGGTGCTGGGGTCGAGCACCGGACGCCCTGGCGGGGCTGATGGAGAGCCGGGGTGTCGGGGTTCTGCCGGTCCCGACGCTGGCCTTCGCGCCGATCGACCTGGCGATTCGGTGTGTAGAGACCCCGCAAGCCGTCGAACGCGACCCCGCGGGTGAATCGCTCGACCTGGTTGGCCACGCCGTGCCCGTCTTTCCCCTGTGGCCTTTTGATCCCGCCGCCCCTGCGAAATTGCGACGCAGCATCGAGCATCTTGGAGCCGAACATTAACGGGCGTATCTAGGCGCCTTCGCGGCGAGGGCCGCGTCCGTCGGGCAGGGGTTCCCGGTTTGATCGAGACAGGGTTTCAGGCTCGCGCATGATCGGCCTCGTGATTGTTACGCATGGCCGGCTGGCGGAAGAGTTCGTCTTCGCCATGGAGCATGTCGTGGGCCCGCAGACGGCTGTCGCCGCCATCTGCATCGGCCCCGACGATGATATGGAAAAGCGCCGCAAGGACATCCTCAAGGCCTGCGCGGCCGTCGATTCCGGCGCCGGCGTGATCCTTCTGACCGACATGTTCGGCGGCACGCCGTCCAACCTGGCCATCAGCGTGATGGAACAGACGCGCGCCGAAGTCATCGCCGGGCTGAACCTGCCGATGCTGATCAAGCTGGCGTCCCTGCGCACCCGCGAGCCGCTGGAAGCCTGCGTCCACCACGCCCAGGAAGCCGGCCGGAAGTACATCTCCGTCGCCTCCTACGTGCTGGCTGGCGAAAAGTGAGCCTCAGTCGCTCCGTCGAGATCGTCAACGAGCGCGGGTTGCACGCCCGGGCTTCGGCCAAGTTCGTCAAGCTGGCTTCGGGTTTTGATGCCGAGGTGACCGTCAGCCGCGATGGCTCGACCGTCGACGCCCGGTCGATCATGGGCCTGATGATGCTGGCCGCCGGCATCGGTTCGACCATCGAGATTTCCGCCGAAGGCCCCGAGGCCGGGCAGGCCGTGGCGGCTCTGGTCGAGCTGGTCGAGAACCGGTTCGACGAGGAGCGTTAGGGCGGCGGCGGCCTTACCCGGTCGGGTAGTCAGGGCATCGAGGCGCCTGATTGCTGTTTCAATTCAAACCGGCAGGCTCTGCGAGGCGGGAAAGTGCTCCAGTCCCACTTTCCGCACACCTTTACCATCACCCGGCTCTGCATGGCCTGAGCGATCTCTTCGGCCGAAGGCGGTATCGGCGGCGGCGGCGGCGTGGGGGAAGGCTGCACGGTTACGGCGGCAGGCGGAAGCCCGGAAAATGTCACCGTGGATGGAAGTTGAACCGTCGTGGGCGTGGCTGGCGGAATCTTTAGCCCCTCGAGGCCCGTGATGGTCACCGACTGCGGCGGCAATGTCTGTGCGCCATCCATGTCGAGCTTGAGGGTCAACTGATCCGGGAGGACCAGACCGGGCGCGCCGCCGATTGGCGCACCGTTCGGGGCCTGGACCGAAATCGTGTTGTTGGCTGGCTGCCCGGTCACATTGAGCTGGACGCGCGATGCCGGAGATTCGGTCGCTATCGGCGTGGCGGCCTCGGCCAGGCCGGATCCAATGTTCGTGACACCGGTGTTCACCAGGGCGAGACCGACGCCGATCATGAATGCCGCCAGGGACAGCACGGCCGCCGCCAGTCGCATGGACTGAACAGTCCCGACCTGTTCGTCGAGGATCATGCGCCGCTTCGTGGCTTCCCGCCTTGGATCACCGTCAAGCGCCGCCGGATAAGGCTCACCTCTCACCGCCGACCAGACAATGAACGGGGCGAACAGATAGAACATCATGCAGGCGACGATCACGGCGTTGAGCCGGCTCGCCCAGCGCTTCCAGACGGCTTCGCTGGCTGTTCGGCTCTCGTTGGCCGTCGTCAGCAGCTTGTCGCAGTAGCTGAATCTCGCCTTCGCCTTTTGTTTCTCCGCCTCGAGTTTCCTCTGATCGTCGGCGGTCAGGGCATTCCGCTCCTCAGGGGTCAGGGAATCCAGCTGGAACCACGCCTTGCGAACCGTCGATATGTCCGGGCAGCGGTCGCGCAAGTTCTGGGTGTCGATCGCGGCTGCAAGGTCGGCGGCCGGTCGATCATCCCGCAGCGAGACCGTGGCGGCGAGCACGACGAAGGGCAGCAGGCAGAACGCCAGCCAGCGCAGGAACCGGACCGTCCCCTGCCACGGGTCTTCGGACTCTGCCACCATGACCAGATTGGCGTCGAACCTGGTCCGAGCGCCAATTCGCCTGGCCGCCGCGACAGTGGCTCGCGAGCCGAACAGCGTGAAATAGGCGCAGAGAATTGCGAAGAAGAGCCCGACGCTCAGACCTCCCACGAGAATCCTGAGGTTCAGCGCATTCTGAACGTCGCCAAACTTTTCGAGCCCCGCGACGAGGCTGAGCGTACCAAGGTTGAGCGCCAGCAGGCCGCCGTCCGGCCGTGTCAGGAAGCCCGCGATTCCATCCTTGTCGCCCGTATCCGCCATGAGCCCTCACCCCCGTGAGAGG
>CAZISF010000202.1:0-4600 GCA_964541915.1 uncultured Caulobacter sp.
TCAGCCCCCGCCGCCCTTGCTGAAGTAGCGGAAGAAGGCGCTGTCGGGGCTCAGGACCAGGGTAGTGTCGCCCTTGGCCATCGAGGCCTCGTAGGCCTTCATCGAGCGGTAGAAGGCGGCGAAGCTGGGGTCCTTGCCAAAGCTCGCGGCGAAGATCTTGGCCCGTTCGGCGTCGGCCTGACCGCGGATGGTTTCAGCCTCTTCGGTCGCCGTGGCGATGATTTCCTGCTGCTGCTGGCGACCGGTCGCGCGGATGCGGGCGGCCTCCTGCTGGCGGGCGGTCTTCATCCGGTCGAACACCGCCGCCTGGTTGGCGTCGGGCAGGTCGGCGGTGCGAATGCGCACGTCGATGACATCGATGCCGAAGCGCGAGGCCCTGGCGCGCTGGGCCAGATCATCACGCATGCGGTGCATCAGCTGGCCGCGACGCGTCGAGATGATCTGTTCCGAGCTGGCGGTGCCCAGAACCTGGCGCAGCGAGGCGTTGATGATCGGGTTCAGCTGCGCGGGAGCGGCCGCTTCGCTTCCGAGACGGGTGTAGAACCGGACCGGATCGCTGATGCGGTAACGCACGAAGGCGTCGACCATCAACCGTTCCTGGTTGCCGGCGAGGATCTCCCGGCGCGTGACCTCGAGGTTGAGGTTCAGCCGGTCGAACAGGTAGGTGGTCTCGAAGAACGGGATCTTGATCTTCAGGCCGGGGCCGTCGTCGGGGCCGGCGTTGACCGTGCGGACGACCTCGCCGAGGCGTACGATGACCGCCTGCTGGGTCTGGCCGACCACGTAGAAGGTCTGACTGACGACGATCAGTATGACGGCGGCGACGATGCCGTAGAACGTGCCACGTTGACTGGTCATTGGGCCGCTCCCGGCTGGCGAACCTGCGGCTGGGCCGCGCCGGTCGGCGTCTGGACGCGTGGCTTGAAGGTGTCGGCCGACAGAACGATCGGAGCGGTTACGCCCTTGCCGTCGATGATCACCTTGTTGGAGGACTCCAGCACGCGTTGCATGGTCTCGATATAGAGGCGGTCGCGCGTCACGCCCGGCGCCAGGCGGTACTGTTCATAGACCTGGTTGAAGCGGGCCGCCTCGCCGGCGGCCTCACGGACGACCTGGGCGCGGTATCCGAGGGCCTCCTGGCGAATTCTGGAGGCCTCGCCCCGGGCGGTGTTGGCGTAGGATTCCGCGTTCTGGCTGGCGTTGTTCACATCACGGAACGCCTCGACCACATCGGTCGGCGGACCGGCTTCGCTGATCTGCACGCCATCGATGACGATGCCGGTGTGATAGCTGTCGAGGATGCGCTGCATCAGGGCAGCGACCTCAAGCTGGATGTTGCCGCGTCCCGGTCCGATGATCGAGTTGAGGGTGCTGCGGCCGACCACCTCGCGCATGGCGCTCTCGGCCACCGCCAGCAGGGTCTTGTCGGAGTCATCGACGCTGAACAGGTACTCGGCCGGGTTCTTCACGTACCACTGCACGGTGAAGGACAGGTCGACGATGTTCTCGTCGCCGGTCAGCATCAGGGTGTTGTCCGTAGCGCCGTTGGCGCCGTCGATGGCGGTCTGGCGCTGGTTGGTGGTGTCGACCTTGATGGCCCGTTCGAACAGCGGCAGGTGGAAGCCGACGCCAGGCCCATAGCTCCGCGTCCAGGCGCCGAAGGTGGTGACCACCGCTTCCTGCTTGGCGCCCACGACGATGATGCCGGAGGCGAGGTAGAGCGCGACCAGCCCGCCGGCGATCAGCGGAGCCATCCGCCGGGGCGACATGTCGCCGCCCGAGCCCCCGAGCAGGGCTCGCAGCTGGGCCATCAGCTGTTGCTGGAGCTGGTCGATTTCATTGGGACCGGAGGGCCGTCGCGGGCCGGGACCGGAGGGACGTTTCGGTTCGTCCCCGGAGGGACCCTTGCCGCCCGAAGGGGGCGGAGCGCCCCAGGGGCCGGGATTGCCGTTGTCGTTCCAGGGCATGTGTCGTGCGTCGCTTTTCCGTCGTGGTTCGGCGGGCTTGCAAGCCGGCGCGGTCAAGCGGATATGAGACGCCGCGCCCGGCAAGGCAAGCTGTCCCCATGACCTTTCATACATCCGCAGACCGAGATACCGCGCTTCGCGCCCTCGACAAGATTATCGACCCCCGCTCCGGCAGGGGTCTGGCCGCGGCCGGGCTGGTCCAGGGACTGGTTCTCCGCGAGGGGCGCGCCGGCTTCATGCTGGAGGTGCCGGCGGAGGACGCCGCGCGCTACGGCTACATCCGCGAGGCCGCCGAGAAGGCGCTGGCCGACCTGCCAGGCGTCGAGAAGGCCCAGGTCGTGCTGACCGCGTCGGCCCCGGCCGGCGTCACGCGCCAGCGCAAGGGCGCCCGCGTCGCCGGCGATCCCAAGGCGGAGCTGAAGCCACGCAAGGAAGTCAAACGCCCCGAGAACGTCAAACGGGTCATCGCCGTCGCGAGCGGCAAGGGCGGGGTGGGCAAGTCGACCGTCGCGGTCAATCTGGCCTGCGCATTCGCGGGTCTCGGCCTGAAGGTCGGCCTGCTGGACGCCGACGTCTACGGCCCTTCGGCCCCGCGCATGATGGGCGTCGACGGCGAGCCGCTGTTCATCGACGGCAAGCTGCAGCCGCTGCAGGCCCACGGAGTCACGGTCATGTCGATCGGCTTCCTCGTCGATGAGGGCTCGCCGATGATCTGGCGCGGGCCCATGGCCTCTTCGGCGGTTCGGCAGATGGTCAACGACGTGCGCTGGGCCACGCCGGACGCGCCGATGGACATCCTGGTCATCGACATGCCGCCGGGCACCGGCGACATTCACCTGACCCTGGTCGAGAACTTCGCGGTCGACGGCGTGGTCATCGTCTCAACGCCGCAGGAGATCGCGCTGATCGACGCCCGTCGGGCGGTTGGCATGTTCCAGAAGACGGGCGCGAAGATCCTCGGTGTTATCGAGAACATGGCGTTCTTCGCCGATCCGTCGACCGGCGCGCCGATCCCGATCTTCGGGACCGGCGGCGCGCGGGCGGAGGCCGAGTCACTGGGCGTGCCGCTGCTGGCCGAGATCCCGATCGAAATCGCCCTGCGCCAGGCCGGCGACGACGGCGCGCCACTGACGGCCACCGGTGGCCACAGCGCGGCGGCTGACGCCTTCCGGGCGGCGGCGAAAGCCCTGCTCTAGACGGCCGGCGTAGGCGCGGCGGCGATGACGTCCGCGTCGATGATTTCCAGCTCCGCGCGGATCTCCGCGTGACGCTCACGGCTGAGGCTGTAGCCGCGCACCGCGATGGCCCCGAGCATGACCAGAATGACCGGCGCGATGGCGAAGGTCAGGGTCAGGCCAAGCATGGCGCTTTCGCTGTTCACCGCTCCCGGCGCGGCGTTGAAGCCGATGGCTCCGAGGATCCCGAAGGTGACCAGCACGGCAGACGCCGTACCGACCTTGGCCGTGCTCGACACCATCGCGTAGAGCAGACCCACACGGTCCTTGCCCGTTTCCAGCCGCACCTCGTCCCCGACGTCGGCGATCATCGCCCGGACAAGGAAGCCCAGCGCGGCGAGGATGCCGCCGGCGAGGAACATGGCCGTGGCCATCAGCGGGAAGCTCTGTCCGGGGATGAAGAAGATCACGCCCTGGGCGATCGAATAGGAGGCCGCCGCCGCCATCAGGGTGCGGTGCTTTCCCCAGCGATAGGCCGCGAGCGCCCAGAGTGGCGCGCAGAACACCGCCGCGAGGATGAACAACAGCAGCATCAGGTTGGCCTGGATCAGGCTGTAGCCGCGCGCCTGCTGCATGAAGAACAGGTAGAGCGGCGAGGTGATCGCCGGACCGAAGGTGAACAGCAGGTCGGCCGCCAGCAGCCGGCGCATGGTCGGTCGCAGCGCAAGGGCCGGAATCTCGCCCCAGGACAGTCGGTCGCCGGTCGCCCGCTGCGGCAGCACCGGCTCGGGCACGCCGAAAGCGACAATCAGGCAGGTGACCGGGATCGACGCGACGATCATCAGCCCCATCATCGGCACGACGCCGGCTTCCGGAATCTTGAGCAGGGACGGCAGCAGAAGCACCGCAACCGCGCCCAGCGTGCTCGTCACATGGGCCCAGGCATAGACCCGCGAGCGCTCGTTGTAGTTGGTCGCCAGCACCGCGCCCCAGGCTGATTGGGACAGGACCAGCAGGGAATAGCCGACGTAGAGAACGATCAGCCAGCCCAGCAGGAAGGTCTTGCTCACGCCCGCTTCCGCCCGGAACAGCATCCAGACGCCGGCCATCAGGATCGGCGCGGCGACGAGCAACCAGAAGCGGTAGCGGCCGATCTTCGTCCGCGTCCGGTCCATGAACATGCCGGCCGCCGGATCGAAGAAGATCGACATGACCTTGACGATGAAGAAAATCCCGCCGACCGCGGCCAGCGGCAACCCGAGCAGTCCGGCGTAGTGCGGCGGCAGATGGACAAGAAGCGGCGTGGTCAGGGCGCCGACGGGAATGGTCGCCATCGAGAAGGCGGCGAGAATTCCGGCTTTGACGCGAACGCCCTTGGCCGCCGACGCGGCCTGATCTTCCTGCGACAACCGTGTCTCCGGTTCTTGTCTGTTTCGTCCCTGCGCCGAATGAGAGGGC
>CAZISF010000203.1:0-4591 GCA_964541915.1 uncultured Caulobacter sp.
GCGAACCACAGGCCGCCGGTCAGAAGGCAGACCATGACCGTTTCGTCGTCGATCCGGGGCGCGATCAGGGCGGCCACCGCCGCGACGCGCTCGGCGACCTCGGCTTCCGAAATCAGGACGGACGGCTGGTCGCTCATCAGTGGCCTTCCTTGGGCAACGCGTAGGGAGAACTGTCGGGCAGCGGATGCGCTTCCGCCGCCGCGACCGGCGCCACGGCCACGGGTTCGGCCGCGGCCGAGCCCCGAAGCTCCGGCCGCTTCGCCTGCGGTTGATGGGCGACCGGCGCCGCCCGATGTTCAAGATCGAAGTCGACGTCCAGATCGGCGGCGGTCGTCGGCGGGTCGAGCATCATAACGGAGAAATGGCGAACGCCGCCCGCCGGGATCAGGCGGTCGGAAGGCTCCGACGGCGCAGCGATTTTCCGGGCCACGACCTTATGCGCCTTGTTGGAGAGGGAGACGATCAAGGGCGGCGCCGCGACGGCTTCATTGCTGATGTTGCGGATCACGCCGGTCACGGCCAGGGCAGCGTGGCCGTCCACCTTGTCGGCTCGGGCGTGGACCTTTTCGATGGTCAGGCCCAGCCGGTTCACTCGCAGTCCCACGCTGGCATAAGCCGCGGCGCTGCCTGGCCAGAGTTTGACGACGTGAACGCGGAAAACGACGGCCGTTCCGACCATGGCCATCAGGGCCACGGCCATGCCTGCCCAGACGATGCCGGTGGTCACCGCTTCGCGAACCTTGCGGTCGGTGTCGGCCTTCTGACGGAAGACCTTCGGCAGTTCCTCGCCCGGCAGGGCGCTGACGGGCTGTTCGTCAAAGGCGGGGTCGGGGGTGTTGCGGGCCGTCGCGCCCTCGTGGGCGTCAACGAACAGCTCCAGGGCGGGTTCGCCATGGGCCGTCCAGCGGTTTCCGCAGGACGAGCACTTAACCGTTCGCCCCTCGGGACCGACCTTGTCGTCGGGGACGAAATAGCGGGTAGCGCACTCTGGACAGGTCAGTATCATGCCGGCGAATCGGACGCTCCCGCTCCTCCATTGAGGTCGCCGATTTCGGCTCCCATGTCCAGAAACCGAGACGCCGCACCCACCGGTGAACCGCTCGCCGGCCCCATACTGCGCTTCAACGGCGTAGGGATGCGCTATGGCCGGTCGGCCGAGGTGCTGCGGGACGTCAATTTCGACCTGACGCCGGGGTCGTTCCACTTTCTCACTGGCGCCTCCGGGGCCGGCAAAAGCAGTCTGCTCAAGCTGATCTACCTGGCGGAGCGTCCTTCGCGCGGAACCATCGAGCTGTTCGGTCGCGATGTTGAGGCCGTGGCCCCGTCCAACCGCCCGTTCCTGCGCCGGCGCATCGGCGTGGTGTTCCAGGAGTTCAAGCTGCTCGATCACCTGTCGGCGTTCGACAATGTCGCCCTGCCCCTGCGCATCGCCGGAGCCAAGCCTGACGAATACCGCAATGACGTCGCCGAGCTGCTGGCCTGGGTCGGGCTGAAGGCGCGCATGCACGCCCTGCCCCCGACCCTGTCGGGCGGCGAGAAGCAGCGGCTGGCCATCGCCCGGGCCGTGGTGAACCGGCCCGACATCCTGCTGGCCGACGAACCGACCGGAAACGTCGACGACGCCCACGCCCTGCGCATTCTGAAGCTGTTCGTCGAGCTGAACCGGCTCGGCACGACCGTGCTGATCGCCAGCCATGACGAGGACCTCGTCGCCCGCTCCGGCCAGCCCGTGCTGCATCTGGACAAGGGCCGTCTGCGCGCCTTTGGCCGGGGCGTTGGGATGGCGGGCGCATGAGCGATCTGTTTGATCCGCAGCGCTGGAAGCCCGGCCCGCTGTTGCCGCGGCGCGATCCGCAGGACGGGTCGCTGGTGTTCGTGGTCGCGGTGCTGTGCTTCCTCGCCTGCCTGACAGCGCTGGGCGCGCTGGCCGCCAACCGCGCCGCGCATGGCTGGACCAGCCAGCTGACCGGCTCGGCCACCGTGGTGGTGCGCGCCCAGGCGGCCGAGACGCCTGACGCCGCCGCCGGCCGCGCCGCCGAGGCGTTGTCGGGGGTCAAGGGCGTCACCGAAGCCCGCGCGCTGGAGAAGGAAAAGGCGGAGGCCTTGCTGGAGCCCTGGCTCGGCCATGAGGCGCTGCTGGACGACCTGCCTATCCCGCGCCTCGTCGCCGTCGACCTCGATCCAAAGGCCCCGGCCAGCGCCGCGGCGCTGGACCAGGCCCTGAAGGCCGCCGGCCTCGATGCGACCGTCGACGACCACAGTCTCTGGATAGGCGATATCGAGCGGGGCGCCGGGATCGCGCGCTGGTCGGCGCTCGCCGTGTTCCTGCTGATCGCCTCGGCGGCGGGCGCGGTGATCGCCTTCGCCACGCGCGCGGCCATGGCGGCGGACCGGGACACCATCGAGGTGCTGCACCTGTCCGGCGCCCAGCCTGCCTTCGTCATTCGCCTGTTCCAGACACGATTCGCGCAGGCCGCGGCGCTGGCGGGCTTGTTCGGCGCGAGCGGGGCGGCCATCATCGGGGCCCTGGCCAGACTGGCCGGCGGCGGGCAGGGCCTGACGCCGGTGCTGCCGGTGGCCTGGATCGACCTCGTCGCGGTCGTTCCGACGCCGCTGCTGGCCGCCTTGGTCGCCGCCGTCGCCGCCCGGCTGGCCGCGCGCGGGCTGATTGGAGAGTTGACGTGAGACGCGTTCTTGCCGCCGTCCTTGTCCTGGCCCTGATCTGGGCCGTCGGCCTCGTCGCGTTCGCCCAGCGGATCGAGCGCTCGACGCCGGCCGACCAGCCGCCCGTAGCCGACGCGGTAGTCGCCCTGACCGGCGCCTCGGACCTGCGCCTGGAAGCGGCCGTGCGGCTGCTCGAGCGCGGCAAGGGCCGTCGGCTGCTGATCTCGGGCGTGAACAAGGAGGCCAGCCGCGCCGACCTGCTGGCCGTGACCGGCGCGGTGAAGCCGATCTACGACTGCTGCGTCGACCTCGGCTACGCGGCGGCCGACACCGTCGGCAACGCGGGCGAAATCGCCGAATGGGCGCGCGGCAAGGGCTATGACAGCCTGATCGTGGTTACGTCCGACTACCACATGCCGCGGACCATGCTGCTGTTGCGGGAAGCCATGCCGGACGCGACCCTGACGCCCTATCCCGTAGTCACCGGCCCCGTCGACGTTCGCCACTGGTGGCGCAAGAGCGGGGATGCGCGGCGGCTGTCCATCGAGTACTGCAAGTTTCTGGCGACCCTGGTCCGCGAAAGCGTGGCCGGCGCCGGCTCCAAATCCTCGCAGACGCCGCCGGCCGGGCCGGCCGCAAAAGGAACCTAGCCTTGATCCTGGTCCGGTCGCTGACCTTCACCGTCGCCTACTACCTCTACTCCCTCCTCGTCGCGCTGTGCATGATCCCGCTGTTCCTGGCGCCGCGGCGCTGGGTGACGCATGTGCTGACCTGGTACGGCGCGGGCACCACGCTGCTGCTGCGGGTGATCTGCAACATCAAGGTCGAGGTTCGCGGCCGTGAGCACCTGCCGAAGGGCGCCGTGCTGATCGCCGGCAAGCATCAATGCATGTTCGACGTCTTCGGCGGCTTCGCCCTGCTCCCGGACGCCTGCTTCGTGACCAAGAAGGAGCTGATGTGGATCCCCTTCCTCGGCTGGTACGCGCGGAAGGGCGGGATGATCGTCGTCGACCGCGAGGGGCATGCCGCCGCGCTCAAGAAACTGGTGCTGGACGCCCGGGACCGGCTGAAGGACGCACGGCAGCTGGTCATCTTCGCAGAAGGCACGCGCAAGGCGCCGGGCGCCGAGCCTGATTACAAGCCGGGCATCGCCGCGCTGTACCGCGACCTGAACATGCCGGTGACGCCGATGGCGCTGAACACCGGCGTTCACTGGCCGGCCCACGGCGTGCTGCGCTACCCCGGCACCATCGTGTTCGAGTTCCTGCCCGCCATCCCGCCAGGCCTCAAGCGCGGCGAGTTCATGCGCGAGATGGAGACCCGCATCGAGACGGCCTCCAACGCCCTGATCGCCGAGGGGCTCTAGTCGCCGCACGATCGCCGCTTTGGGCCAATACTGGCGCTGAACTGGACCCTCGCTCTCGCGCTGGATACGGACCCTGTCCTATCCTGCTGACACTCCAGACCTGACCGGAAACCCTCATGACCCTGCCCCGGCCCTTCCTCGCCCTCTCCGCCGTCCTGCTGTTGACGGCCGGCGCGGCCTCTTCATCCGTCGCAGCCGGCCCCGGATCGCCCGTCGGCGTCTGGATGACCGGCGACAGTCACGGCCTGGTCGAGGTGTTCAACTGCGGCGGCAAGATCTGCGGCAAGATTCTCACCTCGGACCAGATCAAGGCCGATCCGACGCTGAAGGACACCGAAAACAAGGACCCCACGCTGCGCAACCGGACGCTCAAGGGGCTGGTGATCATGACCGGGTTCTCCGGCGGGCCGCCCCGCTGGTCCGGCGGCGCGATCTATCGGCCGAGCAACGGCGGCGTCTACCAGGGCGTCATCGAGATGACCGACCCCAACACCCTGAAGCTCAAGGGCTGCATCGTCGCGCCCCTCTGCGCGTCGCAGACCTGGAAGCGGGCCAGCTAGA
>CAZISF010000204.1:0-4586 GCA_964541915.1 uncultured Caulobacter sp.
CCCATCATGTAGGTCAGCAGTTCGCGGAACAGGCTTTCGTAGTGCTCGTCGACCTCGGTGTCGCGAACCCAGACCGAGACGGCGCGATCGACGTCCGAGGCGGTGTAAGCGTCGATGACTTCCTTCAGACGCGAAGCGACCAGCTTGCCCATCCGTTCGATCGACCGGGTCACGGGACCGGCGGGCTCGGCTTCGGCGAGGATCAGGGTGCGTTTGCCGATGTTCTTGGCGAGGTCGCCGCAGCGTTCCAGATTCATCGCGATCTTCATCGCCGCCATGGTCCGGCGGAGGTCGTTGGCCATCGGCTGACGCAACGCGATCATGCGGATGGCGGCCCGCTCGATCTCGGCCTCCATCGTATCCAGCTTGCCGTCCCGGCCGATCATCGCCTGGGCCAGCGGCACATCGCGGCGGGCGAAGGCCTGGATCGACTCGCCCACCTGGGCTTCGGCCAGGCCGCCCATCCGGACCACCTCCGCGGCCAGCTGGTTGAGCTCTTCTTCGTAGGATCTGACGATATGTTCGTTCATGGCGCGCCTCAGCCGATCCGGCCGGTGATGTAGTCCTGGGTCCGCGACTCGCGCGGATTGGTGAAGATCTCTTCGGTCGATCCCGTCTCGATCAGCTTGCCCATGTGGAAGAAGGCCGTGCGTTGCGAAACCCGCGCGGCCTGGGCCATCGAGTGGGTGACGATGACGATGCAGTACTGCTGCCGAAGTTCGTCGATCAGCTCTTCGATCTTCGCGGTGGCGATCGGATCGAGCGCGGAACAGGGTTCATCCATCAGGATGACTTCAGGACTGACGGCGATCGCGCGAGCGATGACGAGGCGTTGCTGCTGGCCGCCGGACAGGCCCGTGCCGGGCTGGTGAAGGCGGTCGGAAACCTCGGCCCACAGGCCGGCCTTCTTAAGGGAGGCCTCTACGATCCCTTCCAGCTCACTCTTGCTCGAGGCGATGCCGTGGATGCGCGGGCCATAGGCGACGTTTTCGAAGATCGACTTGGGGAACGGGTTCGGCTTCTGAAACACCATCCCGACCTTTGCCCGCAGGACGACCGGGTCGATGTGGCTGTCGTTGACGTTCTCGCCGTCCATCTCGATGACGCCGTCCACCCGACATCCCGGGATCGTGTCGTTCATGCGATTGATGCAGCGCAGGAAGGTCGACTTGCCGCAGCCCGACGGACCGATGAAGGCGGTCACGGCTTTGCCAGGAATGTCGAGCGTCACGTCGAACAGCGCCTGCTTGGGGCCGTAGAAGACGCTGACGTCCCGAACCAGGATCTTGGCCGGATTGACGGGCGCCGGGTTGTGCGAGTGCGGCGCGGCGGTGCGGATAACGGGCGGTTGGGCGGTCATGGGAGCTACCATCTGCGCTCGAAGCGGCGGCGCAGGATTACCGCGGCCGCGTTCATCGCGATCATGAAGACCAGCAGCACGATGATGGCTGCGGCGGTGCGCTCGTGGAAAGCGCGTTCGGAGGCGTTTTCCCAGATGAACACTTGCACCGGCAGCACGCTGGCGGAACTGGTGAAGCCCTGGGGCAGGCCGGGGTTGAAGGCGATCATGCCGATCATCAGCAGGGGCGCCGTCTCACCCAGGGCGTGGGCGAGCGAAAGGATGGTGCCGGTCATGACGCCAGGCATGGCCTGCGGCAGGACGTGGTGGAACACGGTCTGGGTGCGGGAGGCGCCGACGCCCCAGGCCGCTTCCCGGATCGACGGCGGCACGGCCTTGAGGGCCGAACGCGTGGCGATGATCACGGTCGGCAGCGCCATCAGCGCCAGCACCAGGCCGCCCGTCAGCGGGGCGCCGCGGGGGGCGCCGAACCAGTTCACGAACACAGCCAGGCCGAGCAGGCCGTAGACGATCGACGGCACGGCGGCGAGATTGTTGATGTTGACCTCGATCAGGTAGGTCCAGCGGTTACGGGGCGCGAACTCCTCAAGCCAGACCGCGGCCATCACCCCCATCGGCACGGCGACCAGAGCTGTGACGAGCAGCATCATCGCCGAGCCGATCACGGCGCCGAGAATGCCGGCCTGTTCAGGCTCGGTGGAGTCCGCATGGGTGAAGAAGCCGACGTTGAATCCGCTGGTCACCGCGCCGCTCTTCTTCAGGCGGTCGAGCCAGTCCAGTTGCCGGTTGTTGAGCTTGCGGTCGGCCTCGTCCGTCGAGCGCTTCAGTTCGCCCTTGTAGTAGAGGTCGGCGTCGGCCTTGACCGGGCCGGTCACGGTGATGGTCTTGCCGATCAGGTTCGGGTCGGCCTTGACCTTGTCGAGGATCTGGAAGCCGAGGTCGCGGCTCACCAGCGCCATTGCGTCGCCGGAGGCCAGGCCCAGATCGTCTTCCGTCTCGCCCAGTTTCTTCAGCAACGAAAGGCCTACGACATAGTCGTAGTTCGACCCTTCGAGGTCGGTCCGATCAATCTTCGACGGGTCCAGGTAGACCGGCATCGAGATCGTGTTGGTGGTGAAGGTCGAGTAGCCCTGCATGCCGATCCGCACGAGCAGGATCGTCAGGAAGGCAAGCGCGACAGTGATCGCCAGGCGTCCGTACAGGCGGAACCGGGCCTCGGCGGCATGGCGCTTCTTGAGGTGGGTGGCGGCGGCGTCAGTCATACTGTTCGCGATATTTCTGCACGATGCCGAGCGCGATGACGTTCAGCGTCAGGGTGACGATAAAGAGGGTCAGACCCAGCCCGAAGGCCGACAGCGTGGTCGGCGTGTCGAACGCGGAGTCGCCCGTCAGCAGCGAAACGATCTGGTAGGTGACGGTGGTCACCGTCTCCAGCGGATTGATCGTCAGATTGGCCTGGGCGCCGGCGGCCATGGTGACGATCATTGTCTCGCCGATGGCGCGTGACACCGCCAGCATCAGCGCCGCGACGACGCCGGGCAGGGCGGCCGGCAGGATGACCCGCTTCACCGTCTCCGACTTCGTGGCGCCCATGGCGTAGCTGCCGTCGCGCAGCGTCTGCGGCACGGCGTTGATGATGTCGTCCGACAGCGAGGAGACGAACGGGATGAGCATGATCCCCATGACCACCCCGGCGGTCAGGGCCATCTGGTTCTGGACCCCGCTCAGATACTGACCCAGTTCGTCCATCGGACCGCCCACGAGCAAGGTGCCGATCCAGTTGAAGAACGCCCGGAAGATCGGGCCCACGGTCAGGGCGGCGAAGAAGCCGTAGACGACGGTCGGCACGCCGGCGAGTACTTCAAGCAGCGGCTTGATCGTCGCGCGGGCGGCAGGGCCGGCGTACTCGGACAGGTAAATCGCCGAGTACAGCCCGACAGGCGCGGCCACGGCCATGCCGATGAGCATGATCAGGAAGGTGCCGGCGAAGACCGGCAGGGCGCCGAAGCCGCCGGACGACACGACCTGGTCGGGCCGGAGCGCCGTGTGCGGATCCCAATGGGTTCCGGTCAGAAACTCGACCGGAGAGACCGCCTGGAAGAACCGCAGGCTCTCGAAGGCCAGCGACATGATGATGCCGAGGGTCGTCAGCACGGCCAGTGTCGAACAGGCGACGAGCACGAGGCTTGTCCAGCCCTCAACACGATTGCGGGCCCGGAAATCCTTCGACAGTCGCGGGAACGCCAGCAGGAAGCCACACAGCGCAAGAACGCCGGACAGCGCCAGCACGGCTATGAGGCCGATCGCGCTGATGCGACGGCCTTCAGCCGACTTGGCGTCGAGCGCGACTTTCAGATCACCTTGATAATGTATCTCGCTCTGGGTCTGGCCACGCGCGGCCGCACCGGCGTCGCTCCAGAAGACCTCCTGGCGCTCCGGGTCCAGGGCGGCGACCGCGGCGGGGACCTGCATCCGCAGGGCCGCGTCCTCGATGCGGCTGCCGAAGACGGCGAACAGAATGACGATCAGCGCCGCTGGCACGCCCGCCCACAAGGCCACCCATGTGCCGTGATACCCTGGCAGTGAGTGCAGACTGGCGGATTTGCCGCCCGAAAGGGCGACGGCGCGGCGGCGGCCGATCAGGTACACGCCGGCCGAAAAGGCGGCGAGCACGGCCAGGGCGATCAATACGGTCATCGCGGGTCCGAAAAGCGAGGCGGCGGGGGACGCCCGGAACCTGCCCGCGGGATGCTGCCCCTATGCGACAGGTCTATGACAGTTTCGTGACGGGCGCTGGTAGCGCCGCGCGCGCGGTCGCCGTGAGCGGAAGCCATACGGAAAATGTCGCGCCGCGTCCTTCCGCGCTTTCCGCTGAAACGCCGCCCCGGTGGCGGTTGACGATGTGCTTGACGATGGCGAGGCCAAGGCCCGTGCCCGACTTGTCGCCGCTCTTCTGACCCTCGACGCGATAGAATCGCTCGGTCAGCCGGGGCAGGGCGTCGCGCGGCATGCCTGGACCGTCATCGCTGACCCGCAGCAACGCATAGAGCTCCCCGGGCCGATGATCGGGAGCCAGCAGCGTCAGGCCGGCGGCCTCGGAATCGCGCAGGGGCGGCGGATCGCCGTCGACGGGCGCCGTCACCTCGACCCGAACCGCGCTGTCGCGCGGAGAATACTTCACCGCGTTGTCGATCAGGTTCTGGACCACCTGGATGATCTGGTCGCG
>CAZISF010000205.1:0-4533 GCA_964541915.1 uncultured Caulobacter sp.
CAGCTGGCCGTTGGCGATCGGGTCGGCGCCGCGGATATCGCGCGCAACTTCGCCGTCGGCGATGCCGCGGACTTCCAGGCGGTGCAGACCGCAGAAGTCGGCGATCTGTTCAAAGGTCAGCGAGGTGTTGTCCACGAGCCAGACGGCGGTCGCCTTCGGCATCAGGATTTGGTCGGACATGTCGTGCTCCAGAAACGACGGCGCCCGGCCTTTCGGCCGGGCGGGGTGTTGCAGAGACCATATAGAGACGTTCCCGGACAAAGGAAACGGCGTTCCGTTGTCGCGGGTATTTCAGGCCGTCAGAACGACCTTCCCGACATGCGCGCCGGCCTCCAGGTGCGCATGGGCCTTCGCCGCCTCGGCCAGCGGGAAGGTGGCGTCGATCGGGATGTTGATCTTGCCCGCCTCGATCCACGGCCAGACGATCCGCTCGACCTCGGCCGCCAGGCGAGCCTTCTCATCCGCCGGGCGAGGCCGCAGGGTCGAGCCGGTCAGGACCGCCCGCTTCTGCATGATGGCCATGATCGGGACCTCGAGCATCCCGCCGCCGAGCGAGGCGATGTAGACGATCCGGCCGCCGGTCTTCAGCGCCTGCAGGTTCTTCGCGAAATACGATCCGCCGACCATGTCGAGCACGACATCGACGCCGCCCCCGGCCATGGCGACCTCGGCGAAGTCCTGGGTGGTGGTGTCGACGGCCACGTCAGCCCCAAGCGCCAGCGCCTGGGCGGCCTTGTCGGCCCCGCGGCCGGTGGCGATGACCTTGGCGCCCGCTGCCTTGGCCATCTGGATGGCGGTGACGCCGATGCCGGACGTGCCGCCGTGGACCATGAAGGTCTCCCCGGCCTTCAGGCCCCCGTGCTCGAACACATTGGCGAAGACCGTGAACACCGTCTCGGGCAGGCCGGCGGCGCGGACAAAGTCAAAGCCCGCCGGGATCGGCAGGGCGTGGCGGGCGTCGACCACCGCATATTCGGCATAGCCGCCGCCGCCCAGCAGGGCGGTGACCCGGTCGCCCGCCTTCCAGCGGCCCGCGCCCTCGACCACCTCGCCGGCGACCTCAAGACCCAGCGTGGCCGGCGCGCCGGGAGGCGGCGGATAGAAGCCCATGCGCTGGAGCAGATCGGGACGGTTCACGCCGGCGGCCCTGACCCGGATCAGGATTTCACCGTCCTTCGGGACAGGACGGGGCGTTGATTCTGCCTTGAGCGCTTCCGCCGGTCCCTTGCCGCCCTCGACGGCGACGGCGGTCATGCTGGTCTCGGCCATGGTCCTGCTCCCGGGCTTGTGTGTTATGGTCAGCGCGCGTCTGATATCGTGAAAGACGTCGGAAGCGATAGGGAGGCCCCGGCGATGAGCGACGAACCAGCCGAACCGCGCGGGCACAGGGGCGAGGCGTTATCGCTCGCGCTGCGCGAGGACCTCGAACTCTACAGCGTGGATGACCTCGAGGAGCGGGTGGGCCTGCTGCGGGCCGAAATCGCGCGAACCGAGGCCCAGATTGAAAAGAAGCGGGCCAGCAAGTCCGCCGCCGACGCGTTTTTCAAGTTCTGAGGGCGGATGACCGGGGCTTGGCACGCCGGTTGCAGCCGTCCAGACAATGCGGGAAAGTGATCCCGCGCGTTTCTTGTGAGGGGCGATCTTGTCCATGAATGAACTCGGCGCGCCCGCAACGGCGCCGTGGCGGGCGAATGTGATCGCTGACTTCGCCCGCTCGGAGCTGTTTGACCGCACGTTTCTCGAGGGCATGGACCTGGTCGAGGAGACCGCGGCCTATCTCGACGGCGGCGGTCGCCAGGACTCCAAACTGTTGTCCCGCAACGCCGCGCTGTCCTACGCCTCCGAAAGCATGCGCCTGACCACCCGGCTGATGCGGGTCGCGTCCTGGCTGCTGGTCCAGCGCGCCGTCCGCGAGGGCGACATGGCCCCCGAGGCCGCCTGCGAAAGCCGCTACCGTCTCGACGCCGAGGACACCTCGGTCAGCGAAGCCGAAGCCCTGCATGATTTGCCGCTCGGGCTGCTGGAACTGCTCGACCGGTCAGCCCGCCTGTACGACCGCGTCCGCCATCTCGACCGCCGCATGTACGTCGAGGCCTCGACCGAGACCACGCCGCACCCGGTGCTGTCGCAGATGGACCGCCTGCGGGATGCGTTCGGGGGCGCGGCGCTCTGATTGCGTCCTTCGAGACGCGGACCTGAGGGTCCGCTCCTCAGGATGACGAACACCTCTGCCGTCATGGTGAGGAGCGAGCTCCGAGCGAGCGTCTCGAACCATGCACTACGATCAAAACAGCAAAAAGGCCGGCGGGGTTTCCCCTGCCGGCCTTTTCGAATCTCGTTGGCTGACGCCGACGCCTACTTCTTCGCGGTGAAGCCGGCGAACTTGGCGTTGAAGCGCGACACGCGGCCGCCGCGGTCCAGCAGGTGGGCGTTGCCGCCGGTCCAGGCCGGGTGCGTCGAGGGGTCGATGTCCAGGTTCAGGGTCGCGCCTTCTTTCCCGTAGGTCGAGCGCGTCTGGTACGTCGTGCCGTTCGTCATCACCACGGTGATGAAGTGATAGTCGGGATGGGTGTCTTGTTTCATCGGGCGGTCCAACCGACTTAAGAGGAATGTTGATCTGGCGGCCGAAAGTTCGGGCCACCGAAGAGGCGCGGCTATACAGAAGGGCCGCGACGAAGGCAAGGGGCCGAGCATGAGTGACACCAACGCGGCGGACGCCGTGGCCGACGGACGGCCCAGCGCGGGCGCCGCCCTGGCCCAGAGTCTGACCGAGGAAGCGGCGCGCCGGCCCAAGAGCCGCGACGTCAAAAACCTCGTCCATCTGCTGCCCTTCATTACCGCGCACTGGCGTCACGCAGCGGCGGCCGGGTTCTTCCTGCTGTTCTCGACCGGAGCCACGCTGAGCATCACCCAGGCCCTCCGGCTGGTGGTCGACAAGGGCTTTCTCTCGGCGGACAACCTCAACCGCTATTTCGGACTGGCGGCGCTGGTCGTTCTGGTGCTGGCCTTCGCTACCGCGGCGCGGTTCTATTTCATCACAGTGCTGGGCGAGCGGGTCGTCGCCGACCTGCGCAAGGCGCTCTATCGCCACGTCCTGACCCTTGATCCGTCGTACTTCCTCAAGACCCGGACAGGCGAGGTTCTGTCCCGCATGACCACGGACGTGACGATCATCGAGAACCTCGTCGGCTCCGCGGCCTCGATCGCCCTGCGCAACTTCCTCAGCCTGATCGGCGCGACGATCATGCTGGCGATTGTCTCACCGAAGCTGACGCTCTGGGTCATGATCATGGCGCCGCTGCTGATCGCGCCGATGTTCCTGTTCGGCCGTCGGGTGCGAACCCTGTCGACCAAAACGCAGGATCGCTTCGCCCAGGCCGTGGGCTTCGCCGGCGAGAGCCTCGACGCGCTCGACACCGTGCAGGCCTTTGGCCGTGAAACGATGGCTGACAAACGCTTCGGCGATGCGGTCGAAACCGCCTTCCGCACCTCGCTGAAGCGGGTCATGGCCCGTTCGCTGATGACGCTGGTGGTGATCGGCCTGATCTTCGGCGGCATTGGCCTGCTGCTCTGGACGGCGGCCCATGCGGTGGTCAATCACACGATGACCCCGGGCCAGCTGATCCAGTTCCTTGCCCTGTCGGTATTTGCCGGCGCATCCGTCGGCGCCCTGGGCGAAGTCTGGGGCGTGGTGCAGCAGGCAGCGGGCGCGATGCAGCGGATTTTCGAGCTGCTGGCGTCGAGGACGCTGATCGCCGCCCCGGCGCAGCCCAAACCCCTGCCCGTTCCCTCGCGTGGCGAGATCGTCTTCGAGGGCGTAACGTTCGCCTACCCCGGCCGCTCCGACCTGCCGGCCCTTCGCGGCTTCGACCTCAGCGTGAAGCCCGGCGAGACAGTCGCCCTGGTCGGGCCCTCGGGGGCCGGCAAGAGCACCGTGCTGCGTCTGCTGCTGCGCTTCTACGACCCGCAGGCTGGCCGAATTCTCCTCGACGGCGTCGACCTGAAGGACGCCGATCCCGCCGAGGTCCGCGCCCGCATGGCGCTGGTGTCGCAGGATGCCTCGCTGTTCTCCGGCTCGGCGCTCGACAACATCCGCTTCGGCCGCGAGGACGCGACGCTCGAGGAGGTTCACGCCGCCGCCCGGGCCGCTGAAGCCGACGGCTTCATCCGAGCCCTGCCGGAGGGCTACGACACGCCCGTCGGCGAACGGGCCAAGACCCTCTCCGGGGGTCAGAAGCAGCGGCTGGCCATCGCCCGCTCGCTGGTCCGCAACAGCCCCATCCTGCTGCTCGACGAGGCCACCAGCGCCCTGGACGCCGAGAACGAGCGACTGGTCCAGAAGGCCCTCGAAGGCGCCATGGGCGACCGCACCACCCTGGTCATCGCCCACCGGCTGGCCACCGTCCTGCGCGCCGACCGCATCGTCGTGATGGACGAGGGTCGCGTCGTCGAGGAAGGCACCCACAGCCAGCTCAGCAAGGCCGGCGGCCTCTACGCCAAACTGGCCCAGCTGCAGTTCGGGGTGGAGGCGGC
>CAZISF010000206.1:0-4490 GCA_964541915.1 uncultured Caulobacter sp.
TCACATCCCGCTCGAACAGGCCGCAGGTGTTGGGGTTGGTGACCATGATGGCCGCGACATGGTCGCCCAACTTGGCCTCCAGGTCGACCAGGTCGACGCGGCCGTCTTCGGTCTGGGCTATCTCGACCACGCTGTAGCCGACGAAGGCGGCCGTGGCCGGGTTGGTGCCGTGGGCGCTGGTGGGGCAGAGCACGGTCTTGCGGTGGCCCTGACCGCCCGCCTCGTGCGCCGCGCGGATGGCCAGCAGGCCGCACAGCTCGCCATGGGCGCCGGCCTTGGGCGTCATGGCCACCGCGGGCATGCCGGTCAGGGTCTTCAGCCAGTGGGCCAGCCGGTCGATCAGCTCCAGCGCGCCCTGAACGGTCGAGACCGGCTGCAGCGGGTGGATGTCGGCAAACCCGGGCAGCCTCGCCATCTTTTCGTTGAGGCGCGGGTTGTGCTTCATCGTGCAGCTGCCCAGCGGATAGAGGGCGAGATCGATGGCGTGGTTCTTCTGGCTGAGCCGCACATAGTGGCGGACCGCCTCCGGCTCGCTCAGGCCCGGCAGGCCGATGGCCGTGTCGCGCATCAAGCCGGACAGGCCATCGTCGGCCTCGCCGGCTTCCGGCAGGTCGACGCCGGTCTTGTGCCAGCCGCCCAGCTCGAAGATCAGCGGCTCGTCCTGCAGCAGTCCGCGGGCGCCGGTCAGGGTCGGGTGAACATAGTCATTGCCCTGGACCGGCGCGGTCGGGCGGCCCACGGAGTTCATCGAGCTCATGCCATCACCTCGGTCAGGGCCGCCTTGAAGGCGACGATGTCGCCCTCGGTCACGGTTTCGGTCGCGGCGACGAGCAGGACATCGTCCAGCCCGGCGCCCGGGTCGAGGCGGCTGTAGGGTACGCCGCCGAGCACGCCTTTCGCCGCAAGCGCCTCGACGACGCTGGCGGCCGGCCTGGCGAGCTTGACGGCGAACTCGTTGAAGAAACGCGGGGTCAGGATCTCGACGCCCTTCACGCTCGCCAGCGCCGCCTTCAGCTCGCGGGCCCGCTGGTGGTTCAGCGCGGCTAGCCGGCGCAGGCCGACCTCGCCCAGCAGGCTCATGTGGATCGAAAAAGCCAGGGCGCAGAGGCCGCTGTTGGTGCAGATGTTCGACGTCGCCTTGTCGCGGCGGATGTGTTGTTCGCGGGTCGACAGCGTGAGCACGAAGCCGCGCCGGCCGTCGGCGTCGACCGTCTCGCCGCATAGACGCCCCGGGGCCTGACGGATCAGCTTTTCCCTGCAGGCGAACAGACCGACGTAGGGCCCGCCGTAGTTCAGGGCGTTGCCGATCGACTGGCCCTCGGCCACGGCGATGTCGGCGCCCATCTCGCCCGGCGACTTGAGCAGGCCGTAGGACACCGCCTCGGTGGTCACCACGATCAGCAGCGCCCCGGCGGCGTGGGCCGCTTCGGCGATCTTCGTCACATCGGTGGCCGTGCCGAATACGTTGGGGGTCTGAACCACGACGCAGGCGGTGTTCGCGTCGATGGCGGCGATCACCGCATCTTCCGCGTCGACGGCGGCCGGCAGGCGGACGGTGTCCATGCCGTCAGCGTGGGCCAGGGTCTCGGTGGTGCGGACGTAGTGGGGATGCAGACCGCCCGACAGGACGGCCTTGCCGCGACGCGTGACCCGCTGGGCCATCATCACCGCCTCGGCGCAGGCGGTGGAGCCGTCATAGAGGGAGGCGTTGGCCACCTCCATGCCCATCAGCGCCGCGACCTGGGTCTGGAACTCGAACAGCACCTGCAGTGTGCCCTGGGCGATCTCGGGCTGGTAGGGCGTGTAGCTGGTCAGGAACTCCGACCGCTGGATCAGATGATCGACGCTGGCCGGGACGTGGTGCCTGTAGGCGCCCGCGCCGCAGAAGAAGGGGACCGATCCGGCCGCGACGTTCTTCGCCGCCAGCGCCGCCAGCTCTCGCTCGACCTCAAGCTCGCCAGCGACCTGCGGCAGGTCGACGAAGCCGGTGCGACGGGCGGCGGCGGGCACGTCGACGAACAGGGCGTCGATCGAGTCCACGCCGATATCGCCCAGCATCTGGACGCGGTCATCGGGGGTCAGGGGGAGGTAGCGCATCAGATGGATTTCCCGAAAAGGGCGTCGGAGAGGCGTTGGAACAGGGGGCGGCGAGGCGTGGAGATGAGCGGGTCAGTGTCGGGCGGCGGCGCTGAGGCCAGGGCGGCGGCGTCGAGCTCTTCGTCCGTCGGCGTCCAGTGATCGTCCTCACCGGTTTCGCCCTCGTCCGGCGAAGCGGCCGCGCTGTGCAGGATGTCCAGAAGCTCTGCCGGTGCACGGACTTGCGTAGCCTGTGGGAAGGCCATGGCCAATGACGGCCGCACATCCCCTGTCGCTGGAACACGACAAACGAACCCGCCAGTCAGCATGAAACTGTGCGTGCCCGACATCAGGGCGAAGACGGCCGCGGCGACGCTGTCGTCGACGATGTCCAGGGTCAAAAGGGCGATGTCGTCCTGACCGTCGAGAAAGAGTGTGAAGCGCGCGCCCCCGCCGGTGGTCACGCCTTCTCCATCCGCATCGCGAACCGCGCCCACGGAGGCGAGCGCTACATCCACGGCCGCGCCGAAGGCGTGGGGCGCCGGGCTCGTCGTGGAGGGATGAAGGAAGACGTCCAGGCTCATCGGGCTCAGAGCGTTCCGAGGAACGCTTCGTAGGCCGCGCGATCCATCAGGGCCTCGACCTGGGCAGGGTCACTGACCTTGATCTTCGCGAACCAGCCGCCGGCTTCCGGGACGGCGTTGACCGTCTCGGGCGCGTCGCCCAGTTCGGTATTGGCCTCGACAACCTCGCCCGACACCGGGGCGTAAACGTCGGAGGCGGCCTTGACGCTTTCGACCACGGCCATGCCGTCGCCCTGGGTCAGGGTCTTGCCGATGTCGGGGACCTCGACGAACACCACGTCGCCCAGTTGCTCGGCGGCGTAGGCGGTGATGCCGACGGTGGCGATGTCGCCGTCGAGGGCGACCCATTCATGATCCTTGGTGAAACGCATGGCTGGACCCTCTCTCAGACTTTGCGGACGTAGCGGTTGGGGACGAAGGGCATGGCGACGACCTCGGCGGCCCCCGCCCGGCCGCGGACGATGACGTTCAGCTTTGTGCCCACGGCCGACAGGGCCGGCGGGACGAAGCCCATGGCGATAGGGCAGCCGAGCGAGGGGGCGAAGCCGCCGCTGGTGACGACCCCGACGACCTTGCCGTTGATGTCGGCGATCTCGGCGCCCTCGCGGGCCGGCGGACCGCCCAGCACCTTCAGGCCGACGCGGACGCGGGCCGGGCCCTCGGCCAGTTCCTTGACGATACGCGCGGCGCCGGGGAAGTCCTGCGCGTCACGGCGCTTGTTCGACACGGCGAAGGTCAGGGCCGCCTCGACCGGGCTGACGGTCTCATCGACGTCATGGCCGTAGAGCGGCAGGCCGGCCTCCAGCCGCAGGGAGTCGCGGGCGCCCAGGCCGATCGGCCGAACGCGCTCATCCTCCAGCAGGGTGTTCCAGATCCGTTCGGCGGCGTGACCGGGCACGGAGATCTCGTAGCCGTCCTCGCCGGTATAGCCCGAGCGGGAGATCAGCACGTCTACGCCGAAGCCGGTCGTGGCCCAGCTGTCCATGAACACCTTGCCGGCGGCTTCGGGGATGTGGGCCTTGAGCACCTCGACAGCCTTCGGGCCCTGCAGCGCCAGCAGCGCGCGGTCCTCCAGACGGTCGATGCTGACCTGCGGCGCCAGCTCGTCGTTCATGACGTGGAAGTCGTTGTCCTTGCAGGCCCCGTTGACGATGACGAACAGACCGTCGTCGTCGGGTCGCGAGGCCATCAGGTCGTCGATGATCCCGCCCTTGCGGTTCAGCAGCAGGCTGTAGCGCTGCTTGCCCGGCGCCAGGCCGATGAAGTCGCCGGGGGTGATCTCCTCGAACGCCGACAGGGGCGAGACCCCGCGCAGCCGGGCCTGGCCCATGTGCGACACGTCGAACAGTCCGGCGCTCTCGCGGGTCCAGAGGTGCTCCTTGAGCACGCCGTCCTTGTACTGGACCGGCATCTCGTAGCCCGCGAACGGGACCATGCGCGCGCCGGCGGCGACGTGCGCGTCATAGAGCGGGGTTTTCTTGAGGGTCTCGTCAGACACGCGGAGCTCCGGCGGGGTCGATGCGGCTCACCGGGTCTGATGACCTGGCGATTCGCCCCCGCTGTCTTGGAGCCTGAGAGATTTCGGGCCGTGACGACGGCCCTTGCTCCTTCGGCGGCCACAGATGCGGCCTTTCCAGCGTTTCGATGTCGCGCGGTCCGTTTGCCTGAGCGTTTCCGGGGCGGTTGCGCCTTCGGCCTCGGGGGCAAGCCCCGACGTCTCCCGCGAGACAGGGGTTTAAGTGCGGGACCGGGCGCGGGGAGTCAACCGTGGCCGGATGGGCGGCTTCAACTTGTGCGGTTTTGCGGCATAGGGCCTAGTCCCGCCACAGG
>CAZISF010000207.1:0-4454 GCA_964541915.1 uncultured Caulobacter sp.
ACGCGCCCGTCGAGGCGCGCTACAAGGTCTACATCATCGACGAAGTGCACATGCTGTCGACGGCGGCGTTCAACGCGCTGCTGAAGACGCTGGAAGAGCCGCCGCCGCACGCCAAGTTCATCTTCGCCACCACCGAGATCCGCAAGGTGCCGGTGACCATCCTCAGCCGCTGCCAGCGCTTCGACCTGCGCCGTGTCGAGCCGGACGTGCTGGTCAAGCATCTGAGCCGGATCGCCGAGGCCGAGGGCGCCCTTGTCGACGCCGAGGGGCTGGCGCTGATCTCACGCGCGGCCGAAGGTTCCGTGCGCGACGGCCTGTCGCTGCTCGACCAGGCCATCGTCCAGGCCGACCGCGGCCAGATGGTCACCGCCGCCGTGGTCCGCGACATGCTGGGCCTGGCCGACCGCGCCCTGACCATCGCCCTGTTCGAACATGTCATGAGCGGCAAGACCGGCGAGGCGCTGGCGCAGTTTCGCGACCTGTGGGGCTTCGGGGTCGACCCCGCCCAGGTGATGCTCGATCTGCTCGAGCACAGCCATGCAGCCTCTGTGTCCAAGGCGCTTGGCCCCGACGCCCTGCACCTGCCAAAGGACCAGGCCGCGCGTCTGACCGCCATCGGCGCCACGGCCTCGGCCGGCGCTCTCTCGCGGCTGTGGCAGATGCTGCTCAAGGGCTACGAGGAGGTGCGCCGCGCGCCAGATCCGCAGGCCGCCGTCGAGATGGCCTTGATCCGGCTGTGCTACGCCGCCGACCTGCCCGGCCCTGAGGAGGCGCTGAAGGCCCTGCGAGACGGGGAACCCGTCGGCGGCGGCGGTGGCGGCCATGCCCCATCAGGCGGCGGCGGCGCGAGCGCCTTCGGCCCCGCCGGCGCGATCGCCCAGGCGCGCATTGCCCCGCCCGCGGTCCAGGCCTCGGCTGAAGTCGCCCCGACGCTCGCCTCGTTCGACGACGTGCTCACGCTGATCCAGTCCAAACGCGACATCACCCTGCTGATGGACGTCCAGCAGTTCGTCCGGCCGATCAGCTTCCGCCCCGGGGCCATCGAGTTCGAGCCCGCGCCCCGCGCGCCGGCCGACCTGACGCGTCGCCTGTCGCAGAAACTGAAGGAATGGACCGGCCAGACATGGCTCGTCGCCACGGCCGGCGGCGGCGGGGCCGAAAGCGCCTGGGAGCGCCAGAAGCGCGAAGAGCGCGAGGCCAAGGCCGCCATCCTGGCCGACCCCTTCGTCATGTCCGTGATGGACGCCTTCCCCGGCGCCGAACTGCTCGGTGTCAGGCAGCTTGCGGTTCCGCAGGGGGAAGCGGTTACGGACGCGCCAGAAGAGGATGAGGACTAGCTCTCCATCCGTTCATCCCGGCGAAGGCCGGGACCCAGGCTTTTTGAGAGCAGCCTCTGAGGCCGGGGATTTGTCAAAAACACCTGGGTCCCGGCCTTCGCCGGGATGAACGGGTCAGGCGGGGAAACGCGATGTCCAAAGCCAACGGCCGCAAGGCGATCTTCATCACGGGCGCGGCCTCGGGCATGGGGCTGGAGACGGCCAGGCTGTTCGCGGAACAGGGCTGGTATGTCGGCGGCGTCGACGTCAACAAGGACGGCCTGCGCGCGCTCGAACAGGAGCTGGGCTGGGACAACTGCATGGTCCGCGAGCTCGACGTCACCGACCGGGACGCCTACCGCGCCACCCTTTCAGACTTCGTCGAGGCGACCGGCGGCACGCTGGACGTGATGTTCAACAACGCCGGCATCGGCCGGGGCGGACCCTTCGAGGACATGTCCTGGGAAGACGTCATGGCGGTGATCAACATCAACCTGGTCGCCGTGCTCAGCGGCATCAACCTGGCCATCCCCTATCTGAAGGCCACGCCCAACTCGCTGTGCTTCTCCACCTCGTCGAGCTCGGCCATCTTCGGCATGGCCGGCATCGCGGTCTATTCCGCGACCAAGCATGCGGTGAAGGGCTTCACCGAGGCCCTGTCGGTGGAGCTGAAGGCCGCCGGCGTCCGCGTCGCCGACACCCTGCCCGGCCTGATCGACACCCCGATCCTGCCCGACGAAGCCAAGGCGGGCGCCCCGACCGAAGGCATGTGGCGCCTGACCCCGCCGCGCGCGGTGGCCGAGGCCGTCTGGTCGGCCTACCACACCGACAAGATCCACTGGTACGTGCCGACCGAGCTGGAAGCCTACGACCTGGTGGTGACCCAGCATCCGGAAATGGTGCGGGACCAGATGGTCCAGATGGGCATGTTCAACCGGGTCGCCGGCGATCCTGCCGAGTAGGCCATTGCGTTCTTCGAGACGCTCGCTCGAGGCTCGCTCCTCAGGATGACGAAGAGGGGTGGCATTGGAGGCCATTCGTCAGGGCAAGGAGCGCAAACCGCCTCTTGATCCATCGTCATGGTGAGGAGCGAGGCATCAGCCGGGCGTCTCGAACCACGCACCCTTTCGCCGCTGCCCCAGCCTGCTAAGACTGCCCCATGGCCGCCACCGCCGGACCCGAGATCGAGCGACTGATCGCGCTGCTGGGCAAGCTGCCGGGGCTGGGGCCCCGGTCGGCCCGCCGTGCCGCGCTGGCGTTGCTGAAGCGGCGGGAACAGCTGCTCGACCCGCTGACGGACGCCATGGTCGACGCCCGGGCAAAGGTGCGCACCTGTTCGACCTGTGGCTCGCTGGACACCTCCGACCCCTGCGCCATCTGCGCCGACCGCACGCGTGACGGCGGGTTGCTGTGCGTGGTCGAGGAGGTCGGATCGGTCTGGGCGCTCGAGCGGGCCAGCGCGTTCCGCGGCCGCTACCATGTGCTGGGCGGCCTGCTGTCGGCGCTCGACGGCATGGGGCCGGACAAGCTGCGCGTCGCCGAACTGCTGAGCCGCGCGGCCGCCGGCGACGTGCGCGAGGTGATTCTCGCCCTGCCCGCCACGGTCGACGGCCAGACCACCGCCCACTATCTCGCCGAGCGGCTGGCCCCCAGCCAGGTGCCGGTGACCATGCTGGCGCGCGGCGTGCCGGTCGGCGGAGACCTCGACTGGCTGGACGATGGCACCATCGCCCAGGCCCTGCGTGCGCGGCGGCCGGCATGACGGTCACCCGCATTCCCGGCTCGGTCGCGACCCGCAGCCGTGCGGTGATCCACGACGGCACTGTCTATCTGGTCGCCACGGCGCCGGTGAAAACGGCTTCCGTCGAGGACCAGATGCGCCAGTCTCTGGCGCTGATCGACGAGAGCCTCGCGCTTGCCGGGACCGACAAGAGCCGGGTTCTGATGGTGACGGTCTACCTCACCGACATGAGCGCCAAGGCGGACATGAACCGCGCCTGGGAAGAATGGGTGTCGCCCGGCCATGCCCCCGTCCGGGCCTGTATCGGCGCGGCGCTGGCCGATGGCGACCTGATCGAGCTGGTGGTGACGGCGGCGGTCTAGCCGCCTTCTCCAATTCCCGCTAGGAACGGAGCATGAACGATCCGACGACGATCGCCCTCGGGGCCGCTGCTGTTTTCGCCCTCGCCTTCCTCGGGGTGCTGGTCCTGTGGCTCCGCGAGCGCGGACAGTCGGTGAAACTGGCGACCGAGCTGGCCGGCGCCGTCGAGCGGGCACGGCTGCAGGAGGACGCGCGGGCGACGATGAGCGACTATCTGCGGGCCCAGGCCGAGCAGACCGCCACCGCCACGGCCGAAGCGCTGCTCAAGCGCACCGACGAGACCTTCCGCAATCGCGAGCTGCTGCACCAGGAGCGTCTCGCGGCGCAGCTGAAGCCGGTCGCCGAGTCGCTTGCGAAGTTCGAGGCCCATGTGACGGCTGTCGAAAAGACCCGCGCCGAGGAAACCGGCGGCCTGCGCGAACAGCTGGCGCTGCTGATGACCGCCTCCACCGCCACCCGCGACGAGGCGCGCCGGCTGACCGAGGCGCTCAAGGGCAACACCGGCCGCCGCGGCCGCTGGGGCGAGCAGACCTGCCGGAACGTTCTGGAAGCCGCCGGCATGGCCGGGCGGTTCGACTACGAAGAGCAGCGGTCAGAGGCCAATGATGACGGCCGCCAGACCCGGCCGGACTTCATCATCCACCTGCCCGGCGGCGGCAAGTTCGTCATCGACGCCAAGGTGTCCCTGGCCTTCGCCGACGCCGCCGACGGCGACGAGGACGCGCAGCAGACCGCCGTCTCGATGCGCACCGCCGTCAGCATGAAGAACCATGTGCGACAGCTGTCGTCGAAGGCTTACCAGGACCAGTTCAAGCCCAGCCCTGACTTCGTGGCCATGTTCGTGCCCGGCGACGCCTTCCTGGCGGCGGCCCTCGACCATGAGCCGGATCTGATGAACCAGGCCATGGCCTCGCGGGTGGTCATTGTCACGCCCACGACCCTGTTCGCCCTGTGCAAGGCCGTCTCCTACGGCTGGCGGGTCGAGGAGCAGGCGGCCAACGCCGACAAGATCGCCGCCCTCGGCCGCGAGCTCTACA
>CAZISF010000208.1:0-4444 GCA_964541915.1 uncultured Caulobacter sp.
AGCAGCCCGATCAGCGGCAGGATCAGCCAGACCACGCTGATGTAGCGGTTGTCCCGGAACGCCTTGCCGAGGATCGCCAGGGTCGCGACCAGGTCCAGCCCGGCCGCGATCCCCGTGACGATCGCCGCCGCCGCCACGATCAGCAGCGGATTGAGCCTGGCCGCGAACCCCGCGACCACGACCGCCACCCCCAGCAGCACCCACATCTCCGGCGACTCCCCTGTGTCGGTCGGAGAGTGGACCCGGAATCAGGGGGAAGGCCACGGGGTGCGGTCATTCCTCTCCGCGCAGCGGGGAGGGGGACCGCCCGGAGGGCGGTGGAGGGGCGGCGCCGGCGTTTGCGGGTCCATTCGGAATTCCGATTCTTCCGGCGAAGGGGGCGCGGCCCCCTCCACCATGCTCCGCATGGTCCCCCTCCCCTCTGACGAGGGGAGGATAGAGGATTAGCGCTCGCCCTCCCGCGTCACCACCACGCGGTCGACCGGGCCGACACAGGCCGTGCCGCGCGCGGCGCCGGCGATCCAGCGATAGGCGCCGGCCGCCAGGCCGCAGCGGGGCCCCCACTCGCGTTCGACGCGGGGGCTGCCGAACCCGTCTGCCTGCAACGAGGTTTCCAGAGCGCTCCGACGCCCGGCGTCGGTCTGAAGCTCGACCGCCACGCCGATGGCGGCGAACACCGTGACTGCCGCAAAGCCGAAGATGGCTTTCCACAGCAGCCCACGATCGCGGACCGTGGTGTCGATGGCCCCGAGGCGCCTCATGCCCGGGCTCCCGGCGCGCGCAGCGCCCGGCGCTGGAGCGCGGAATTGGCGACCAGCATCAAGGCGGCGGCCATGGTCACGACGAACAGCGGCCGCAGGGGCAGTGTCAGGGCGGCCACGACGATGCCGATGCCGATGAGCGCCATCACCCGTCCGATCCGCAGCATCATCCGCGTCCAGACGGCGGGCTTCGGGGCGCCTTCGCCACGCGGCGCGCCGACCTTGCCGATGAAGTTGCCCTGCACGGCCACCAGCGCGCCGGCGAAGATTGTCACGAAACGGATCATGGCGCCGTGACCGATCATCTCTCCGGCGATGAAGTTGCGGGCGGTCCAGGCCTGCATCGCCGCCAGCATCAGGGCGGCGGCCATGAGTCCCGCTTCCAGCCAGCGCACATGCTCAAGCGACGGCGTGGGCACGCCGCGCGTCAACCGACGGCTCGCCAGGAGCCAGCCGCCGCCGAGCCACAGTGGACAGAGCAGCAGGACGGCGATCTGGCCGGTCACCCGCCGGCGCGCGGCCGGGTCTTCCAGCGCTCCGAGGCCGGCCAGGAGCGGCCATTTCCAGACGATGGCGGCGAGGGCGACCAGCGTCATCCCAGCGACCGCCGCCCACAGGACCATTCTCACCCTGGCGCTCATCGAGCCTCCCCCTTCGCTGGCACGGCGGCGCCCGCTTCGGCCTGAAGGCCCATGCCGAACGACTCGGCGAAGCTCAGCAGCGCGTCCTCCAGCACCGACAGCCTCAGTTCGTAGGTGATCGACGCGCCCTGCTTTTCGGGACGGATCAGGTCCGCCTCCCGCAGCACCGCGAAGTGGCCCGACATGGTCGCCTTGCTGCAGGCGAAATGACCGGCCAGCTCGCCCGCTGTCATCGGTCGTTCCCGCAACAGCTGCAGGACGCGCCGGCGGGTCGGGTCGGACAGGGCTTTGAACACGCTGCTCATGTTTGCTATTTAGGCAAATACCGAATATTGAGTCCAGAAGATTTCTTTGCGGTACGCCCGGCGCGCGCTCTACCCCCGCCCGACGCTCGTGTAGCGGAACCCGCGCGAGCGCATGTCTTCCGGCCGGTAGATGTTGCGCAGGTCGACCACGTTCGGCGACTTCATCAACAGCTTCATGCGGTCAAGATCCAGCGCCCGGAACTGGTCCCATTCGGTGATGATCACCACCGCGTCGGCGCCCTCGACGGCCTCGTAGGGGCCAGCCTTGAAGTCGACGCCCTTGAGCATCTGTCTGGCCTCATGACCCTCGGGGTCATAGGCCTGCACCGTCGCGCCCATGGCCTGCAGCGCCGGCACGATGTCGAGGCTCGGCGCGTCGCGCATGTCGTCGGTGTTGGGCTTGAAGGTCAGGCCAAGCACGCCGATGACCTTTCCGGTCAGGTCGCCCTCCAGCACGTCGGCGACACGGCCGGCCATGGCCTTCTTGCGGGCGTCGTTGATCTCGACCGTGGTCTCGATCAGCCGCACGGGCGTGCCCGCGTCCTGGGCCGTGCGCACCAGGGCGATGGTGTCCTTCGGGAAGCAGCTCCCGCCATAGCCGGGGCCGGCGTTGAGGAACTTGGCGCCGATTCGCTTGTCCAGACCGATGCCGCGGGCCACCTGCTGCACGTCGGCGCCGACGGCCTCGCACAGGTCGGCGATCTCGTTGATGAAGGTGATCTTCAGCGCCAGGAAGGCGTTGGCCGCGTACTTGATCAGCTCGCTGGTGCGCCGGCCGGTGAAGACGATCGGCGTCTCGTTGAGGAACAGCGGGCGGTAGAGCTCGTTCATCACCGCCCGGGCGCGCTCGTCCTCGGCGCCGACGACGATGCGGTCGGGGTGTTTGAAGTCCTCGATCGCAGCGCCCTCGCGCAGGAATTCGGGGTTGGACACCACGGCGAATTCCGCGTCGGGCCGGGCCTTGCGGATGATGGCCTCGATCTCGTCGCCGGTGCCGACCGGGACCGTCGACTTGGTCACCACCACGGTGAAGCCGTCCATGAGGCCGGCGATCTCTTCGGCGGCCGCGTAGACGTAGCTGAGATCTGCATAGCCGTCGCCGCGCCGGGAGGGCGTGCCCACCGCGATGAACACCGCATCGGCGGCGCGCACGGCGTCGGCGGCGTCGACGGAGAAACTCAGTCGCCCCTCACGTACGTTGCGCTCGACCAGCGCCTCGAGGCCCGGCTCGAAGATCGGAATCTCGCCTTGCTTCAGCCGCTCGATCTTGCCGGCATCCTTGTCGATGCAGACGACGTCATGACCGAAGTCAGCAAAACAGGTCCCCGACACCAGGCCAACATAACCGGTGCCGATCATCGCAACGCGCATGGGCTAGAATCCCTCAGACTTCCTGATTGTATGCCCCGACTTCGGGGTGCTTCGCCAGACGTGGCTTCACCTCGTCCCGGAACAGCGCGCGCATATCAGCGTCCGATTGTGTGCTTTCCACGACAACGACGATCTCGGGCTTGTTGGACGAGGCGCGGACCAGCACCCAGCTGCCGTCCTCAAGCGCGACGCGGACGCCGTTGACGGTGATCACCTCGGTGATGCCGCGGCCGAGGATCTTCCCCCCGGCGGCCGCCAGGGCCTGGTATTCGGCGACGATCTTGTCGACCACGCCGTACTTCACCTCATCGCCGCAGTGCGGGCTCATGGTTAGGGAGGTGTAAGCGACCGGCAACGCCTTGCGCATATCCGACAGCTTCTGGCCCGGGTTGCGGTCGAGCATGCCGAGGATCGCGGCCGCCGCGGTCAGGCCGCAGTCGTAGCCCCGGCCCAGCGGCTCGTTGAGGAAGAAGTGGCCGCTCTTCTCGAACCCGGCCAGGGCGCCCAGCTCGGCGGTCTTGCGCTTGATGTAGCTGTGGCCGGTCTTCCAGTAGACGGTGGTGCAGCCGTTGGCGGCCAGCACCGGGTCGGTAGCGTAGAGGCCGGTCGACTTCACATCGACGATAAAGGTCGCGCCGGGGTTCAGCGGGGCGAGGTCGCGGGCCAGCATCAGGCCGATCTTGTCGGCGTAGATTTCCTCGCCGGTGTCATCGACCACGCCGCAGCGGTCGCCGTCGCCGTCGAAGCCCAGCGCCAGGTCGGCGCCGAAGTCGCGCACGGCCTTGGCCATGGCGTGCAGCATTTCCTGGTCTTCCGGGTTGGGATTGTACTTCGGGAAGGTCCAGTCGAGGTCGCAGTCCATCTCGTAGACGACGGCCACGCCCATGGCGCGCAAGGCCTGGGGCACAAACGCGCCGGCCGTGCCGTTGCCGCAGGCGGCGACGACCTTCAGCGGCCGGGTGATCTGCACCCGGCGGGCGACGTCGGCGATGAACCGCTCGGCCACGCCATCTTCGCGGACCAGCTTGCCCCCGTCGCGCGGAACGAACTTGCCGCCCAGCACGATCTCCTTCAGCCGGCCCATCTCCTCGGGGCCGAAGGTCAGGGGCCGCTGGGCGCCCATCTTCACCCCGGTCCAGCCGTTCTCGTTGTGGCTGGCGGTGACCATCGCCACGCACGGCGCATCAAGGTCGAACTGGGCGTAATAGGCGGTCGGCGACAGGGCCAGGCCGATGTCGTGCACCTGACAGCCCGCCTCGAGCAGGCCGATGATCAGGGCGTGCTTGATCGAGGCCGAGTAGGACCGGAAGTCGTGGCCGACCACGATCTTCGACTGGCCCAGCTCGTGGATATAGGTGCCCAGCCC
>CAZISF010000209.1:0-4403 GCA_964541915.1 uncultured Caulobacter sp.
GGCGGCGCGCTCGCGCCGCTTGAAGCTGTCCATGATTTCGTCAACAGCGAGCCCTTCCTCGCCTTCGTGCGGACCATGACCGGCGAGCCCCGCTGCGCCTGGAGCGACGCCATGGTCTCGCGCTACCGGGCGGGCGACTTCCTGTCTGCGCACGATGACAGCGTGGCCGGCCAGAAGCGGCTGTTCGCCTATGTCCTGAACTTCACGCCCGAGTGGCGGGCGGACTGGGGCGGCGTGCTGAACTTCCTCGATGAAGACGGGCATGTCGCGGAGGGCTACGCGCCGACCTTCAACGCCCTGAACCTGTTTTCGACGCCGCAGCCGCACGCCGTGTCCTATGTCGCCCCGTTCGCGGCCGGACCGCGGCTGTCGATCACGGGCTGGGTGAGAGCCCGCTGATGACCCTCGCGCTTGACCCTTCGCTGGACCCTGTGGCGCTCGCGCCGGTGTTTCGGCGCATGGGCCGGATGCATCTGCCCGGCGTTCTCGCGGGTCAGGGCGCGGCCCAGGTGAACCAGGCCCTCAATGGCCCCGTGCCGTGGATGAAGTGCGTCCGCGCCGGCGGGGACGGCGGTGATGTTCCGATGGCCGACTGGGAAGCCATGACGCCGGACCGCCGCAGCGGCTGGAACCGGATGCTGACCGAGCACTCGACCCGCGACCTGCAGTTCCAGTTCGACAGCTGGCGGGTCAGCGACGAGATCGAGGCCGGCCGTCGGGTCGGCGGGGCGCTGGCCCCCATCGAGGCGGTCTACGACCTGGTCAACACCGAGGCGTTCCTCGACTTCATCAGGGCCCTGACGGGCGAGCCGCGCTGCGCCTTCTGCGACGCCCAGGCGACCCGCTACCGGCGGGGCGACTTCCTGGCCCAGCACCATGACGACCTCCCCGGCATGAACCGGCTGTACGCCTACGTCCTGAACTTCACGCCCGCCTGGATGTCGGACTGGGGCGGGACCCTGGTATTCCTCGACGAGGACGACCATGTCGCCGAGGGCTATCGGCCGACTTTCAACGCCCTCAATCTCTTCAAGGTGCCGACGCCGCACGCGGTGACCCAGGTGGCCAGCTTCGCCGCCGCCAACCGCCTGTCGATCACCGGCTGGGTCCGCGCCCGATGACCCTGACGCTCAACCCCGCGCTTGATCCCGTCGCGCTCGCGAAGGCCTTCGCGCGGCACAACCGGATCCATATTCCCGGCATCCTTCCGACCGGTCAGGCCGACCAGGTCGGGGCGGTGCTGGCCGGCGACGCGCCCTGGGCCCGCGCCGTGCAGATCGGCGGCCGGGCGCTCGATACGACCATCGAGGCCTGGGACAACATGCCACCCGAGCATCGCGCGGTGCTCGACGCGGCCACTCGGGAAGCGGCCCGGACGGGGTTCCTCTACCAGTTCGACGCCTGGCGGCTGAGCGACGAGATCGAGGCCGGGAAGCGTCGTGGCGGCGTCTGCGCACCCGTTGAGGCCGTCTACGACCTGATCAACAGCGAGCCGTACCTGGCTTTCATCCGCGCGCTGACCGGCGAGCCGGACGCGGTCTATTGCGACGCCATGGCCACGCGCTACCGGCCGGGCGACTTCCTGACGACCCACACTGACGCCGCCGAGGGGAAGCATCGCCTGTTCGCCTTCGTGCTCAACTTCACGCCGATGTGGCGGACCGACTGGGGTGGTCTGCTGGTTTTTCCCGGCAAGGACGGCCACATCGACGAAGGGTTTGTCCCGACCTTCAATGCGCTCAACCTGTTCCGGGTGCCCGCGCCCCATACCGTGACCCAGGTGGCCAGCTTCGCCTCGGAGCCCCGGCTTTCCATCACCGGCTGGATACGATCGGCCCGCGATGCCTGAAGAACTCCCGCCCGTCCCCGGGCTCGTCGAACGACCGACGCTCGCGCCCAACGTCCGCGGCGCCCTGTGGATGCTGGGCTCTGCGCTCGGCTTCACGGTCATGACCACCCTGATCAAGTTCCTTGGATCCGACTATCCGGCGGCGCTTCAGACCTTCTACCGTCAGGCCGCCGGCCTGCTGGTGCTCGCTCCGCTGATCTTGCGGGACTGGCACGGCGCGTTTCACACGACCCGTCCCGGCATCCTGCTGTTCCGCTCGGCGGTCGGCACGCTGGGCATGATCTTCAGCTTCTACGCCTTCCAGAAGCTGCCGCTGGCCGAGGCCAACGCCCTGTCGTTCACCCGCACCCTTTGGCTGGTGCCGCTGGCGATGTTCGTGCTGCGCGAGAAGACCGGCCCCCTGCGCATCGGCGCGGCTCTCGTCGGCTTTGTCGGCGTGCTGGTCATGCTGCGACCGGGCGCGGCCAACCACGGGTTCGGGCTGGGGCAGATAGCCGCCCTCGCCTCGGCCGCGATGTTCGCCATGACGATCACCGGCATGAAGGTGATGACCCGCGATCACTCGCCCTTCACGCTGCTGGTCTGGTCGGCGGTGCTGGGCCTGGCCTTCTCGATTCCCGGCGCGATCTTTGTCTGGCGCTGGCCAAGCCCGTTCGACCTGTTTCTGCTGGCCAGCATGGGCGTGTTCGGGACGATCACCCAGGCCTGCTACATCAAGGGCATGCAGATCGGCGACGCCGGAGCCATGGCCCCGATCGACTACAGCCGGCTGGTGTTCACCACCGCGACGGGCTTCTTCATCTTCCACGAGGTGCCGGGGGTGGCGACGGCGATCGGCGCGGCCATCGTCGTGGCCTCGACGCTGTTCATCACCTTTCGGGAGCAGTACGTGGCCAAGCAGGCCCGGCTCGGCCTCGCGTCAGGGCAGGCGCAGGAAGGCCCAGGCGATCATCGCCTGACCGCCGTAGTAGAGAAACCAGACCGCCCAGCGGCTTAGCCTCTCCGATCCGAACAGGACCAGTTCGCGAAACAGGCCGGCCGCCAGGATGGCGTCGGACGACATGAACAGCACCGCCCCGACCATCGCCGGCCAGTAGAATGCGGGCAGCAGGAAGCTCGACCCGACCATCACCGCGATGACGATGACGTAGAGCGTCACCGCCGCGCGCATGGCGCCCAGCGAGCGCCACAGCCAGGCCAGCATGGCGACGGCCGCGCCGCCGACGCCGATGGCGCCGGCGAGTTGCAGGGCCGTCATCTCCAGGACCGGGTCGCGCGTTTCCTGGAACAGGAAGATCAGCAGGACGTGGCCGAGCAGGAAGGCGAACAGCCCCGGGGGCAGCCAGCGTTCCGGGTCCCCCGCGAGAAAGACGTCCCCCACGGCGCACAGCAACAGTCCCGCCGCCAGAAGCCAGGGCGCGTCGGACAGGAAGGCCATCACCGCCAGGGCCCCAACGGCCGCGACCTTGACCACCGCCCGCTGCAGCGACGGCGCCTGTCCGGTCATGACCAGCCCGTAGGTCAGGGCCGCCAGGGCTGACACGCCGGTCAGCACGGTGTTGGTCTGCTCCATGGCCCCCGCCGTCAGAGTGTCAGTGGTCCGCCGCCAGCTTCGCCAGCCAGGCCCGCGCGGCGTCACGGTGATGCGGCTTGATGTTCTTGCCCACCACCGCCAGCAGCGCCGCGAACACCGCCGCGTCGTCGGTAAAGCCGATTCCCGCGAGAATGTCCGGGATCGCGTCGGTCGGCAGCACGAAATAGGCGAGCGCGGCGAACATCATGCCCTTGGCCGCGGCCGGCGTCGCCGGGTCGCGGGCGCACCACCAGATCGACAGGGCGTCAGAGGCGAACGGAATGCGCGCGGCGACGCGTCGCATCTTGGGCCAGAATCCCCGCGTGACGCGGCGTTCATTGACCTTCACCAGCTCGGGAACCAGCGCCCGCGCGGGATCAATGACAGGGTTTACGTCGGGTGACGGCTTGGATTCGGCGCTCATCGGGCTAAACCCCTTTTCGAACTGTATTCAACATAAGGATCGGGGAGCCGTCCATGAAGCTTGATTCCTCCATTTCCGCCGTCGTCACCGGCGGCGCCTCGGGCCTCGGTGAAGCCACCGTCCGCGCCCTGGTCGCCCAGGGCGTCAAGGTCGCGATCTTCGACCTGGATCGTCAGGCCGATCGCGGCGCCGCGCTCGAGAAAGAGCTGGGCGTGACCTTCTGCGCCGTCAACGTGACCAGCGACGCCGAAGTCGACGCCGGTTTCGAAAAGGCCCGCGCCGCCAACGGCCAGGAACGCATCCTGGTCAACTGCGCCGGCACCGGCAACGCCGCCAAGACGGCCAGCCGCGACAAGAACACCGGCGATATCAAGCACTTCCCGCTGGCCCATTTCGACATGATCATCCAGATCAACCTGGTCGGCACCTTCCGCTGCATCGCCAAGTCGGCGGCCGGCATGCTGACCCTGGACCCGCTGCCGGACGGTGATCGCGGCGCGATCGTCAACACCGCCTCCGTGGCGGCCGAGGACGGCCAGATCGGCCAGGCGGCCTAT
>CAZISF010000210.1:0-4398 GCA_964541915.1 uncultured Caulobacter sp.
ATTTCGGGTGACCCCCTCCGGCCCTTCGGGCCACCTCCCCCGATGGGGAGGATCAAGTCTCCGACCACACCCCCAGCTCATTCCCCGACGGGTCGGTGAAGTGAAACCTCCGCCCGCCCGGGAACGGGAAGATCGGCCGGGTGATCACCCCGCCAGCGGCCGTCACCTTGGCCGCCATGGCCTCGATGTCGTGGGCGTACAGCACCACCAGCGGCAGGGTCGCGCCATTCTCGTCGGCGGCGTCGCCGTTGAAGCCGCCGTCCACACCCGCGTTGTCCACGGCCACATAGTCGGGACCGTAGTCGACCCAGGTCCAGCCAAAGGCCGCCGAATAGAAGGCCTTAACCGCCGGAATGGCCGTCGCGGGAAATTCCACATAGTCGATCTTGCCGTCTTCGCGCATCGGGCGAACTCCTGATGTTCCGTCTTTGTTCTATATCGCAGGCGTCAGGGCAGAGTCCAGACGCTGGTCTTCTTGACCTCGAAATCCTCAAGCTCGCGCGTGGTGGCGACCTGGTATTCCGCCAGCTTGATCAGGCCCGTCTTCGGGAAATAGGTCCGCCCCGGGTCACCGATCAGCACCGTGGCGCCGGCCGCGCGGGCGGCGGTCAGCCAGGCCATGACCCGCTCCGCCAGCGGCTTTTCGTAGCAGATGTCGCCGGCCAGAAAGACGTCCGCCGACGGCGGCGGGGCGTAGAGCAGGTCGACGTCGGTGAAGTCGACCTCGACGTCATTGGCCGCTGCATTGAGGCCGATGGCCGCGCCGCAGTAGCCGTCGATGTCGGCCGCCAGCACGCCGGCGGCGCCGGCCCGCTTCGCGGCGATGGCGACGATTCCCGACCCCGAGGCGAAGTCGATCACCCGCTTGCCCGCGACCATGTCCGGGTTGTCGAGAATGTAGCGCGCCAGCGCCTGCCCTCCCGCCCAGGCGAAAGCCCAGAATGGCGGCGGCAGGCCGATCTTCGCCAGGTCTTCTTCGGTCAACCGCCAGATCGGGGTGATCTCGTCGGCCAGATGCAGCGTCAGCTCCGGCGCATGGGGCGGCGCCTGCAGGCGGGTATTCTCAAGGATGAAGGCCCGGCGGTCGGTGATCATGGGGCTTCATAGGCAGGTCTTCCGCGACTAGCCACCGGCGGCCTTGCGGCCCGACCCGGACTGGCGTTTCCTGACGGGGTTCCGGGAGGGGTCGGTCATGTCCATTCGTCGCGTCGTCGCCGTAGCGGTCCTGACACTCGTTCTGGGGCCGGCGGGCATGGCGCTGTCGCGGGACGGACCGCCGAGCAGGCCGAGCGCTGGGGTCCCCGCCGCGGAGTGGCACGAGCCCACCCTCTGCGCGCCTCAGGAGAACGTCGTCTGGTCCTGCCGGACGAAGAAGAAGATCGTCAGTGTCTGCGCGTCGCGGAAGATCACCGCCGGCGAAGGCTACATGCAGTACCGGATCGGCAAGCCCGGGGCGCTGGAGATGAGCTACCCGGATGCCCCGACGCATCCTCGCGGCAAGTTCCGCTACACCCTTTACATCCAGGGCAACCAGTCTCTCGAGTTCGACAAGGGCGGCTTTCACTATTCGGTTGTCGAGGACCTGCGGTCGGATGAGGACGGGGTCATCGTGACGAAGAACGACGTCGATGTGGCCCACATCACCTGCAACGGTGGTGGCGGCATCGAGATCGTCCGCCCCGATCTGCTGGGGATCGCCGACACGCCCTACGGCAACTAGGCGGCCGTGACCGGGGCGACCTTGCTGGACGCCATCTTCAGCACGCTGACATAGCCCGGCGCCGTCAGCATGCGGTCCATCACGCCCTTCTGTTTCAACAGGCGATGCACCTTCGGCAGGTTCCAGCAGGGGACATGCATGAACATGTGATGTTCGCAGTGATAGTTGACGTAGTAGGGCGCCATCATAAGCCGGGCGACGGGTCCGGCGATCGTGGTGCGGGCATGGCGCAGGGGATCGGGCTGGTCCTTCCCGACCAGAGCGTGCTCGGCGATGTTCCGCAGGCGGGTGATCAGCGGATACCAGGTCGCCATCGGCAGCAGCCACAGCACCGGCCAGGCCCACCACAGACCAACCGCTGACAACAGTATGATCAGCGGGATGTGAAAGACCAGGAACGGCTTCCAGAAGGTCAGCACCCCCTTCAGCGTCTTGCGGAACGGGATGCCCTTCATCGCACCGGTGCGGAAGGCGTCGAGGCTCGGCTGGATGCGCTGCTTGTAGAAGGTCTGGCCGGTCAGGTCGCGGACCGCCTTGCGCCACAGCGAGTTGCGGGTGATCGGGAACGGTGCGGAGAGGCCCAGATCCGGGTCTTCGTCCTGCTGGGCGAACTTGTGATGCTGCAGGTGATAGTCGCGGTAGCGCCGAAGGTCGCCGTTGGTCGGGGCGCCGCAGAGCCAGTGGCCGACCCAGTCGTTGACCTTCTGGTTCGGGTGCAGGCAGCCGTGGGCCCCGTCGTGCATCAGGATGGCCAGACCGAGCTGCCGCCCGCCGATGATCATCACCGCCAGGACGAGCGTCAGCGGGTTGGGCCAGACGACAAACATCGCGCCGGCCGCCAGGATGGTCAGCCAGGCGTGGGCGATCATCCACAGGCCCTTCCAGGACGAGCGGGCGGCCAGCGGCGCCCACTCCTCGTCGGTAAAGAAGTCCTTCGGTTTCACGCGTGCTGCGACGGCCATGGGTCGACTATCTCACTTCGGCGTCGGGATGTGTAGGATGACCAAACGTCACTTTCCGGAGGCTCTTTCATGCGTGTTCGCCTGTTCGCCGTAGTCCTCACGGTCGGCTTCCTCAGCGCCGGAGCGGCCGGCGCCGCCAGCTTCGACTGCAACAAGGCCCGCGCTCCCGACGAGAAGGCCATCTGCGCCGACCGGGCCCTGAACGACCAGGACGTTCGCATGGCCCAGCTCTACGACATCGTCCGCCATGTGGTGCCGATGGGGACCCGCGGCGCGATCATGGATGATCAGGGCGCCTGGCTGCGGCAACGCCATACCTGCGGCGCGGGGCGGGCCTGCATCGCGCGGGCCTACGTGACGCGCATCGGCCAGCTGAACCAGGTGCTCGAGACCCGGGTCTATCCGAACGGTCCGTTTTAGGCGTGACCGGAGCCGCGCCCTCTCTGGATCGATCCGTGAGGTCGTTTCTGCTGTTGCTGTTCGGGCTATCGCTGCCGTTCTGGCTCGCCGGCGCGATCGCGGACCGGTTCCTTCCAGCCTCCATGCCCATCAGCCTGCCGCCCAGCGCCCTGATGGCCTTCATGCCGGTGGTCGCCGCCCTGATCCTGACAGCGAGGCAGACCGGCGCCGCGGGCGTTCGCGCGCTCCTGGCGCGGGCCGTTGATGGCGGGCGCGTCCGCGCGCCTGTCTGGTGGCTGGTCGCCCTGCTGCTGATGCCGGCGGCGATGCTGCTGGAGTACGGGCTGATCCTGTTGCGGGACGGGCCGATCAGCCATCCCGTATTCCCGCTGGCGCGCCTGCCGTTGTTCTTCCTGATGTTCCTGGCCGCTGGTCTGGGGGAGGAACTCGGATGGCAGGGCTTTCTCTACGAGCGACTGACCCCGCGCCTGAGCGCCCTTGGCGGCACCCTGGTGATCGGCGCAATCTGGGTGGTCTGGCATATCATTCCGATGAGCCAGACCGGCCACGACGCCGCCTGGACGGCATGGCAGCTGGCGGCGATGATTCCCTTGCGCGTCCTCACGGTCTGGCTGTTCGCCGCTTCGGGTCGAAGCGTGCTCCTGGCGGCCGTTTTCCACGCGATGACCAACGTCTCGGAGTTCATGTTTCCGAACTACGGGTCGCACTTCGATCCGTTCCTGACCTTTCTGATCCTGTCGGTCATCGCTGTGGTCGTGGTCCTCGGCTGGGGCCCGGCCTCGCTGGCCGGACGTCGGCGCTAGAACATCCCGCCCGGCTTCCACAGGCCGAGCGCCAGGGCGGCGGCCAGCAGCAGACCCGCCCAGGTATTGGACTTGAACAGCGCCAGGGCCCCGGCCGGATCGGCGACATCGAGCTTTGACGCCTGCCGCGACAGATGCAGGGCGAACAGCGCGGCGGGCGGCAGGAACAGCGGGCCGAGGCCGCCGATCCAGGCGCCGATCAGCACGAGCGCGAATGACAGCCCATAAAACAACAGCACGGCCCGCGGCGCCTGGGCGCCCAGGGCCCGGGCCGAGGACTTGACCCCGGCCAGCGCGTCGTCCTCGAGATCCTGCACCGCGTAGATGGTGTCGTAGCCGAGGGTCCAGAAAACGAGGCCAGCGTAGAGCAGAACGGCAGGCCAGCCCGGTGCGCCGGCGACGGCCGAAAAACCCATCAGCGCCCCCCAGTTGAACGTCAGGCCCAGCCAGGCCTGCGGCCACCAGGTGATCCGCTTCATGAACGGATAGGCCG
>CAZISF010000211.1:0-4351 GCA_964541915.1 uncultured Caulobacter sp.
CCGTCCGTCCGCGTCGCCGCCCTGTACCGGTTCTCGTCGTTCGACGACTGCGCGAGCCTGCGGGGCGGACTTCAGGGGGTCTGCGCCGCGCACGGGATCAAGGGCACGCTGCTGCTGGCGCCCGAGGGCGTGAACGGAACGATCGCTGGATCGCCGGAGGGAATCGAGGCGGTGCTTGCGCACATCCGCGCCCTGCCGGGCTGCGCCGACCTGTCGGTGAAACTGTCCTGGGCCGAGACGATGCCGTTCTACCGGATGAAGGTCCGCATAAAGCGCGAGATCGTCACGATGGGGCAGCCGGGCATCGATCCCCTGACCGACGCCGGGCACTATGTATCGGCAGGCGACTGGAACGACCTGATCACAGACCCCGACACTGTCGTGATCGATACCCGCAACGACTACGAGGTACGGATCGGCACCTTCGCCAACGCCGTGAATCCGGAGACGGCCAGCTTCCGCGAATTCCCCGACTGGTTCCGCTCCAATCGCGAGGCGCTGCTGGCCGGCAAGACGGCGCCGAAGATCGCCATGTTCTGCACCGGCGGCATCCGCTGCGAGAAGTCCACCGCCTTCCTCAAGGCCGAGGGACTGGACGCGGTGTTTCATCTCGACGGCGGCATCCTGAAATACCTCGAAACCGTCCCCGAGCCGATGAGCCTCTGGCAGGGCGAATGCTTCGTGTTCGACCAGCGCGTCGCCGTCGGCCACGGCCTTGCGCCGGGAACCCATGTCCTGTGCCACGGCTGCCGCATGCCGGTGACGCCGGCCGAGCAGGCCTCGCCGCTCTTCGAGTCCGGCGTGAGCTGCCCCGCCTGTCATGACCAGCGGGACGCCGGACAGCGGGCCGGCTACGCCGAACGTCAGCGCCAGGTCGCCCTGGCCGCCGCGCGCGGGACCGAACACCTCGGCGTCGTCCCGGCTGCGAAGACTGACGCCGGGGATTGATTCCTCCGTGCTATAGCCGCGTCGAATGGGCCGCTCAGGCCCGCCAGTGTTTCAGGGAAGCCCCGTTGACCGAACCGACGCTGATCATGGGCGCCGTCGCCTACGCCCCCAAGGTGGTCACCATCTGGGAGGGCTTCAAAGCCTGGTTCGGCCAGCAGGGCTTCGCCTTCGACTACGTCCTCTACTCGAACTACGAGGCGCAGGTGGAGGCGCAGTTCGACGGCACCCTGCACCTCGCATGGAACTCGCCGCTGGCGTGGGTGCGGGCAGACCGGATCGCGCGCAGCCGGGGACAGTCGGTGCAGGCCGTGGCCATGCGCAACACCGACTGCAATCTGCGCTCGGTGATCGTCGTGCGGGATGACAGTCAGATCCAGTCCGAAGCCGACCTGCGCGGCCAGACCCTGGGCGTGGGCGCGATCGACTCGCCGCAGGCCACGCTCCTGCCGCTTCATCATCTGCGGCGGGCCGGGCTGGTCGGTGGAGAGGACTTCACCGTGCGCCGCTTCGACGTGCTGTCAGGCAAGCATGGCGACCATATTGGCGGAGAGCGCGACGCGGCGAAGGCCCTGATGGCCGGCGAGGTGGACGCCTGCTGCATGATCGACGGCAACCACCTGGGCTTCGGCCTTGACGGCACGTTGCCGTCGGGCGCGACACGGATCGTTGCGCGTACAGAGCCCTACGACCACTGCAACTTCACCACCAGCCCCGACGCGCCGCAGGCGGCCATCGACCGCTTCGTCGCGCTGCTGCTGGCGATGCAGTGGGACGATCCGCAGGTGCGACCTCTGCTGGAGCTGGAAGGCCTGAAGAAGTGGAAGCCTGGTCGCACCGAGTTCTATCCGGCCCTGGCCGAAGCCGTGGACGAGCAGGGCTTCTATGGCTCCGATGGAAGCATTCTCCGTGCCGACTATCGATATTGAAGGGCTCGGCCTGGACGACGGCGGCCTGCTGCTCGTCCGGCGCGCGTTGGCGGACCTGTCCGCCGGCGAGAGCCTGCGCGTGTTTGGCGGACCGCCCGGATGGGACCTGCACCTGACCGCCTGGTGCCGGCAGCAAGGTCATGACGTCGAAATCCATCGCCTGACGAGCGGCGATGTCGAGGCCGTCGTAACGCGCGGCCCCTGGGCCGAGGGCCGCTGGCGAAATGCCCTCGGGAGCGGTCATTCCCGGCTGGCTGATGGTGAGCTTCCGGCCGAGGTTGCCGACCCGGCCTGGGGCCTGGCCGCGCGCGGCGCGACCGTGGAGGCGGGCGGACCGTTGATCGGCTTTGGCCTGAGCCGCCGCGACGATGTCTGGGCCGCAACCGCCGGCGACCTCTACCGACAGGCCGCCGCCGCCCAGTGGGACCCGCAGACGGCGATCGACTGGGACGCGCCGTTCGACCTGCCCCCCGCCATCGAGGCGGCGGTGGTCCAGGTCATGACCTATCTGGTCGAGAACGAGAACGCGGCGCTGGTGGTCCCGGCCAGGCATCTGGGCCAGGTCCACCCGCACTTCCGCGAAGTGCAGCAGTTCCTGGCCCTGCAATGCGCCGACGAGGCCCGACACATCGAGGTCTTCACCCGGCGACTTGGCCTGCGCGGGCATGAGCCCATGCTTTCCACGGCCGGCGGTCAGGCGTCGCTGAACACCCTCCTGCAGGCGCCGGACTTCTCGTCGGCGACTTTTCTGCTGTCGGTGCTCGGCGAGGGCAGCTTCATCACGCTGCTGAACTTCCTGCACGCCCATGCGCCGGACCCCGTGACGTCCCAGATCTGTCGCCTCGCCGCGCGGGACGAAGCCCGCCACGTGGCCTTCGCCATGGCCCACCTGGAGCACCGGCTGGCTGCCCAGCCCGACTACCAGACCCGCCTTCAGAATGCGGTCGAGCAAAGGCACGAAGAGCTGGCGCCGACGGCCGGGCTGAACGAGGAGGTGTTCGACTCCCTGGTTTTGCTGGCCGCCGGCGATCTGACGCCCGCCGCCTTGGCGCGGGGTCATGCGGCTGTTCAGCAGCTCAAGCTCGACATGGCCGCCGGGCGAAGAGCGCGCCTGCTGCGGCTGGGCTTCGGCGTGGACGAGGCGCAACGCCTGGCCGACATGCACACGCGCAACTTCATGTAGTCAGCGACGTCAGGGTTTGGCGGTCGCCGGCCAGTCCGCGAGCTCGGCCAGCACGTCGTCCGTGTCCTGACCGATCCGGGGCGGGTCGCGCAGGATGGCGGCCGGCGTCTTCGAGAACCGCAGGCCGGGCCTCATCGCCCGATAGGTCCCCTCCCCCGCCAACGTCCGCTCCTCGAACAGGGTCTGGCTGAGCTGGGCGTCCTCGAAGATCATCGTCGGCGTATTGGCCCGCATGACCGGGATGGAGTTCGCCGCGCCGAGCGCCATCCACTCATCGGTCGTGTGACTGGCAGCCGCCTCGCCCATCATGGCGTAGTATTCGGCGACCTTTTCCCTGCCGCTGGTCTTCGACGTGAAGCGCTCGCTCTCGTAGGCGCCGGGCAGGCCGCCCAGTTCCATGAACTTCGCCGACTGGCCGGCATTCGCAGGCATGACCGTCAGATAGCCGTCCTTCGTCTTCATCGGCTTGCGATGGGGCGTGATGGCGGTGGTGAAGCCGAAACTGCTGGTCGGCGGGATGAAGGTCTCGCCATAGAGGTGTTCGGCCATGAGGAAGCCGGTGAAGGTCTCCAGCATTGGTACGGCGACGTACTGGCCTTCGCCGGTCTGCTCCTTGTGACGCAGGGCCGCCAGGGTGGCGATCACGGCGAACAGGCCGCAGGTCTTGTCGGCCAGGAACGACGGCAGGGGCCGCAGCTCGGCTTCCGGGTCCACGAGCTGCCCAAGACCGCAGGCGCCGCTGGCGGACTGAATGAGATCATCGAACGCCTGCAAACCGGCGTAGGGGCCCGCCTCGTCGTAGCCCATCGCCTCGACGTAGACGATGTCAGGCTTGATGGCCGCGACCTGCTCGTAGGAGAAGCCCAGACGGGCCACCGCGGCGGGGCGCATGTTGTGGATAAAGACGTCGCCGGTCGCGACCAGCTTCCGGAGTGTCTCGCGGCCCTCGTCCGTCTTCAGATCCAGGCTCACCGACCGCTTGTTGCGATTGAAGGCGACATAGCCGGGACCCATTTCCTTCGAGTTCGGAGCCTTGCCCGAATTGCGCTGGCGATCGCCTGAAGGCTCCTCGACCTTGATGACGTCCGCGCCCAGATCGCCCAGCGTCTGGGTGGCGTAGGGACCGAGCACGAACTGCGTCAGGTCGATGATCCGGACCCCCGCGAGCGGTCCGGGCCGGACGCCATCGGTCGAGGTTTTGTCAGTCATGGTGGGGTCCAATCGCTGCTGCTGGCCCGAGACTGGCGCCTCGGCCACCCCTCCCGCAATGCCCTTCGGAGGGCAAGACTTTCCG
>CAZISF010000212.1:0-4329 GCA_964541915.1 uncultured Caulobacter sp.
TCCCCTCGGCTCCACCAATCCCTTACTGAACAGGGGTTGAGGGCATCCAGGAGTCTTTCTGCGGTTCACGGGCTTGCTTCTGGCGCAGGCCTGGCCTCCCCGACGCCCTGCGCAGTAGCGCGTTCTGGCCGATCGGGTGGCGTCCGGGTTGAAGGTGCGATGCCGCCGGGTCAGACTGGACCCATGACAAAGCCCGTCGATCTATACTGGCGTTCGGCCGATGGCCTGACCCTGCACGCGCTCGATTATCCGGGAGCGTCGGATCATTCGCCGGTGATCTGCATCCATGGTCTGACGCGCAACGCCCGGGATTTCGAAACCCTGGCGCCGGCCATCGTGAACCAGACCGGTCGGCGGGTCCTCGCTGTCGATATTCGTGGGCGCGGACGCTCCGATCGCGCGCCGGACCCCGCCACCTACAATCCCGGGGTATACGCCGCCGACCTGCTGGCTCTGCTGGACAGCCAGTCCATTGACCGGGCTGTCTTTATCGGCACCAGCATGGGCGGGCTGATCATGATGACCCTGGCGGTCCTGCGGCCAAACGCCATCGCGGCGGCGGTGCTCAATGACGTCGGGCCGGAGATCGCTCAGGAGGGCCTCGACCGCATCAGGGGCTATGTCGGGTTGCCGGCCCAGGTCGACGATTGGGCCGGCGCGGCCGCCTACGTGAAGGCTGGAAACGCCTCGGTCTTTCCTCACTACGGCGACGCCGACTGGGAGCGCATGGCCCGGCGGACGTTCCGGCTGGTCGGGGGAAGGCCCGAGCTCGACTACGACCCGGATATCGCCCTTCCGATCAGGGCGGCCGACCCTTCCGCGCCGGCGCCTGATCTGTGGCCCTTCTTCAAAGCTCTCGCTGTCGGCCGGCCGGCGTTGCTGATCCGGGGGGAGACCTCAGACATTCTCAGTCGAGACATTGCCGCCCGAATGCGGGCCGCGGCGCCCGAGATGGCCTTCGCCGAGGTGCCGGCCGTGGGACACGCGCCGATGCTGGATGAGCCGGTCGCGAGCGCGGCCATTGTGCGGCTCCTTGACCGGTCGGCCTGAGCAAGCTGTCGGCGTCAGCCCGGTCGACGCGGGACAGTCAGGTCAGGCGACGTGCATCAGGCGCAGCAGGAACAGCGCCATGATCGCGGTCAGCGGGACCGCCAGTGTCCAGTACAGCACCTGTTTCATCGTCAGCCCTTCAGGCAACGGCCTGTTGAGCGAACGTGGAGGCGGCGGCGAGGTTCCGGTCAGTCCGTCGCGGGGCGCGGATCCCCGGCGACACGGCGGCCATGCTCCAGCCAGGCGGCCAGGTCGGGCGGAAGTTCGGTCGCCACACGGCCTTCGTAGAGGGCCAGGTCATCGGCGGTCAGGTCGGTCTGCCAGCGGCCGTTGGTTCCCTTGTTGAGAAACGTCTGGTGACCGCCTTCGAAGGACAGTTCCGCACCGGGCATCAGGTCGGCGCCGGCGCTCTTCATGGCCTCGAACCCCGCCGCCGCGACCAGCGTCGGCCAGAGGGTCTCGTCGACGGCGATACCGAGGAAGGCCGCGATCCTGCGCATCTCGCCGTCGAGATCGGCCTTCAGGTCGGCGTAGTGGACGAGCAGCAGGTTCGGCAGCGTCCGTTCGGCCCAGAAGGACCGCTCGATCTCGAAGAAGCCGTCGCCCATCTGTTCGGCGGCGGTCGTGCCGCCCGGCGCGATCCAGTGGTGAAAGAAGCCCCGCGGGTCACGGGGTGGCCGGGGCACGGGGCCGGGCAGGTTCGGATCTGCCTCCGCCGATGCGTCCAGCCGGGCCCATGCCGCGTCGGTATAGGCGTTGTTGTGGTTCATGTAGGAGAGGCAGGCGTCGCGACCGTCCCGCGCGACGTGGATGTACTTCACCTCGTCCCAGACCGGCAGGGCGCTGAGCGGCAGGTGGGACTTGATGTAACGGCGATGGGTCTGCGTCTCGAGCAGCGCCAGTGTCTGGTCCAGATTATCGCGCAGACAGCAGTCCAGCCACGGCGAGATGAACTGCAGGGGCTTGGGCTCGGTCGACTGGAACACCAGCAGGCTGACGATCTGCTGCATCCAGGTCGTGCCGACCTTGGGTGCGGTGGCGATGACGATGTCGCCCTCGCGCGGGACATAGGCGTCCCAGCGGGCGCTGTCACAGTAGTAGCCCTTGACGGGCGCGATCGGCGCGCGGCTGAGCATGATCAGTCAGCGCTGGCGCGCGGATCGCCCGCGATGCGCCGGCCCTTCTCCAGCCAGGCGGCCAGGCCCGGCGACAGTTCGCTCTCGACCCGGCGCTGGTAGAGGCCGAGGTCCTCGTCCGTCAGCTCGCCCTGCCACCGGCCGTTGGTGCCCTTGTTGAGGAAGGTCTTGTGACCGCCCTCAAAGGCGACATCGACGCCGGCCATGAGCGTCCCGCCGTCGCGCTGCATGGCGCTGAAGTCGGCGGCGGCGACGAGCTCCGGCCAGACGGTCTCATCGACCGGAATGTCGAGGAAGGCGGCGATGCGCCGCATCTCGCCGTCGAGGTCGGCCTTCATGTCGTTGTAGTGAAGCAGCAGGACGTTGGGCCGGGTCCGCTCGGCCCAGAAGGACCGCTCGATCTCGAAGAAGGCGTCGGCCATCAGCTCGGCCTTGCGGGTGCCGCCCTGCTCGATCCAGTGGTGGAAGAACTCGCGCGCGGTCCGGGGCGGCCGGGGCTTTGGGCCCGGCAGCAACGGGTCGCTCTCGCCGATCTCGTCCAGCTTGCTCCAGGCGAACGGCGTATAACCGCTGACGTGGTTGAAATAGGACATGCAGGCGTCGCGCCCGTCGCGGGCCACGTGGATGTATTTGACCTCGTCCCAGATCGGCAGGGCGCTCATCGGCAGGTGCGACTTGACGAACCGCCTGTGGGGCTGGGCCTCCAGCACCTGCAGCGCCACGGGCAGCGGCATCTGGAAGCGGCAGTCCAGCCAGGGCGACAGGAAGCCGAGATGCCTGGGCTCGGGGTTCTGGAACACCAGCAGATTGACGATCTGCTGCGTCCAGGTCGTGCCGACCTTTGGCGCGGTGGCGATGATCACGTCCCCGCCGCGCGGGGTGAACTGATCCCAGTGGGCGGAGTCGCAATACCAGTCCCGAACGGGCGCTAAAGGCGCGCGGCTGAGCATGTGGTGGTCCCCCCGGACGAGCCGTCGGCGCGGCCTCGAAGAGCGATGTTATGCCAAGGGGGCGGCTGCGTCACGCGTCAGCTCTTCCTCCACTCTGGGGGAGGAGACCCCTAATGCGCCTCGTCCCAGTTGCTCGCGGCGCGGGCTTCCACCACCAGCGGCACGCTGAGGTCCACCGCCGGCAGGGCGGCCTTTTCCATCACCGCCTTGGCCACGCGCATGGTCTCTTCGGCCTCGGTCACGGAGGTCTCGAAGACCAGTTCGTCGTGCACCTGCAGCAGCATCCTCGACGACAGGCCCGCGTCCTTGAGAGCCGAGGGCATCCGCGCCATCGCCCGGCGGATGATGTCGGCGGCGGCGCCCTGGAGGGGGGCGTTGATCGCCGCGCGCTCGGCGAACTGGCGCATGCCGACGGCCTTGCCGCGAATGTCGGGGATGTTGATCCGTCGGCCGAAGATCGTGGTGACGTAGGCGTTTTCGCGGACCTCCGCGCGCATGCGGTCCATGTATTCGCGGATGCCGGGAAAGCGCTCGAAATAGGTCTTGATGTAGGCCCCGGCCTCGGACTGGTCGATGCCCAGCTGGTTGGCCAGGCCAAAGGCGCTGATGCCGTAGACGATGCCGAAGTTGATCGCCTTGGCGCGGCGACGCACGTCCGAGGGCATGCCCTCGATCGGCGTGTTAAACATCTCCGAGGCGGTCATGGCGTGGATGTCCAGCCCTTCGCGGAAGGCCCGCTTCAGCTGGGGAATGTCGCCGACATGGGCCAGCAGGCGCAGCTCGATCTGGCTGTAGTCGGCGCTGATCAGCAGGTTGCCCGGCTCGGCGATGAAGGCCTTGCGGATCTTGCGGCCTTCCTCGGTGCGGATCGGGATGTTCTGCAGGTTCGGGTCGGTCGAGGCGAGGCGCCCGGTATTGGCCGCGGCCAGGCTGTAGGAGGTGTGGACCCGGCCAGTCTTCTTGTTGATCGCCGCGATCAGGTTGTCGGTGTAGGTGCCCTTCAGCTTCGACAGCTGGCGCCAGTCGAGCAGGGTGCGGGGCAGGTCGTGACTGGCGGCCAGCCGCTCGAGCACATCGACATCGGTGGCCCATTGGCCGGTGGCGGTCTTCTTGCCCCCCTCGAGACCAAGCTCGCCGAACAGGATGTCGCCGATCTGTTTGGGGCTGCCCAGGTTGAACGGCCGGCCGGCCAG
>CAZISF010000213.1:0-4328 GCA_964541915.1 uncultured Caulobacter sp.
GCCTCTTCGCTCCGCCGGCCCTGATCCGCGCGGGTCTGCGCAAGGACACGCCGAAAGTGCTGGAGAACCTGCGGCGGCTGGTCGCGGGCGGCTAGGCTATCGACCCACCGTGGCTTCGCCGATCCGTGTCCAGCCGGCCTCCCTCAAGGCGCCGTAGAGGCCCATGACGGTCCCATAGGTGAGGCGATTATGTCTTTGACAAACCCATGGTTTGGGGTAGGTTGAATCCAACGATTCCAACCGGTTGATCCCATGTCCGTCCTTTCCAAGCCCTACTTTCACGATGAAGCCGCCGCCTTCGCCTTTGTTGAGGCGATCCTCTGGAACGGTGAGCCTGTTTGCCCCCATTGCGGCTGCACGGGCCGGGTCTACCCCCTCGCCAACGTGCGCGGCTCCAAGAGCAAGACGAACCCGGAAGGCGCGATCCGTCACGGCCTGAAGAAGTGCGGCGACTGCCGTAAGCAGTTCACCGTCCGCGTCGGCACCATCTTCGAAGAGAGCCACCTTCCTATGACGAAGTGGCTGCAAGCGATCTACCTGCTCTGCTCCTCCAAGAAGGGCATCAGCGCCAAGCAGCTCGAACGCACGCTTGAGACCACTTACAAAACCGCGTGGTTCCTGGCCCATCGTATTCGCGAGGCGATGCGCTCTGGCGAGCTGGCCCCGTTCGGCTCCGGCGGCGGCGCTGTGGAAGTCGACGAGACCTACATTGGCCGCGAGCCCGGCAAGCCGGTGAAGCGCGCCTTCCATCACAAGATCAAGGTTCTGACGCTGCTGGACCGCGAAACCGGCCGCACCCGCTCCATGGTCGTGGACAACATCCGCCCGGCCACGCTCGCCCCGATCATTCTGGAAAACCTCGACCGCGAGGCTCGCCTGATGACTGACGAAGCGGGCCACTATCTCCACGTTGGCCGCGCGTTCGCGGAACACAACTTCACCCGTCACGGCCAAGGCGAATACGTCAACCTGTCCGACCGCACGATCCACACGAACACGATTGAAGGCTACTTCAGCATCTTCAAGCGCGGCATGAAGGGCGTCTATCAACACGCCTCCAAGAAGCACATGCACCGGTATCTGGCGGAGTTCGACTTCCGGTATTCCAACCGGGTCGCGCTTGGCGTGAACGACACCCAGCGCGCGGCGCTGGCGCTGCACGGCGTGGTCGGCAAGCGTCTCACGTATCAAACAGCTAACCGCCGGGAAGAAGCCCAAGGCGAATAAGAAGCCACGCAATCAGCGTTGGAGAACGAAGGGCAGGCGGGCTTGACTCTTTTGGTCATTGGCGCCTTCAGCCCGTTGCCGATTCGTTGCGACTCGCCTATATTCTGAATGAGGCCTCCGCAGTCCGAATACGCTGGCTTGACCAGCTGTGCTCCGGGCAACCGTGAGATAGGGCTGCGGGGGACCTTATCGCTTTTCGTGGTGCCACACCGTGAGGAAGCGCGCGGCTTTGTCGGTGTCAGTGGCCCACGATTGTCGGCCTGATGACCGCAGTACGAACTCCGCCAAATCCCCCTTAGCGTTCGCATGAACGATCTTGTTTTGCTTTGCGGCCACCGCCCCAACGATGACATCCGCCATCTGCACTATCCCGACATTCTGCGACTTGACCGGCTCTATGGACCGCACGCAGTTCGGGCGCGTTGCGTAGGTTCGATAGGCCTTCGCGCACAGCTCGTTCCGCATGTCACAGATGTCTTTGCAGTCGTTACCTGCATCCAGGCGGATATGAATGGCGCGGCTCGCGCCGTAAAAGCGCGCGAGCCTGTGAAGGCCTAGCTGGAAATACATGCGGTTGACGCTCGTATCTCGGTCTTCGCCGTCGCGCTGGCGATGATTGTATCCCTCGAAACGAGCAATAATGATGTGGAGCGCAGCCTTGCGCTTGTTCACCAAGTCAAACCCATACTTCACAAGGGCTTCATAGGCGGGGCGGCGATTTCCGCCTCGGTAGTCCGCCCAGTGAAACTCTGACTTTATCCCGGCGTCGTCGCGCAGCTTGGCAATGTGATCTTCGATCTCAGTGATGCGATTGCCGCTGACGGCGAAGCCGCCGGCAACCATGAAGGTGCTGTTCTTGCTGCTGGCGTCTCCAAAGAACGAGAGCGATGGCAGCGCGGCGTCTGACGAGGTAATATTCATCTATGACCGAACCAAAGCACGACTCAACCCAAACCGACAAATTTCGCGAGCTCGCCCGCGAGCTAGAGTGCGACGAAGACGAAGCGCGCTTTGAGGCTACGGTGAAGAAAGTGGCGAAGGCGCCGAAGCCTGAGAAGGTCGAAGAGAAATGATTGGACTGGCCCTAGCGGTCGCAGTGGCCGCGAGCCCGCCAGAGGTTCTTAGGCTCTGGCGCTACGGCGGCGATCAAAGCTGCGCGACATGGCTTTCATCCGAAGCGGAAAAATACGCTGGGGAGCACTGGATCACCGGCTTTTGGACTGGCCTTAACTTCAACAACCCCAAAAATCACACGGTAGGCGGCGGCATTGATGCCGAAGGCATTGTTGCGGAGATCAAGCTGGTTTGTAGAGCCGAGCCTTCGCGGTCTTTGTTGAGCGCGACGGTTGAGGTTTACCGAAAGCTAGAAGCCGCCCAATAGCTGCCCGCAATCGCTGCCAGTATCGAAGGGCGCTGGCGTGGGTTTGCGAACGGTATAATCGCCATAGGTGATCGTCGGACCGCCAACGATCATTACGGTCTGGTCCGCGCGCTTTCCCGTGGCGCCCAAGCGCTTGAAGGCTGCATCAAGGTCGGCGGGAAGACGCTCCAGCGTGGTCGGCGCTCCCGCTACGGACAGCGCGCCGTCGTCGGCGACGACGACATATAGTCTGGGTGACGCCGCCGCCGGGTCGGAAGAAATGCGGGGCGGCAGGACGTCGACCTTTGGACCCGCGCAGGCCGCTGCTCCGCCCAGCGTCAGCAGCAGGGCGGCCAACGTCCGAATGCCCGCCCGCCGGTCCATGTCAGTGCTTCCCGCGATCCCGGCCGAAGTTCGGCTCGGCGCTTTCCTGGCCGAGCGCGATGACGCCCCGGCGGATGGCGCGCGTGCGGGTGAACAGCTCGTGCAGCTTCTCCGCCTCGCCCCAGCGGATCGCCCGGCTGAGCGCCTGCAGGTCCTCGGTGAACCGGCCCAGCACCTCCAGCACCGCGTCTTTGTTGGCCACGAAGATGTCGCGCCACATGGTCGGATCGCTGGCGGCGATGCGGGTGAAGTCGCGGAAGCCGCCGGCGGAGTATTTCATCACCTCGCCCTCGGTGACGCCCTCGAGGTCCGAGGCCGTGCCGACGATGTTGTAGGCGATCAGGTGGGGCAGGTGGCTGGTGATGGCCAGCACCAGGTCGTGGTGCGCCGTGTCCATCACCTCGACCTGGGCGCCGCAGCCGCGCCAGAAGGCCGACAGCTTCGCCACCGCCTCAGCGTAGCCGGCGGCTTCGTTGGGCAGCGGGGTCAGGATGGTCCAGCGGCCGTCGAACAGTTCGGCGAAGCCGGCGTCGGGGCCGGAGTGCTCGGTGCCGGCGATCGGATGGCCGGGGATGACGAAGACGTTGGCCGGGGCATGCGCCATCAGCGCCTCGGCGACCGTACCCTTGACCGAACCGACGTCGCTGATAATGGCGCCGGGCGCCAGATGGCCGGCGGCGGCGGCCATGGCCTCGCCCATGGCCAGCACGGGCACGGCGAAGATCACCAGGTCCGAGCCCGTCACGCCGTCGCCGATATCGCCTGTAACCCGGTCGGCCAGGCCCAGCTCGGTCACCCGCGCCCGCACGAACTCCGACGGGTCCGCAACGACAATCTTGCCGACGAGGCCATGCGCCCGCGCCGCCCGGACAATTGAGGAGCCGATCAGGCCGCAACCGACGAGGGTCAGCTGGTTGAACAACTTGCCGGGCATGGTCAGTGCGTCCTTCGAGACGCGATCCTGAGGGATCGCTCCTCAGGATGACGACTACCGTGCGGCCCACCCAACCTCGTCATGGTGAGGAGCGAGCGTCGAGCGAGCGTCTCGAACCACGCAACCATGGTCATGCCCTCCCCATGAACGTGGCGAGGGCGTCGACGACGGCGCGGTTGTGCTCTTCCAGGCCAATCGTGATGCGAAGGTGGTCGGGCAGGCCGTAGTTGCTCACGCCGCGCGTCAGATAGCCCTTCGATGCCAGAAACGCCTCGGCCTCGACGGCGGTCTTGCCGGGCGTCGTCGGGAATCCGGCCAGAACGAAGTTGGCGGCGGAGGGCGCGATGTCGAGGCCGAGGCCCGACAGCTGCTGGGTCAGCCAGGGCCGCCAGGTCTCGACCAGATCGATCGAGCGCTGCTTGA
>CAZISF010000214.1:0-4325 GCA_964541915.1 uncultured Caulobacter sp.
GCTCGTTGGTCTGGCCGACATAGATCGGCTCGCCGTCGTAGTCGAAGAAGGCGTACACGCCCCAGCGGTAGTTCCCGACGGGGATTGCCAAACCACCTTCTGGGCCGAAAGGCGTGTCGAGGAAGCGCTGCAGGTTGGCGCGCAGGTCTTCTGTTTCAAACGGCGGAAAGTTCACCGCGTCCGGGTTACGGCCGAGGAAGGGCCCCGGATCAGACACGCTGGATGACCGTCATGTCGGAGGCGTGCTGCACAACGCCGGCGCGGCGGATCACGGTTCGCCGGAAGAGTTCATCGGCCTGTTCGCCAACCTCGAAGTCCACATAGTTGACCTCCTCGTCGCGCCCCCCGAACGCCCCGTGGAAGGCGGCCACCACGCCGTCGACGCGCTTGTTGCGGCTGATCATCTCGGCGCTCAAACGGGTGTGGATGCCGGACCAGGCGTTCCGGCGAGGGTCGGCTCCGGAGTTCGTGCAGAGGCTCCAGGTGATGAACTCGTCTGCGCCGGCGGGGCGCTCGAACTTGTTGGTGTTCTCGCCGTCCAGGCAGCCCTTCAGGTCGACGACGGCCAGGCGGCCGCTTTTGAGCCGGACGTAGTAGTCGTTGCGCGCCTTGCCCTGGGTGCGGTCCCAGCCGGCGATATGGCCGCCATCTTCCATATGGTTCAGCACATGCTGCACGAACTCACGCTTGCCCCGCATGGTCGCGGAAAACTCGCCACGAACCTTCTCGATGGCGCCACGGAAGATCGGGGAGGCGTAGAAGCTGGCCTCGTCCAGCCCGTGCTCGCCGAGCTGGTGGACCTGGGTTTTTAGGACTTCCGCGAAGCGTTCGATCTCGGCGCGGAGCCGTGGATCCTGCTCGCAGGGGATGACCGTCACGCGGCCGCCTGCGCCGCGTCCTCGACGGCGAGGAGGGGCTCGAAGTGCTGTTCGGCCAGGTGGCGAACGACGTGCACGGCGACGCCGTCGCCAGTCAGGTGATAGGCCTCGTTGTAGTTCTTCGGCAGCTTGTAGCTCTCGTCCAGGCCCATCAGTCGGGCAGTCTCGCGAGCGGAGATTAGCCGGCTGCGCACCTTCTTGCCGTCCACCACCACGATCACCTGGCGGCTAGAGCCGCCGGCCGGTGTCCGCAGGCAGCCGGCGACATCGTCGAACCGAACCTCCGCCCGCTGCACCTTCGCCCCGCGCTCGTCCAGGCGCGTGCGTTTGTAGACGCAGCCCACCATGCGCCGGCCGGCGCGCTTGGCAGCTTCCAGCTTGGCCTTGTTGACCGGCGACATCTTGCCGATCAGCAGGTCCCGCTCGGCGTCCGTGTGCCAGCTGACGCTGGTCGGGTTCTCCTCGATAAAGTCGGCAAAGGTGGTGTTGCGCCTCGCTGGCGCGGGAATGTTCCACCACACCATCTTCTTCTGGGCCGTTTTGCTGACGCGCTCGAAGGCGCGCTGCAAGGCGGCGGTGTGGAACGGCGCGATCGGCTCCGGCGACAAGAGGGCAGGGTCTATGTCGACGTCGGCCCGGACGCCGATGATGAATAGCCGGGGGCGCGACTGCGGCACGAACAGGGCGGCGTTGATGACGAGCGCCCCATAGCGATAGCCGGCGTCGGCGAAGGTCTTGCAGATCGCTTCGAAGTCGCGCCCGCTGTGCGATGTCAGGGTGCCGAGGACGTTTTCCAGGGCAATGAGCTTTGGACCGCGCCCTTCGGCGACGAGGCCCTTCACGATCTCCCAGAAGGGATAGAACGTGCCGGAGCGCTCGCCCTTCAGGCCGGCGCCGCCGCCAGCGAGCGACAAATCCTGGCACGGAAACGACCCCCAAATCAGATCGACATGTCCGGGGAGCTCAGCCGCCTTGATCTTCCGGACGTCGTCGACCCTGAGCACATCCCCGGTGGGGTAGTTCAGCTGGTAGGTCAGGCCCTTTTTCGTGTCGAAATCGTTGGCGAACAGACAGGTCCAGGCCTTGCCCAGGCCGGCCCGCGCCATGCCGCCGCCCGCGAAGAATTCGTAGAAGCTAGGCATGGTCCGCGCCGCCTTTTCCTTGGCCGCTCTCTGCGCGATCACGGGCCAATTTCTCTTCGACCGCTTCGGTTATCCAAGTGTTACGCGAGACATTGCCGGGACGAGCGCCTCGGGAAGCATCGATGGCGTCGAAGGTTTCGCCCGGGAGCCGCAAATTAATCCGGTCTAAGGTGCGGACCGTCGCCATTTTCGAATCAGGTATCATGGCGCCAGAGTGGCGCCACATGGGCGCTCCGTCGAGCGCCGTTTCTATTTTGTTCTTTTCGGGCGACGGGTCAAGGACCGCGAGGGGAGGCGAGGATGACCGGGTCGCGCACCTACCCAGTGACCATCGTCCGCGAACTCGACGTCGGCACGCTCGCCGTTCTTTCGGATGAAGAAGCCGATTCCGGCGAAGACGATGGGCTGCAGGGCAACCAGCAATACCGCGACATGCGCGGGATCACCTGGAGCCAGGTTGAAGAGGCGCTTGGGCGGGAGGCCGCGCTCTTCCAGCGGTTCGCGGCGAGTGCTGACCTCGACCAAGAAGCCGAGCTGTACGAGGAAGAGCGGGAAGAGGCCTTCCTGCCGGAGGAGGACCTCTGGGGTCTCGATATTGGCGTGATCGGCGCCACCCTGGCCTTGTCGGCATTGGGGGCGACGACAGTCAGCAGCTGCAACGCCGGCGGTTTCGGTGGGCGCCACGTGGCCCGGTTTCCCTATGTCGTATTCTTCCTTCCCCGGGAGATCGCCGGCGAGGTGATGGCGATCGCCGTCGCTGCGGACGTCGGGCTGGACACGACGGAAGGAGGGCTCGCGCGACTGTGCGGCCGCACCGACTTCGACCTCCACCGGTTTGGTGAAACGGCCCTGAAGCGGCATCTTGCACGCGAGGCTCCGGAGAAGTCCGCATGACGACGGGATCGGACGGACCGCCCGCCAGCAAGATGCGTCAGTGGCCTGATGAGGGCGACACCCGCAACAAAGGCTTCTGCGCCCATTGTGGAGGTCCCGAGCAGAGCCGCGACCACAACCCTTCGAAAATCTTCCTCGACGATCCGCTGCCGGACAATCTGCCCGTCGCCGCATCTTGCCAGGCCTGCAACGCCGGCTTCTCTGATGACGAAGAGTATGTCGCGTGCCTGATGGAATGCGTCATCGCGGGTCACGTCGAACCGGCACGCCTAGCCCGGGCATCGGTCGCCAAGACGCTCAGCGGCAACCAACGTCTCCGGCGGGAAATCCTCGCCGCCCGGCGTGAGGAAGACGGCGCCGTTGTTTGGGATCCCAACGCCGAACGGCTGCAGCGGATCGCCATAAAACTGGCCCGAGGCCTGGTCGACTTTGAGCTCAACGAGCCGCAACTCCATTCGCCGGACGGCGTCGGAATCGTGCCGCTCATCTTGATGTCCGACGACGCGCGTAGGATCTTCGAGGGTGAGCCGGGAGGCTTCGCGCTATGGCCTGAACTCGGAAGCCGGGCATTCCATCGGGTGCTGTTGGGTCGGGAGGACGATTTCGTCAACGGCTGGATTGTCGTGCAACGGGACCGCTTCCGCTATCGCGTGACCCAGGAGGACGGGATGCGGGTTCGGATGGTTCTCCGGGAGTATTTGGCGCTTGAGGTATGCTGGCTATGAGCGACAACGGCGTGACCGACCCGTCGGAGCGCACCAAGTACAAAGCGCAGGTCTACGACCTCGCCCTCAACGCCTTCTTCAAGCTGAGAGAATTTGACTCCGACTCCCTGCAGCTTTCACGGGCCGAGGTAGGCTGGGACATCGCTGAAGCGTTCGTTGCCGCGGCGGTCAGCGGGGTCACCTACAAAAACGCCAGCCCGGACCGTCGGTTCGAGGCTGCGAGCCTTCTTCGAGCCCTTGCGGACCAGGTCGAGGAAGATGGCCTGGCCAACTTGGAGTGGGGCTATCAAGGCAGGCTCGACGCCCGGCACGCCTGGCGGCCCGACATCCGTTCCGCCGCCGGCCTCTCTGAGCTCGATCGGCGCACCGACGCGGTGATCGAGGGGCTGGTGCGGCCGCTTCGAGCGCTGACCGTGCCTGAGCGACGCGCGATCGCCTGCATGTCATTCGTTCGGATGGCGCTTGCCCATGTCCGCGATCTGATCCAGCAGGAACCCGCTGACGCTGATCAGATCCGCGACTACGCCATCAAGCTGTTGGAGCCCCAACTGGCCGCTCTAAAGGGCGAGCAAGAGGCGTCTGAACAGTAGAGAGTCCGGCCGCATACAGTTCTCGCCCAATATGTCATAGCTGCAAAAATTGCAGCAAAAACAGTACGTTATAAGTTGCGCATAATAAGCATTATC